>NZ_JAJALG010000001.1:0-423059 GCF_020515205.1 Alteromonas sp. McT4-15
GAGCAGGTCTTTCAGGAAACAGGGTATTGAAAAAATCGACCAATTTTCCTTTGGTTAACTGTTCATGATCTTCTAAACGTAAAGGTGATTTGACTAAAAAAAACTTGCTTAACCCAATCAAATCACAATAGCCGTGATTATCCCCTTTAATGGCTTCCCACACTCTTTCTTTGTCAGCAATAGCTAGCTGTTTAAATGAAACAATGTCGAAGTCTAGCCCTTTATTTCCACACTCGAGTTTGTTAGACAACCCCTGATTTGATGCAAATACTAACTTTTTAGTGTTGTCAGGGAATAAATTTTGATTTCCGTACAGCTTGCCAATAATTGAACTTAAGTCATCATCAGTCTCATTTTTAACCAACGAGTTAATGGTCCAGTTACCTGTTTTTTTTGACTTTACTTGGTAAAAGTTAGCAGATGTCGGCGAGGATGCTGAATTAAGAACAACGATATCTTCATGGTGTTCGAAGACCATTAAATAGTCATCGCCCTTAAGTTGAAGGTCAATCAGCTCACAAAAAGCCCAATTTTTCTGGTAGTCAAATCTATTAGAAGATCTAGCTCCGGCAGATTCCCTTGGCTTTCGTTCTGCAAAGCTGTCTATAAACTCAGCCAAAAGTGCCTCCCATATTTTTTAGCCAACTTTCATTCAAAATTTAAAGCCCCGCACGAGCGAGGCTTTGGATTCAAATCCTCTGGAAAATTTTACAATGGTAAAACTCTCAAGTCGTCGATAAAAACTTCTGGTTCGTATTCACCATCATAAAATTCAGCTTTAACAGATATCGCTCCCGGTGCTGGGGATGTAGATATTAAAACTTGTTCGTCTTGGTCGTTAGTCAATAGAAGACCGCACTCAGCTACGACATCATCTTCTTCATTAACCAACATAAATACCTTGGAAAACGATATCGGTTTCAATTTACAGAAGTTAAACTTGTCGCGGTTGCTCAACAATTTTTCTTCTATAATTTCTAGCTTTAAATACCCATATTCCTGCCAGCTTTTACTATCAGAACTTTCGACATCGGAAGAGCAACATAAAACAATACTGTTATCTTTGAGTTCAAAGAATAACCGTAGAGACCATGTACAGGTCAAGCTCTGGCTTTTAGGAATCTCGAACCCAACCAGCTTCGAACCGAGGACTAATTCGGTAATTTTTTTTATTCCTTGGTCACCGGTATTTATCGAAAGATGTTTCATAGTGAATTCCATTACCTATTTATTTTTTATCATAGTGCAGTGTTTCATGAGGTTTATCACCATTCGCTGGGATGTCAATACTTGCACCTCCACTACTATTTTTGGGTCTGCCAAATACCCCATTTTCACCTATCTGACTTCCCGGGGGCGCAGAATCTCCCTCTCCGGCGGGCCTTGTTTCTCCAGCAAGCGTACCCAAATCTGTCTCATAGTCACCTGTACCACCATTTTCTGGTGTTAATGGTCCCGAAGTATGCCGATTTCCACTTCTGTTTGGGCCAGCCCTATCATCGCTTTGATCGCCAACCAGATCATTTGGTAGGTCAGGCGCAGACTCATTCATTGCATTTATTGCTTCTGATCCTGCGTATCCAGCCGCTGCCGCAGTAGCAACAAAAACTGTCGCCTTCGCTAAAGCCACAATTTCGGGAACAAAGAGCAATACAACAGCGAATTCACCTGTCGGATCAACCATATTTATTGGATCATTCCCCACATAAGCATAAAGATTCATCTGATCTTCATAGCCCACCGGGTCAGTTTGCAGGAATCGCCCTAGCTTTGGATGATAAATCCGTGCTTTGTAGTAATACAACTCAGTATTTGGCAGGCGAATTTGACCTGTATACCTAAATCTATCGGAATAGTTGTCTTGTAACTCACCAAAAGGGCCGTACTTATAAGTTCTAATTATTGAACCTGACTGGCGCGTGGTGGCCATAATAGAACCACGTTCATCAGCATGTAGGTAGCGTTTGTCTGAAGTACCACTGCCTTCGTACCACAATAAGGGTTGGTCTACACCTAAACCGTGAATGTATCTACGCAGTAAGGTACCACTAGTATTATATTCCGCTACAAGCGCATCGCCATCGTATAAAAACGTTGTTTTACTGCCACCGCTAGTAACACTGTCCAGCATACCTTCTGCATCGTAGTCTAACTCGACCACTTGGCTGCTTTTAGAAGCGCGCTCGAGGCGGTTGAACGCATCGAAAGTATAACTCCAACCGTCAAAACTTTTAAGGTTACCGTTGTTATCGTAATTCAGTGCTTTACCATCAACGTAATCGTATTGGTTGAGGTTGTTAGTTACATAGTCTTGCCTACCCAAACGTGGAAGTGTGGTATGAAACGCAGAAGACGTTACCATTCGAGTAATCAGCTGCCCTGCAGGGTTATAGCTAAAACTACTATTGTTGATACCAGTATGATCGTAATGCTTCAACCTACCAATAGCATCAATTTCAATAGCTGTATTTTTGCCATTGGAACGCGTAATGGCGTCGGGGTTATCTAGGTCATCGTATCCAAAGGAGAACAGTGTAGTTGTACCACGTTCTTTAATGGAGTTAAGCGCACCAGAGCTATTGTAATGGTAGGTAATATAAAATCCGTCTGGGTAGGTAAGGCGTTTACGCTGCCCGCCGGGATAATAATCATAGCTTAACGTACGACCATTTTTCTTCCTTGTTTTTACCCTTCCAAGGCTGTTGTAGGTAGTTTCAATGTAGGCACTACCGCGTTCTACTTTCTTTTGTCTGCCTAAACCATCATAGTGATATGTGATATTCGTTTCGTTAGGTACCGATGTAGACGATGGATTATTTAACGCATCGTAGTAATAGGTAAATGTGTTGCCATCGCGTTTGCGCCACTTGTGCTTCATACCATCTGCGTAGTAGGTATGCTGTTCGTAGGTGTTGTCTGGAAAGGTTGTTCGATATAGACGGTCGAATCCGTCGTATTGGTACACAGTGGTGTTGTCGTTACCGTCTTTGCGAGAAGCCAGTTGGCCATTATCGGTATAAGTAAACGCCACTTCCAGCCCTTCGGACGAAGTGCCAACGCCTTCTGTTATAGTGCTTACATTAGAATTTGCATTGTAGGTGGTGACTACAATACGGTCTGGTCCTTCGTCACCCTCTTGGCCAAGTTGGCATGCAGACGGCATACTGTAGTTAAAGCGGCTCTTATTCATGCGTGTAACAGCGCACTCTTGCCTGTTTAAACCGTCGTAACTAAATTGCAGGTAGCCTTCAATACTGCTCCCTAAATAGTTCTTTCTCGACGTTAGTAAACCATAGCTGTTAAAGCCATTTACCACTTTAGATTTCACACTCAGCGAAGTCGAAGTGGTACTGGTTAACGTACCAGTTTCAACAACATTTGCCTGATTATCTTGACTGCGATATGTAGTACGCTTCGTTACGTAGCGGTTGTTACTGTTTTTAGGGCCAATTTCCCACGTTAAACGGCCTGATGCGTCATAGCGATAGTGCGTTTTATCGCTGCTTCCACTTAACGGGCCATCAGCCGTTTTAACTCGGCCATCCTCATAGTAGGTGTAAGTTGTTACTTCAGATGCTGAAAATTTGCCATTGGTTCGCGTGATTGTTTTCGGTAATGCAGTATCGTTCCAATACTCGTACTGGGTAATTTGCTCTTTCTCAGTGCCGCACTCTTGACTACCGCATACAGATACAGAGCGAAGAAGAGTTATACCAGCGTTGTTGGTGTCCCACTCTTGTGTGGTAATGCGTGACTGCCCGCTTTGGCCTACAGGTTCTGTTTTTGTTAGCATTCCGCCGTGACTGGCGAAGGTATAAGTTGTTGTTTTACCCTCAGCATCTTTTGTCCAATCAGGTCTAAAACAAACAAGGTCAGCACAATTTACTGGGTAGTGTGCCTGCTCTATTATATTTGACCCTGATTGGCCTGGTTTAACGGAGGTTGTAACTTTAGTGATATTACCTAGCCCGTCATACTGATAAGCAATGCGATTACCTTCCGGAAAGGTGATGGTTTTAACTAACCCTTTGTCCCACGTATATTGTGTAGTGTTTCCTAGTGCATCGGTGTCAGATGTGATTCGTCTGCCATAGGAGCCATAATCGCCTATCTCTACGTCGCGAAAATACCCTTCTGGACCCGTAATTGTAACTTGCTTTACCTGAGTGCTAGCCGATAGGCCACTTCCAGCAGCTAAGTAATCGTAATTGAAGGTTTGCCCAGCTCTTTTTACACTGGTTACAAAAAATTGATGGGTGGTTGGCCCGTGGTTTTGATTGGCAGATGTAATGTGTAGCTGGTTAATAGAGGAAGAGGGCTGTTTTAGTGTGTAATTCGCCGCGTAATCTGAATAGCCAAGACCATTACCAAAACCTGATGTTTGCCAAGTTCTGCCATTCAAGTCGGTTACGCTGCCACTGCTATAGGTATGTTTAGCGAGTGCTACACTACTTCCAACTTTTGTTATGGTAGCAGTAGATACATCGCCCCAGCCGTTGGTAATGTTGTTTGTTCTATACGTAATATCAAGTTTGTAACCCGTCGATGATGTTACAGTTGTTGGACGATAGTATTTAATTTTTTGACCAACGGCTGACGGGTATGAATATGTATAGGTGTCATAATCAAAATCTAAACGTTCGCCATTCGGGAATGTAATTGTACTGATGTAGTAGTTGCCAACAGTGTGCTCAGGCTTGGTTAAGTCGTTGTTAGTGAACAATGACGACTCCAGATTGTAAACAACGTGGATGCCTGTACTTCCTTGCTTGTAAACGAATACTTTACCATTGAGGTTGCTCAACAATCTTGAGCCAGTAGGCGTTGAAGGCGAACACTCATGAGTAACACAAGTGAACGATTCTGAAACACTTCTTCCATAAGTTAATGAAATTTTTTCGGTACGCTCTATAAACTGCGTAGTATTAGAAGTATTTCTATATAAAGTAACGTTTAGCATCCCTGTAAACTGCTGTACTGATTTAAAAGACAGATTGGGAGCTGCTGGAATACTTAATGTTGGGTAGTCTGCGTAGTACTTCCCTGTTATCAGGTCAACGCCATTTACATCTGGCGCAAGGTGTTCCGGCTTTAGTTGTGTAAATTCAGTATGTACTACGTTGCCAGATAGGCTAGCCAGTGCATTAAATGAAGTGAGTAATAAAATCAATGCGGCAACAGTCAGGGTGACGAAGCCATTCGAAATGGATTTAAAATTTAGCATAATGAATAACAGTCTGTGAGTTGCACGTAATTAGAATAATGGGCCGCTTGAGCTAATAACACGGATTAGTTTGCTGGCAGTATCTTTTTCGCTCCCGTAACTACAAGTTAGAAGCAAGCCAATATTGCTATTCACCACAAACGACACGTTACCAATAGATGGTAGGTTGGTATAGCTAACATCACCGTCTATTTTGCAATGAGTTGTGCTAGTAGATATCCAGCTTAAGGTTACTCTAGTGCCTGCATTTACACTTGAAGGTCCGGTAAAAGATGTGATGTTTGGGCGAGGTACTAATGATTCAGTTTCATCAGCAGTTGCAACTCTGTTGCCTGCATCATCATAGGCGTATTTGTTTGATTTTTGTGATTGGTCGGTGGCGTCTATCAACCTACCTCGACTATCGTATTTATAATTGGTCTCATAATCTTGGGCAGCTGCAAAAAGAGGCGTAAAGCTAAATGTAGCAACAGTTAATAGAGCGATAATAAGAGGGGAGATTGGGCGAAAATGCGAAACATCACACATTAAACAATCCTTGTTAGGTCAATAAAGCGGCAAAGATTACGTGAGCATCGGCGCAGTTGTCAAGCGCCTCGGCCCACAAGTTCACGCCGCGTCGAAAAGGCCAAAGTAGAACGTCAATGGACAACTAATATACTTTCCGTAGCGCATAAAAAAGCCCGACCAAAATGGTCGGGCAAGAGGGCTTAGTTAAGCACCTAACGACAGAAACTGTCTTAACCTATAATGGCTTTCATGTCAGTCATGTAGCCACGTAAGGTTTTACCTACCGATTCCACACCGTGTGAACGAATGGCTTCGTTAATTTCAACAAGGCGTTTGTTCTCTACTTGATTAGAAGTAACATTCAAACCCTTACCAATCACACTTGTGTCAATCGCAGGCATAAACTTATCACGCAAAATTGGAATTGCCGCATTGGCAAATAAGTAGTTTCCATATTCCGCAGTGTCAGAAATTACCACGTTCATTTCATACAAACGCTTACGCGCAATGGTGTTTGAAATTAGTGGTGTTTCATGTAGTGATTCATAGTACGCAGACTCTGGAAGAATACCGGCTTCTACCATTACGTCGAACGCAACTTCAACACCACATTTGATCATGGCAACTAACAAGATGCCGTGGTCAAAGAATTCTTGTTCGCTGATTTCACCTTCAAAAGCGGGTGCATTTTCAAACGCGGTTTCACCGGTTTCTGCACGCCATTTAAGTAGGTTCGCATCGCCGTTTGCCCAGTCTTCCATCATTGTGCGAGAGAACTCACCGCTGATGATGTCGTCTTGGTGCTTTTCAAATAGCGGACGAAGTAAATCAGTCAATTGTTCAGAAAGCTCAAATGCTTTCACTTTTGCAGGGTTAGACAGACGGTCCATCATGTTGGTCACGCCGCCAATCTTAAGTGCTTCAGTAATAGCTTCTAAACCATACTGAATAAGTGCACCTGCATAGCCTGGGTCGATGCCGTCATCAACCATTTTTTCAAATGCAAGCACTGCTGCTACTTGTTGCATACCACATAAAATGGTTTGCTCGCCCATTAGGTCAGATTTCACTTCAGCCACAAACGATGACTCAAGCACACCTGCGCGGTCGCCACCTGTTGCACTTGCTAGTGCCTTGGCAGTGTCCCAGCCTTTACCTTCAGGGTCGTTTTCTGGGTGCACAGCAATTAGTGTAGGAACACCAAAGCCACGCTTATATTCTTCACGTACTTCTGAGCCTGGGCTTTTGGGTGCACACATAACAACAGTAATGTCGCTACGAATTTGCTGGCCCTCTTCAACAATGTTGAAGCCATGTGAGTAACTCAGCGTTGCCCCTTCTTTCATAAGTGGCATTACTGCCTCAACCACACTTGCGTGCTGCTTATCTGGGGTTAGGTTGTATACTAAATCTGCATCAGGAATAAGCTCCTGATAAGTACCAACAGTGAAACCATTGCTGGTAGCGCGTTTGTAAGAGTCGCGTTGCTCATCAATGGCTGCTTGGCGCAGCGCATAAGAAACATCCAACCCTGAGTCACGCATATTCAAGCCTTGGTTAAGGCCCTGCGCGCCGCAGCCTACAATGACAATTTTCTTGCCTTTTAGAAACTGACAACCGTCAGCAAATTCTTCGCGTGCCATGAAACGGCAGCGGCCTAGCTGATCTAACTGCTGGCGAAGTGACAGGGTGTTGAAATAATTAGCCATAAAAATTTCCGAACAACATTCATTTTTGTCGATATCACACGCCAACCTTGGCGTTGATAGACCTCGTCTATGACGACTTGGTATTGAGACTAAAAGATTTCTTTTATTTTGGAAAATGATATATTTGCAAGATAACATTGCAAAAAGTGAAATATTATGGATTTCAGAAGCCTTCAGCTCTTTAATCACCTTGCTACTAGCTTACATTTTGGTATTACTGCAGAGGCCATGTATGTGTCGCCCTCAACCCTAAGCCGCGTTATTCAGCGCTTAGAAGACGAGCTAGGTTGTACGTTGTTTAAACGGGATAACCGCAAGGTGGCGCTAACCCATAGTGGACACAAGCTGTTGGCATTTTCAAAACAGGCGTTAAAAGACTGGCAACAACTCAAAGTAGATTTGAAAGAAGACAATGACGCGCTGCAAGGCGAGCTCAGCGTATTTTGCTCGGTTACCGCCAGTCAAAGCCATTTGCCGGCTATGCTTCGACAGTTCAGACAGCAACATCCGGGCGTTGATATTCGTCTTATCACGGGTGACCCTGCCCTTGCGATTGAAAAGGTGAAAGGCAAACAGTGCGATCTTTCAATTGCCATTTACACGCCTGATATGCCCACCGACTTGCATTTCACTGCTCTTGATAATGTGCCTTTGGTACTGATTGCGCCGCGGGAATGGCGGCTAACACAACTAAGTCAACTGGACTGGACCAAGCATCAGGTGATCATGCCAGAAACGGGCCCTACGCGGCGAACCGCCTATCATTGGTTTGCTGAACACGGTATTCGACCGAATGTGTATGCCTACGTGGGCGGTAACGAAGCCATTGTGAGCATGGTGGCGCTTGAATGTGGCGTGGGATTTGTACCTAAAGTAGTGCTTGATCATTCGAGTATGGCCAATGCCGTCACGCAAATTCAGGTTGATGACATCGAGCCGTATGCATTGGGTTTATGCTGCTTGCAGGATAAACAAAACGAGCCTCTTATCAACGCATTTATGGAGCTCAACGCACAGCGCTAATTGGAACTTAGTTGCTTTATTAAGTTGTCTAGCGCTCTATAGCCTAGGGCTTCAGCAATGTGTGCACGACTTACTGCACTTTCGTCTTGTAAATCGGCGATGGTGCGGGCCACCTTCAATGTGCGATGAAACACGCGCATCGATAAATTTAACTGTTTAGCCGCGGCCTGCAAAAACTGTAAGTCGGCAGACGTTAGCTTGCAAATGTCAGCAAGTTCACCTGCGTTTAGCGCCCCATTGGGCTTGCCTTGGCGCATAAGCTGTTTTTGACGAGCGGCGGCAACGAATTGTTTTGTTTGAAACAAAGTGTCATCAGGTTTATTGCTGGGTGCAGGTAAGTCGTAATCAGGCAACCGAGGCACTTCTACTTGAATATCGATTCTATCAAGCAATGGCCCTGATAATCGGTTTAAGTAATTTAATTGCTGCTGCGGAGTAAGTCTGTTGTCGTCAATATCGCCTGTTGGGCTTGGATTCATGGCTGCCACTAGCTGAAAATTTGCAGGGTAAGTGGCACTGCCCGAAGCGCGCGATAAGTGAACGTCGCCTGTTTCTAGTGGTTCGCGCAGCACATCTAACGCCTTACGACCAAATTCAGGAAGCTCATCCAAAAACAAAATACCATTGTGTGCCAGTGATATCTCACCCGGTACAGGATGTGAACCTCCTCCGGTAAGGGCCACCGCCGAGCTTGTGTGATGGGGAGATCGCAAATGCCGTTGTAAGAATTGCTCGGCGTTGAGCCGTTCGCCTTTCACCGAATGAATAGCCGCAACTTCAAGGGCCTCTTCTTCTGTCATGTCGGGCAGAAGGGATAGCATTCTGCTGGCTAAAAGGCTTTTTCCTGTACCGGGCGGACCCACCATTAGTAAATTATGCGACCCTGTGGCGGCGATCATAAGAGCTCGTTTGGCTTGGGCTTGCCCAATAATGTCGTCCCACCCCGTTGACGGTTGGGGCTTATGGTTCAGGCTAAAGGGTTGCCCTTTTGCTAACGTTTTATTTCCCGCCAAGTGCTCGTAAACTGACAGTAGGTCAAAGGCCGGATAACGCGTGGCGTGCGATACTAATGCCGCTTCAATGTCGTTATCGCCCGGGTAAATAAGGGGTATATCTTCGTTCGCCGCGGCCATTACAACAGGAATTAGCCCATTTACAGGCTTTATCTCGCCGTTAAGCCCAAGCTCGCCAACAAACGCTAGGTTGAGCAATGCAGTGTCAGAGATATAACCTGATGCGGCTAAAATGCCCATAGCAATGGGTAGGTCGAAGCGTCCACCGAATTTGGGGATATCTGCAGGCGCAAGGTTTACAGTAATACGCTTAGCAGGGAAGTCGAAGCCGCTATTAATGAGAGCGCTGCGTACCCGCTCTCTCGCTTCTTTCACGCTGGTTTCAGCCATACCTACCAATTGAAAGGCCGGCAAGCCATTGGCAAGGTGAATTTCTACACGTACTTCTGGCGCAGATACTCCCTGCCCTGCAAAAGTTTTTACCACCGCCATGCCCATAACTAAGTTCGTCCTCTCTAGGTAGCGCTGCTCGCTTGATACAATGCAAAACAAGCACTATAGAGAAAACGACTCACTAATTTTACTGTACAACAGGCGAGTTCTTCAGTCTTAATGGTGGTCGTTGTAAAAGACAGGCAGTTGCCAATGCCAGCGCATAGCACCTAAACGAAACAACACGGTGGTGATCAGTGCTGCAATACCACACCACTGAGTGGCAAAGTCTAGCTGCATACCTACGCCATACACTACACCGCCCGCTATACACGTCATGGCGTAAAGCTCTCCGTTGAGCACTAATGGCACTTCACGACAAATTACATCGCGCAGTAAACCACCGAATACGCCTGTGATAGTACCCATCGCGACCGCCACAGCCATACCTGTATCGTTGGCCAAGGCTTTTTCGATGCCCACTACATTAAATAAGGCAAGCCCAAACGCATCGGCAATAAGTAAGTAGTGATAGGGAAAACGCGGACTCACACGTAGCCATACAATAGGAATAAATGCGGCAATTAAGGTGGTGTACAAATAGTCGGTATCGGCTATCCAAAATACGGGTACATCTAACATAACATCGCGCAATGTGCCGCCACCAATGGCAGTTGCGCTAGCAAGTACCACAACACCAAAACCATCCATCCGCTTTTGGTATGCCATTAGGGTGCCCGATATTGCACATACCGCAACACCGGCTAGGTTTAACCAGTGAAACCAATCAAACATGTTTACAACCTTTGTTTGCTGTGTAGAAAAAGTGCCGAAATAGGCGCGTTACTGACCATATTATTGTTAACTTAACCGTGGCTGTTGTGGGCAAAATACTTGATCACGCGCAGTGTTTCATGCTATTTCTTTGCCCAATGTCATTACGTAGCAGCCACTATGTGATGAAGTTAGAGGTTAAGCCATAGCCTCATACGAACAACATTTCATTTTTACAATGCCAATGGATTTGCGCATTGTTAGTCAAATATATCACTAAAAACAAGGTGCTACCTATTGGTGGCTGATGCTTGTTGTCCTACATTCTAGACGATTGAAGAGGGTTTGTTACATGATTACCGCCTTCGGAAATGGTTAACACGATTTTTTCGTTTTTCTTTATGTTATTGCTGTAGCAACACAGGTACGTAATGTAAACAATATCGAAGTGGATGCAGGTCGTCGTGGCCGTATAATAAAACAAGCATAAACATACTATGCTTTGGTGTATGCAACCAAAACGGGTTATGCCCGGTTTATAAGCGATTTTTAAGTTTCACAAAGCGGCCAATAGGCCCTAATTTAACGGGAAGGATTTATGCCCAAGTTACGTTCTGCAACTACCACGCAAGGTAGAAATATGGCGGGGGCTCGCGCGTTGTGGCGAGCCACTGGAATGAAAGACTCTGATTTCGGAAAGCCTATTATTGCTATTGCGAACTCATTTACGCAGTTTGTACCTGGGCACGTACACCTTAAAGATCTTGGTCAGCTTGTTGCGCGAAGCGTTGAAGCTGCTGGTGGTGTAGCGAAAGAATTCAATACCATTGCGGTGGACGATGGCATTGCAATGGGTCATAGCGGCATGTTGTATAGCCTGCCTTCTCGGGAAATTATCGCTGATGCGGTAGAGTACATGGTCAATGCCCATTGCGCAGACGCTATTGTATGTATCTCTAATTGCGACAAAATTACCCCAGGTATGTTGATGGCGTCTATGCGTTTGAATGTACCTGTTATTTTTGTCTCCGGTGGTCCTATGGAAGCTGGAAAAACTAAGCTTTCCGATCAACTTATCAAGCTCGACCTTGTGGATGCCATGGTCGCTGCGGCAGATGATAATGTAAGCGATGCAGACAGCGATGAAATTGAGCGCTCTGCCTGTCCTACCTGTGGTAGTTGCTCGGGTATGTTTACCGCCAATTCAATGAACTGTTTAACCGAAGCGCTTGGTTTGTCGCTACCAGGTAATGGTTCGATGCTGGCAACACATGCTGACCGTGAAGGGCTATTTAAGAAAGCGGGTGAGCAAATTGTTGAGTTGTGTAAACGCTACTATGGCGACGATGATGAAAGTGTATTACCGCGTAATATTGCGAACTTTAAAGCGTTTGAAAATGCAATGAGCCTTGATATTGCCATGGGCGGCTCGACCAACACCATTTTGCACTTACTGGCCGCGGCAATGGAAGGCGAAGTACCTTTCACGATGGATGATATCGATCGACTTTCACGCAAAGTGCCACACCTGTGTAAAGTGGCGCCATCTACGCCGAAATACCACATGGAAGACGTACACCGTGCTGGTGGTGTTTTAGGTATCTTGAACGAGTTAAACAAAGCTAATCTATTGAACACCGACGTCAATCACGTGCTAGGTAAATCACTCACTGATGTTATCAGTGAATGGGATATTACCAACCCAGAGAATAAAGATGCGATTACCTTCTATCGAGCAGGTCCTGCCGGCATTCGTACTACAAAGGCGTTCAGCCAAGATTGCCGTTGGGATGACGCAGACGACGATCGCGAAAACGGTTGTATCCGCACCGTAGAGCATGCGTATAGCCAAGAAGGTGGTCTTGCCGTGTTGTACGGTAACCTTGCTGAAGACGGTTGTATTGTTAAAACGGCGGGTGTTGATGAGTCAATTCTAAAATTCACCGGTACGGCGCGTATTTATGAAAGCCAAGATGATGCAGTGGCGGGAATCTTGGGTAACGAAGTAAAAGCAGGTGATGTGGTGTTTATTCGCTATGAAGGACCGCGTGGCGGGCCGGGTATGCAGGAAATGCTATATCCTACGTCTTACCTTAAATCAAAAGGCTTAGGTAAATCGTGTGCACTTGTTACAGATGGCCGCTTCAGTGGTGGTACATCGGGCCTATCTATCGGCCACTGCTCACCAGAAGCCGCCAGTGGTGGTGGTATTGGTTTAGTAGAAGATGGCGACAAAATTGAAATCGATATTCCTAATCGCAGTATCAATATTGTCATTAGCGATGAAGCGTTAGCCGAACGCCGCGCTAAAATGGAGGCCAGCGATAAACCTTGGCGACCTAAAAATCGTGTGCGTGAAGTGTCTACATCACTTAAAACGTTTGCGGCACTCGCAACAAGTGCTGATAAAGGTGCTGTGCGCGATGTAAGCAAACTGGAAAACTTATGATGGCAAGTGAGCACGTAAGCGATCACGATTATCTAAAAAAAATCTTACTGGCCCCCGTGTACGATGTGGCGGTAGCCAGTGAGTTATCATACATGTCGCTGCTATCGGCAGAGCTTGATAACGAGATATTCTTAAAGCGAGAAGATCAGCAGCCAGTAAAGAGCTTTAAACTACGCGGTGCCTATAATCGCATTTGCGCCTTAAGCGATGAACAGCTTAAGGCGGGCGTAATTGGTGCGTCGGCGGGAAACCATGCACAAGGGCTCGCTTATAGCGCGAAAATGAAGGGTATTCAGGCCACTATCGTCATGCCTGAAACCACACCTGATATCAAAGTGGATGCAGTACGTCGCTTCGGTGGAGATAACGTCAATGTTGTCCTTCACGGTACCAGCTTTGACCAAGCAAGCAGTCATGCTAAAACGCTGTGCGACACTCATGGCTATACCTTTGTACCGCCATTTGACGATCCAGACGTTATTGCCGGACAAGGAACAGTCGCCCGCGAGCTACTCGAGCAAAACCCTAACCTTGATATTCTGTTTATCGCGGTTGGTGGTGGTGGTCTTGCCGCAGGTATTGCCGTATATCTAAAGCAGCTTAAGCCCAGCATTAAAATTATTGCAGTTGAGTCTGAAGAGTCTGCATGCTTTATCAAAGCGCGTGAAAACGGTGAGCCCACCGCGCTTGAAAGCGTGGGTATTTTTGCCGACGGTGTAGCGGTAAAAATTATGGGACAAGAGACCTTTAGATTGTGTAACCGCTTTATCGACGACACCATTACGGTGACGAACGATGAAATTTGTGGTGCGATCAAAGATATCTTTGATGATACCCGCGTTATTGCCGAGCCTGCTGGCGCATTGTCGGTCGCAGCTATTCGTAAATATGCAAAACAACATGATCTGCACGGTAAGAAACTCGGTGGTATTTTGTGTGGTGCGAACATTAATTTTCACACCCTTCGCTATGTCTCTGAACGCTGTGAGCTAGGCGAGCAAAAAGAAGCAGTGTTTGCAGTAAAAATCCCTGAAACGAAAGGCGCGTTTAAGCAGTTTTGTGAATGCGTGGGTGCAAAGGCAATTACCGAGTTCAATTATCGCTACGCCAGTGAAAGCGAAGCGCATATCTTTGTAGGTGTGAAGCTAAAAGGTGGTCAGCAAGAATACCTTGCACTACAAAGCGATCTTGAAAGTAAAGGGTATGACGTTGTCAACCTTACAGATAATGAACTGGCTAAGTTGCATGTGCGTCATATGGTCGGCGGCCGACCGCCTTCTATCTTGAACGAACAGGTATTTAGTTTTGAATTTCCTGAGCGTCCAGGTGCACTGCTTAATTTCTTAAATACTTTAGGTGAACAGTGGAATATCACGCTATTTCATTACCGTAACCACGGCGCCGCGGAAGGTTTAGTCTTGGCTGGCTTTGATATTGCGCCAGATAGCCGTGATGACTTTAATCAACATGTCGCAGAGCTTGGCTACAAAGTAGAAGAAGTGACCGACAATCCGGCTTACCGCTTCTTCTTGTCCCAGCCACACTAGTTAGTCTGACTGGCCTTGTTATGTTGGCAAGGCTTTTCGAGGTGCAGCGTTTTGCTTTGCATCGCTTCATGTTAAGCACTGGCTTACTGTGGAGCGATGTGAAGCAGCAATAAAAAAGCCCAAACGCGCAAGGTTTTTCCAAGGCGGTTTGGGCTTTATTGTTAGAGCAAGGTTTATTGCGTGCTTAGTTGTCTGTGCTTAAGGCTACATTTTCGAGGTGCTGCATCATCTCTGGCCAGATGAGTGCCATGACATCTTCTCGCAACGCTTCACATTCCTCTGAATACTTCAAGCTGCCGTCCTTTTCAGAGTCTAACCAGTGGTTGTCTTTAAGCGCACTGATAAAACTTGATAGTACGTTTTTGTCGTAGAACTCAGGCGAGCTCAGTCCGTACAGTGTCGATAGGCGCTCTGCCACTTTCTTACTTTCACGCTCAAGGGCGCTGCGGCTGATCACTTTCTCTTTGTCTAGGATGGTGAGTACTACCGCATAGCGCTGCAACGTTTCTTGCATACAACGGCTCAACAGCCATGCTGAATGGAATTGCTTACAATGCGCATCAGGTGGCAACAAGTCTTCACCTTTTTGACGAAGTAATCCGTTGTCTAACAGCGCAGTAATCAGTGCATCGGTATGCGCTAACGCTTCGTCTTGCGATAAATGTAAGAACAACTCTTTTTGTAACAACGGATATAGCGCCGCGATCAGCTGTAAAATAGCATTGCGGCTGGTTCCTTTTTTCGCGAACACCGATGCCATAATCAGTCCGGGTAACGCAAAGAGATGTAAAATGTTATTGCGATAGTAAGTTAAGTAAACCGCAGACTTAGGCTGCGGGCTTATCAGGCGACCATAGTCGTCTTCTTTTACTTCGAATTTGCCTAATTTCAATGTATCGCGCAGCAACTCGTCTGCTGTAGAGTCAGGAATAGTGGCGTCGTCGCTAAATGGCACCGCTTTAAATAATTCAATAAAGTCGCCTAGCGCTTGTTTTAGCTCAGTTTCGCTCATGGTTTGTGTCTTTGATGACAACAAACAAAGCGATGTTAACGCCATTCCGTTTAACGCGGCGGCGCGGTTGATACGTGTCATAACATTGTTCGCCAGCTCATTTACGGCGGGTGTTAACCATGCCGGTTTCTTCTCTGGCTCAGCGTCACGACAATCACGCCAGTTAGGCACATGATTTTCTAAAAACTGGTTAAGCTGAATAGGCTCGCCAAAATTCACATAGCCATGACCATAGTTTTTCAGCTTCTTAATGGCAGAGAATACCTGCAAGTTAGACTCTTTTTTCTTCTTAGAGCCCTTTAACTCGTTGAGGTAGCTTTTTACCTCCATTACGTTTTCATAACCAATGTACACAGGCACGATACTTACAGGGCGATTAACGCCTTTTAGCATTGCCTGAATTGTCATGGCCAACATACCCGTTTTCGGAGGAATAAGTCTTCCGGTGCGGCTTCTACCACCCTCTGGGTAATATTTCACTGAGTAACCTTTGTTAAATAACAACTCAAGGTATTCTCTAAATACGGCTGTATAGAGCTTGTTACCAGCAAAACTGCGACGCAAGAAAAACGCGCCACCACGCCTAAACATTTTGCCAACAGGCCAAAAGTTGAGGTTTATGCCAGCGGCAATATGAGGCGTAACCATGCCTTCGTGATAAATCACGTAGGTCAGCAATAAGTAGTCCATATGACTGCGGTGGCACGGAACATAAATAATTTCGTGGCCATTGGCGGCGAGTTCACGAATCCTATCGGCATGACCTACGCTTATTCCGTTGTAGATCTTATTCCAAATACGTGTAAGTAGGCGATCGCCAAACCTTATTAAACCTTCCCGATAGTCTGCGGCAATTTCGGTTATGTAAGATTGCGCAGTCTCTTTGGCTTTCTCGTGGGTAACTTTCTTGCTGCGAGACTCTTCGGCAATGGCGCGTCGCACCGCATCAGAGCCCAATACACTATTATTGAGTTCTTGGCGTTCAAGTAATGTTGGGCCTGTCATACTTTGACGCTTTCGCTGGAAGTGAGTACTTGCTACGCGAACCAGCTTATGGGCAATACTTTGATCGCTACCATGCTGGTTTGACATGGCGCGAGCCGATACGGCTTTCGAATAATTAATAAAATTGTCGCGACCCAAAAACAGCACAATAAACAATTTACGTAACCAACTAGGTGCTGCTTTATCGGCAATTAAGTCGCTAAGTCCTGGGTTGCCTTTGCCTGGCGCTCTTCCCCAAGTTACAAATACTGGCACCACCTGCAAGTCTAGATTTTCGTGATCGCGGTGCAGGTGGAATAATTCAGTAAAGACTTCTTCAATGTCAGTATCTTTTGCTGAAGAGCGAAAGATAGGCTGAGTTTTACGTAAAAATAATGTGGACGAATACTCTCGCCCTGCAAGCGCCAACGTCTCTGTTGGGCTTGGTAAACCTAGTGCTTCAGTCGACATTCTAAGTGCCAACTGGTCGGTCACTGAGTTAGTGGGAAGTAGATAGACAATTGGCTTGTTCTTATCTATTCCTAATTCGGTTTCAACGTTTACTGGAATACTATGCGCTTTAACCAGTAACTTAACAGGATAATGAAACACCGACAAAAGGGCTTTTCGCATCCACGACATGAAGTATGTAATCCTATGAAATAAAAACGGGAGAAGTGTAACACAGTTGGCGATTTATCTCGCGATATGCCAATACTATCGTTTTTCTTGCTTTACTGACTCCTTAGCGCGAAGTAAGTTCAAAAGTGTTGACGGCTTGCTCGCCGGCTGACTGAAGCATTGCCAGATAAACAAAGATAAGTTATAAGAACGTAATATTTTATTGTAGTTAACACAAAGTAGGCGTGTTGTGAGCTGTTGGCTAATGAATAGCCTCCATGTCTACCAAATCAGGGACGATGTATGAACACTTCGCGCTTGGGTTTTGCTAGCCTTTTTTCAATTGTAGCTTTAACTGCATGTGGTGGTGGAGGTGGCTCTAGCTCATCGCCTAACCCAACACCTGCGCCACCTCCAGAGCCAACTTCATTAGAGATTTTATCAAATCCATTAGACTATTCTATTGCGCAACTAGACACTGCTGCAAAGAACTACGCTAATAGTAGTTACACGGGAAAATCAAACGTTGCCACGGCAGATATTGACGCTGTTCAAAATGTGTATATCGCGCTTTTTGGTGAAGATCTCGCTAGCTCACCTTATCTTGACGTATTTGAGGTTTACGACTTTGCCGATGATAATGGAAATATTGATGGCGTCACTCAATGTTCAGATAGCGGCTCTATTACTTATTCTGGAAAACTCGATCTGGACGACGGGACCGGGACAATAGTCATCGATTATGATCAATGTATTCATTATTATCTAAATAAGTACCATGATGGTCAGATTTCTGTAGCTATTACTCAACTAGACGACAATAATTTTGAGGCAACATCTTACTTCACAAGTCTTTCGATAGGGCAAGGTAGCCAGCGCGCAACACTAAAGGGGCTAATTAAATTCGCGTTAAATTATCATGAATTTAACGGTAACTATAGTGAGACATACACGCAGTATTTGACCGCTACATTTAGCGGCGAAACTTATAAAATAATTGGAACAGCATACGACGGCGTAAAGGATGGCCGTTATACCACTGAATATGACGGTACAATGCATATCGGCTCAAAAGGTAAGCTTGATTTTTCTTATTTCTCAGAGGAAGGCGGGCTGCCTTATGCATATCAAGGTTCCCTTGTTGTTAAAGGCGATAAAACGGCTGGCATTGATATTATGCAAGGCGCGGTTCGCTACGGTGAAGATACTGATGGAGATGACACATATGATGTTGGCGTGTTCTTCAGCAATATCGAAACCTTCGCAAGCAGCAATACCGCTAATATTGTTCTATCAGACATCGAAACTATTTCTGCGCCGCCTGTTGTAAGTGAACCCTATTATTATGCCTATGAACCCGTTTATACTTCTGACGATATAATCGTCGAGCAAGGATATTATTACGATCCCGATACGCCAGACTCTGATCTATCGATATCCTATCGCTGGTATATCAATAATAATGTAGTAGATGGCGTCAACGGTACTACCCTACCCGCATACAATGCTGTGTTCGGCGATGAATTGAAAGTAACCATGGTGGTGTCTGACGGTAGTAATATTGTCGAATCACAGCCGGTATTCATTACCATCAGCGATTCTCCAATGACACTTACCGTCTCTAATATGCCAGACTCTGTAGTGGCAGGTGGTTACGTTGAGTTCACTGTGAGTATGACTGACCCAGACCGAATTAGTGGTGATGCTGCAGGTCAGCTTGTCTCTGCGCCCACTGGAGTAACCCTTAGTGACGAAGGTTTACTTACTTGGCAGGTGCCAGAAGAGCAATTGTTTAATGAACAAACTTATGTTTTTAGTTTTGCTAGTTTAGACGGTGTGGAGAGCCTTCAAACCGTAGAGATAACTTCATATGCAGATAAGGCCCCAGCGTTTGCACGCACTACCTCAATAACGCCGGTTTTCAATCAAGGTTTCGCACTTGCCTCAGTCGATGGTGTGAATGAGCTCATAACGGTTAGTCACCGCAACGTGGGAGCTTTCTCATTAAAAGGTAATACGCTAGAAAATACCTATGTATACCCTTACAAGCTTCCAACGAGGGGAGAAATTAAAGGCGTTTATACACAAGACGTAGACGGCGACGGCAATGACGAAATATATATTCTCACTGAACAAGGCCTGTCGGTTATAAAAGATCGAAACAATAATGCGGAAGCTGTGTTTGTAATAGAGGGTAACATTGGCTCTGGATGGCTCTTCGATATTGATAGCGACGGTGTTGATGAAATCGCATACCTACACGGTAATCGCTCATACGATATGACCTCTATCTCTATTCATGATGTAACAACAGGAGAGAAGTTACAGCAGTATGATATAGACGGTGTATCCACCCTATCTTTTGGCAATGTAGACGACGATGCGTCTATCGAGATGGTGACTAACAACGGATACGTCTTTGACATTGAAAGCGGCGCTAATCAATGGCTACTTGGCAGTGGATTCAGCGACGCATACGTAGTTGTTGGTGACATGAATAATGATGGCATCGATGAAATCATCGGTGCCGACTATTACGAAAATATCTCGGTCTATTCTGCCGTTTCGAAAAGTAGTTTGGCAACAGCGACGTATAACGATATCTGCGATATGTCTTATACCAAAGATGACGCGACTAATGAGGGAATGGTCGTTATTTCTGAGTGCCAATGGGGAGAGATCAAAGCACTCACACTGGAAGGGAGTCAAATATCAGAAAAATGGAGCATTAATCACAATACATATAGCGGCATATCACTTCTAATTGGCGATCTGAGCAACGATAACAGTGATGAAATTATCTGGGTCGGAGACTATCAAATCTTAGTTGCACAGCAAGAGGCTAGTGGCGATTATGTGTTGTCAGATATTAAAACTGAGGCACATTCATCCCATTATTTTGCTGCTGGTTGGGCACCGTTTGGTGATAACGATGAAAGAGCTGTTTTTGTAAGTAATACAAATAATTACGACACGTCCATCCAAATTCTGTCAGTAGATAAAGAAGATAACATCACAGTAAGTGAAGAGCTCGGCGACGACGCTTACGATTATAGCCGACCAGTAGTGACTGATTATAACAATGATGGTGTGGGTGAATTATTAACCGGGGCTTTAGATTACAACTCATCATTCAACGTAGTTCAGCTGTCAGATAATTCAACTCAGTGGACACTAAGCCAAAATCATAACAGTCAAATCTCGCTGATTGAAGCCGTTGATGTCAATGAAGATGGCTTTATTGATGCTGTTGTAATTGAAAATGACCGGCTAAAAGCCTACGACATCGAGAACCAGATACTCGTTGATTCGATCATCAGTGACTTCTCCATTGTTGCTGTTGCGGAATTAACGAATAACGGCGAGCAGTTCTTCGCTGTGAGTGGCTATGAGTCACTGAAGCTATATAAGATGCAAGAGGGTGAGTTCATTGGTTTGAATGAGCTTCAAACTGTTTGTAGTCAATTGCTTCGTATCAATTCTGATAGCGATGATGCCTTTGAGTTTGCATGTCTAGACACAACTCATAATGTGATAAATATCTACGATGTGACAAACGACGCATTGGTGCTTAAAGACACCATTTCGCTGACTTTTTACCCGCAAAATATTGCGGTAATCCCTACGACTTCATCTAATCAATCGATACTCGGCATTTATCCGACTAACGAATATGATTCTTCATACGGGTACTATGACAATATTAATTATCGAGTTGCTGAGCTTGATAGCAAAGGGAACGTTATTTGGCGTAGTCCCTCAATAAGCATTGATAATGTAGATGGTTTGCGTATTCGAAAAAATAATGCCAACAAAGTAGAGCTGCAAATAGGTAACCCAAACATGGCTCTTCTGGTGAAATAAAGGCAATACACTTGTCGCAGAATAATGCTTTTGGCAAAAGACGCGGCAAGTGCTTGTTATTTAAATTTAGGTGTATATACTTACAGGAACTGTATGAACAGACAGGTCTTTTATGCGCCCACTCACAGCTCGACAAACCGAAGTTTTAGAACTTATTAAAACGACCATGCAAGAAACGGGAATGCCACCTACGCGTGCAGAGATAGCACGACAGCTTGGTTTCCGTTCTGCTAATGCGGCAGAAGAACATTTGAAGGCCTTAGCGCGTAAAGGTGTTATTGAAATTCTGCCTGGTACTTCTCGTGGCATTAAATTGAATATTCCACTGGAAGATGAAACACCAGAGGAAGAAGGGCTACCGCTTATTGGGCGCGTAGCAGCGGGCGAACCTATTCTAGCGCAAGAGCATGTTGAGTCGCATTACAAGGTCGATCCTGCGCTATTTCAACCTCAGGCAGACTTTCTGCTACGTGTAAACGGTATGAGTATGAAAGATATCGGTATTCTTGATGGCGACTTATTGGCTGTGCATCGCACTACTGACGTACACAATGGTCAAGTTGTTGTTGCCCGGGTGGATGAAGACGTCACGGTTAAGCGTTTAGAAAAGCGCGGGCGAGAAGTATTACTGCACGCCGAGAACGATGAATTTGCACCTATAAAAGTTGATTTGGCTTCACAACCTTTTGCTATTGAAGGTATAGCGGTGGGTGTTATCCGAAACGCTGACTGGATGTAAGGTTTCGGCAGGTTAATGTAAAAGCGGCCGTGTAGCCGCTTTTTTTGTACCTTAACTTTCACTTTTGTTGGCTGTTCTATGCATGAAGGTTGTTTTTTGAACAGTCTGTCAAAAAAGTTTAATTTTTTTGTAATCACACCAGAACGTCAATTTTTTCGTGCCGCAAGCGCTTTTTAATCCTGTTACTTTTGACAAGACTACGTTTGAAAATATCCATATTCGCATTTTTATGTATTGATTTTTAACGACTTATATTGATTTCCTTATCGCCTCATCTGTTCCAAATGAGCGTTTAAAAGTTTCACGACGTACTCACACTCCACACCGCATCACTGCACTAACAAGGTGCAGCTAGCCAGCATGAAATGATTAAATTTTAACCATCTCGTTAAATTTTTAGCAGAAAAGACTAGACGGCACGTCATTATTGCGCAATTCTTATACAGAGATTAACAAAATAATAACAATGACTCTAAATTTGTTTTACAAATTGCAGTTGTGGGTCAATCGTTCGCAAACCACTTGGTAGGGACAGCGCGCACTAACATTTAGCGTTAATGGTTCTACCATTACGGAGGTGCTGAGTGAAACAACTAATGACCGTCATGGCAAAAGGGTTTGCTAGTATACCCCTTTTGCTTTTTTCTCATTTCCTTTTTGCGCAGGAGGCTGCAGAAGAAGTTTCTTCTCTTAACCTCAGGCGCGGCGCAACTGACATTAGCGGGCAGGTGTATGACCTGCACATGTTAATGTTTTTCATTTGCGTCGGTATTGCAGTAGTCGTGTTTGGCGTAATGTTCGCCTCTATGTATCTGCACAGAAAGTCACGAGGCGCTAAGCCCGCGAATTTCCACGAAAACGTAAAAGTAGAAATCGCGTGGACTGTAATTCCGTTCCTTATCCTCATTTTTATGGCGGTTCCCGCTGCCAACACGCTAATTGCAATGGAAGACGTCTCTGAACCGGATATGACGGTATTGGTGACGGGTTCTCAATGGAAGTGGCACTACAAATACATGGATAGTGACGTAGAGTTTTACTCGTTGCTGGCTACGCAGCGCGAGCAAATTGAAAACAAGTTTGAAAAAACGGAAAACTATCTTCTTGAAGTTGACCGTCCGCTTGTCATTCCCACAGGTCAAAAAGTTCGTTTTCTGATCACATCTGACGACGTTATTCATTCTTGGTGGGTTCCCGATTTCGCAGTTAAGAAGGATGCAAATCCCGGCTTTATAAACGAAGCATGGGCCAAGGTTAACGAACCCGGGGTATATCGCGGTCAGTGCGCTGAACTTTGCGGCAAAGATCATGGTTATATGCCTGTTGTGGTTATTGCGAAAGAGCCTGCTGAATATGCTGCTTGGATGAGTGAGCAGGAAGACATTATTCGTAAAGCGAAAGAAGAAGAGCAACGCCTTCTGTCGATGAATATGTCGATGGACGAACTGATGAAAGAAGGTGAGCGAGTCTATAACGCAACATGTGCAGCTTGCCATATGCCAAATGGTGAAGGTCTGCCGGGCGTATTCCCTGCTCTTAAAGGCAGCAAAATGGCGCTAGAAGATCAGGAAGGACATATCGATATTGTGCTTCATGGTAAATCAGGTACCGCCATGCAAGCGTTCGGCAAAATGTTAAGCCTCAAAGAAATTGCTGCAGTGGTGACTTATGAACGTAACGCGTGGGGTAACAACACGGGTGACATGGTACAGGCGAAAGACGTTAACGCCGTGGCAACGGGTAACTAGGAGCGAGTTATGAGCAAAGCAACTGAAGTCATTTCGCCAGATTCAACTGTGCATCACGACGATCACGATCACCACGATCATATACCGAAAGGTATTACTCGATGGTTGTTTACCACCAACCATAAAGATATCGGTACATTGTATTTGTGGTTCGCCTTTATCATGTTTTTGGTTGGTGGGGCCATGGCAATGGTCATTCGTGCTGAACTTTTTCAGCCGGGTTTGCAAATTGTCGACCCTAACTTCTTTAACCAGATGACCACTGTACACGGTCTAATTATGGTATTTGGTGCGGTAATGCCAGCCTTTACTGGGCTTGCCAACTGGTTAGTACCTATGATGATAGGAGCGCCAGATATGGCCCTCCCGCGTATGAACAACTGGAGCTTTTGGATTTTACCAGGGGCATTTCTTATTCTTTTGAGCTCACTGTTTATGGAAGGCGGCGGCCCAGCATTCGGCTGGACGTTCTACGCGCCACTTTCAACTACATATAGCGGTGATTCAACGGCACTGTTTGTGTTCTCAGTTCACATTATGGGTATCTCATCCATTATGGGGGCAATTAACGTTATTGTGACTATCTTCAATATGCGTGCCCCTGGCATGACATGGATGAAAATGCCGTTATTTGTTTGGACATGGCTAATTACAGCGTTCCTACTGATTGCGGTAATGCCCGTATTAGCGGGTGCAGTCACCATGGTACTTACTGATAAGTTCTTTGGTACTAGCTTCTTTGATGCCGCAGGTGGGGGTGACCCTGTTATGTTCCAGCACATTTTCTGGTTCTTTGGGCACCCTGAGGTGTACATAATGATATTGCCTGCGTTTGGTATTATCTCGCAAATTGTGCCGACCTTTTCGCGCAAAAAGCTCTTTGGCTATGCATCTATGGTGTACGCCACAGCATCTATTGCACTGTTGTCGTTCGTGGTATGGGCACACCATATGTTTACCACGGGCATGCCGGTGTACATGGAGATGTTTTTCATGTTTGCCACCATGTTGATTTCAGTACCAACTGGGGTGAAGGTGTTCAACTGGGTAGCAACTATGTGGCGCGGCTCTTTGACATTTGAAATGCCCATGATGTTTGCCATCGCGTTCATTGTGCTATTTACCATTGGCGGGCTCTCTGGACTGATGCTGGCCATTACACCCGTGGACTTCCAATACCACGACACTTATTTTGTGGTAGCGCACTTCCACTATGTCCTCGTGACTGGGGCTGTCTTCTCTATTATGGCTGCCGTTTACTATTGGTTGCCGAAATGGACTGGGAAAATGTACGACACAACTTTAGCCAAGTGGCACTTCTGGTGCTCGCTGGTTTCGGTCAACGTCTTATTCTTCCCTATGCATTTTGTCGGATTGGCAGGTATGCCACGTCGTATTCCAGACTATGCATTGCAATTTGCTGATTTCAATAAATGGATCAGCCTTGGTGGCTTCGCGTTTGGCCTATCTCAGCTCATCTTCTTGGCGCTACTTATTAAGGCGTGTAAGAAGCAAGGCGAGCCAGTGTCATCGCAAGTATGGGACGGTGCGGAAGGTCTGGAATGGGAAATTCCCTCACCGGCGCCATACCACACTTTCGAAACGCCACCTGTAGTGAAGTAGTCGCTGTCATAACAGTCAGTGTAATAGTGGACCCACTCCCCCTCATTAGAGGGGGCCACTATCTCACTAGCGCATAGGCAAATTGGGAGGGATGTGATGTCACAACAAAACGCAAATAATAAAATGGTGTTAAAGCTTATTGTCATCGTCATAGGTATGTTTGGCTTTGGATTTGCGTTAGTACCACTTTACGATGTGTTTTGTGATGTCACCGGTATTAACGGCAAAACGGAAAACTCGGCAGCAGTGTATCAAGCGGTTGAAATTGATACATCTCGTGAAGTGACGGTGGAGTTTATTACTCGCACCAATACGGGAATGCCTTGGGAATTTCGCGCAGAAACTAAGCGCGTAAAAGTACATCCTGGAGAGTTAAATACCGTTTCGTTTTATGTCAGAAACCCCGCGTCAAGCAACATTGTGGCGCAAGCAATACCGTCAGTTTCTCCTGGCACCGCAGCACTTTACCTCAATAAAACGGAATGCTTTTGCTTTAATCAGCAACCGTTAGACGCAGGAAGTGAAGCGTATATGCCCATGCAATTTTATGTCGACCCACAGCTTCCTAAAGAAATTACTTATTTTACATTGCAGTACACACTCTATGACGTCACCGCGAGAGCAAGTGACCTAACGACAAAACCGAATCCCTTCATGGTAGATACATCGCAAAGCGGTGAATAACCACAGGGACAAGGAGAAAAAAATGCAGCAAGAATATCAAAAATACTATGTACCCGCCCAAAGCCCATGGCCGATAGTTGGTGCGGTAGCGCTGTTTCTAATCGCCGTTGGCGCAGGCAATTTTGTGGTAGAAACAACTCGAGGAGAGTCAGGTTTCGGTGGCCACATTCTTTCAGCAGGCATCATTGTTTTACTTGTGATGTTAGTGGGATGGTTTAAAAACCAAATAGATGAGTCGATGTCGGGTCTTTATAGCGACCAACTTGGTCGCTCGTATCGACAAGGCATGAGTTGGTTTATCTTCTCTGAAGTTATGTTTTTCGCCGCCTTTTTTGGTGCGCTTTACTACGCACGCTTTATCGCGGTGCCGTGGTTAGGTGGTGCGTCGAATAATGCGATGACAAACGAGGTCTTATGGCCGACCTTTGAGGCAATGTGGCCTTTGGTCACTACGCCAGGTGGCATTACCACACAAGAAATGAGTGCGGCTGGGTTACCTACTATCAATACGGTCATTCTGCTTATTTCTTCAATCACTTTGCATTTTGCCCATGTGGGGTTAGAGCAGAACAAGCGCAAACAACTTACGTTAATGCTTGGTATTACGATTTTGTTGGGCTGCGGTTTTCTGTTTTTACAGGTGGAAGAATACATTCATGCATACCAAGAGCTAGGTCTCACATTGCAATCAGGTATCTATGGCAACACGTTCTTCATGCTCACAGGGTTCCACGGTATGCACGTGACCTTGGGTACTATTATCTTGATCGTGCTGTTTTTTAGAGTATTGAAAGGCCACTTTACGCCTGAAAATCACTTCGCATTCCAAGCGGGAAGTTGGTATTGGCACTTTGTCGATGTGGTGTGGGTAATGCTTTATATATTTGTTTACGTACTTTAACTGGACGCAAGCCGAACCCTAGTAAGGCCGTGGGTTCGGCGTGATTAACCCTGTACCTATAGCTATAAGAATAAGCACAACAATAACCACAGAGGTAAGAACACGACGTCCAATATATTTGCTCATTGGGCCATTTTTGGGGTCGTTTTTCATCATTACGCGCATTGCCAGAAATAAGTTAACAATCATGTATATCACTAGGGCAACAAGGACAATTTTTATCATTTTTAACACCTCTGTTTTTGTTTTTTCTGTGCGCAGGGCTTGTTAGCTATGTCTCAGCGTTCTCGTACGTTAATGCCTTGGCTCCTTACTGCCCTAAGTGTGGCAATAATGTGTGCGTTAGGCTATTGGCAGTTAGAGCGCATGGTACAAAAGCAACAACGTCTCGCTAGCATAGCGCAAAAGCAAGGCAATGGAAGTATGAGTTTGATGACTGCACTTTCGCAAAACGACCCCCGAGATATCAAGGTAACGTTCGATGGCGTGCCAGATGCGAGTCATCTTATTTATCTTGATAATCAGATACAAAACCAACGGGTGGGCTTCGATGTTGTTGTGCCAGTTAACACCAATGCGGGTTGGGTTTTGGTTAACTACGGCTGGGTCCCAGCTCCAGATCTACTGCGTACTCTGCCTACAATAGAGCTAGATAACTCACTTACACAATTTGAAGGTGTTGTTTCGCTACCTTCTGATAATCCACTTGTGAAAGAAACCAATAACAATCTCTCTCAATTTCCTGCGCTAATTCAACAGTATGACTTCGGCGCACTCAGTGACGGGTTGGGCGTGATGCTATTGCCCATCGTTATTCAACTTACTACGGAAAATCCTGCGTTCGTGCGCGAGTATCAACCCGTGGTGATGTCTCCTGAAAAGCACCTTGGTTATGCAGTGCAGTGGTTCGGTTTGGCCATTGCTGCGGCTGCCATTGGTGGTTTTGCAATAAGTAAGAAAGGACGTAGTTATGAGTAATACGGCATCAGTGAAAAGTACGGCTTCCAAGAAAACCTTGTTATTAATGATTGCAGTGTTTGTTGTACCGGTCATTTTGGCGAAGTTAGCGTTAGAAAACGATTGGTTTACCAAGGCTGCAACGAATAAAGGGCAACTGTTGACGCCTACCATTGATATGAGTGCCGTTTTACAGAATGAAGCGCCAAAGTGGCGACTGGTTTATGTTATGCCGTCGCAGTGCGATGCAGTATGTGAAAATGCATTATTTAGTATCAACCAAGTGTGGCTTGCTCTTGGTAAGGAATCAGACCGTGCAGAAGCGCTTGTCTTGTTGAAAGAAGACAGTGATAACACTGCTGTGGCTGCCCTTTCTGATTATCCCAATGTAAGCACATTGGCATCGTCAAATAGCTTATCGTTAGAAACAAACAGTGTGTATATCGTTGATACACAGAATAACGCCATGCTTTTCTATCAGATAAAGAACGATAGGAAAGAAGCGGTCATGGAAAGCCGCGATATGTTGGCAGATATTAGAAAATTACTAAAACTGTCTCGTATAGGATGATCGCAATGAAAAAATTGACCTTATTTAGTCTCTTTCTTGCTGCTGTGGTGATTATTCTTGGTGCGTATACTCGCTTAACGGATGCAGGGCTAGGTTGTCCTGATTGGCCAGGGTGTTATGGCAATTTAACAGTACCACTTAGTGAAGACAAAGTTGCTGCTGCCAACGCCGCATATCCTGAACGACCTGTGGAAGCATTTAAAGCATGGAATGAAATGATACATCGCTATTTTGCTGGCACACTGGGGTTATGTGTGCTTGCTATTGCCATTATGGCAGTGCGTCAGCGTAAAACGGGTACGCCATTAAAACTACCATTGATATTACTTGCGCTTATCATCTTCCAGGCTGCACTGGGTATGTGGACAGTAACGCTTAATCTACTGCCAGTGGTTGTAATGGGACACCTTCTTGGTGGGTTTAGTGTGCTGTCTTGCCTCTTTATTCTGTATTTAAGGCTTCGGCGTCGCGACACTTCGAATAATGAAGTAGCTGAGGAACACAGTGCTAGTGCGCATTCAGCATGGCAGAAACTGCGCTTTTTGGCTTTTGTAGGTATTGCAGTAGTCGTAACACAAATAGCGCTTGGTGGTTGGACATCCGCCAATTACGCCGCCTTAGCATGCACTGAGATGCCAGTATGTGAAAGCGGCTGGCAGCAACGCCTCGATTTTGCTGGCGCTTACAGTGTACCTGACGCCGACAACTATGAGTTTGGCGCTCATGACTATGATGAGCGGGTCACTATGCACATTATGCATCGCGCAGGTGCGCTGGTAACGTTTTTCTACGTTCTAGCACTTGGTATTGGTGTATTGGTTTCACGGGCAACTAGCGTGGCGCAAAAACGCATTAGCCTATTTATGCTAGGAAGTTTAGTCGTACAGGTGGCCTTGGGCATTAGTAACATTGTCTTTATGCTGCCCCTTGCCGTTGCCGTAATGCATAACGCTGTCGCCGCAGTGTTATTACTTTCACTCCTTAATCTGGTGTTCTCGTTTGTTGTAAGTGCACCGAGTAAAGTTAAACGCGCTCACGACGCAACAAGTCCATCTCGCTATACCTTATCAGGCGCGGCAATGCCTGCGGCATCTTTTTCATCACACTCGCTTACTAAAGCACCCGGAGGCTTCCATGGCTAAATCAGTATCTATTGCTTCTCGCACTACACGCCATCATCACACGGTATCGTGGCGCGATTATTATGAAATGACCAAGCCTAATGTGGTGATGTTGCTTTTATTAACGGCATTAGTGGGTATGTGCTTAGCAACGCCAACGTGGGTAAACGCGGTGACACTGATCTGCGGTTTAGCAGGCATTGGAATGCTTTCGGCGTCAGCAGCAGTGATTAACCATGTGGTTGACCACAAAATTGACAGTATGATGGCGCGCACATTTAACCGCCCTGTGGCGAAAGGAAAAGTCACAGTGTCTAACGCCTTGTGGTTTGCTTTTGGTCTAGGTGTGGTGGGTTTTGCGGTATTAGCACTTTTTGTCAACATGCTTACGGCATGGCTGACATTGGCGAGTCTGGTTGGCTATGCGTTTATCTATACTATGTACCTTAAACGCGCTACTCCACAAAATATTGTGATAGGTGGCTTGGCTGGTGCTGCTCCTCCTTTGTTGGGATGGACAGCGGTCACTGGCGAAGTGCATGCCCATGCGCTGCTTTTGGTACTGATTATCTTTACATGGACGCCACCTCATTTCTGGGCCCTCGCTATCCACAGAGAAAAAGATTACGCTAAAGCACAAGTACCCATGCTGCCAGTGACTCATGGCGTGTCGTTTACAAAGACCTCGGTATTACTTTATACGGTATTATTGGGCCTTGTATGTTTAATGCCCTATCTTATTGGCATGAGCGATCTCATTTATCTCATCGGATCAAGTGCGTTAAACCTTGGCTTTCTTGCTTATGCGCTGAAGCTTAAATTTGCCGCTGACAGCCAAACGGCAATGAAAACTTTTAGGTTCTCAATTATTCATCTCATGGTATTGTTTGTGGTATTGCTGTTAGATCACTACGTACCTATAAGTTTATGAATCAACGGATTTTAGTTGGAATAGTCGCATTTGTTGCACTGTGTGTGGGCATTGTTGGGGCGCTTTATATCGCCCCACCAAATGCTGATGATACACACCAGCCTAAACATTTTCAGGCTTACCCTGAGCCTAGAGCGCTATCACCATTTTCGCTAACCGATCATCAAGGTAATAGCTTTACGAATAGTTCACTACAAGGCCAATGGAGTCTGGTTTTTGTCGGCTATACTTTTTGCCCAGATATTTGCCCAACTACCATGGCAGAACTCAACAGCGTATACCCACAGCTTCAAGCGGTAGAAAGTGACGAGCCTATCCGTGTTATATTTGTGTCTGTTGACCCAAAACGTGACTCAATAAATAGACTTTCTGAATATGTGAGCTATTTTAATAAAGAGTTCGTTGCAGTTACTGGTGAGCACAAAGCCCTTTTTCCTTTCGTTCGCAACCTGGGCATGATGTACGCAATTGCTGAAAGTACTGACAACCCGAACTACTTAGTTGACCATAGTGCGTCTGTCGTACTTATCGACCCACAAGCTAGGGTGATAGGAAGATTTAAACCCAGAAGAGAGCCAGGAAAGCTGTCGATAAGTGATTCTCAGCAAATACTGGAAGATATGCCAGTTATAATCTCGAAGTAGTAATATGGATATCAAAATCAGGCTAGGAGTGGCGTCTGATGCCGCTCAAACGACTCCACTTATTCTCAGCGCTGCGGAGTCATTATTAACTTCTATTTTCGGACACAATCAAAATAAAACGGCTGAAGGTTACCTTTTTCATGCATGGCAACTAGGTGGTGGCCAATATGGCTACAACAATCACTGGGTCGCTGAAAAAGACGGTGAAGTACTTGGCGTTATCACTTCGTGGCATAGCAAGTTAGGGGCAGCATTTGACCGCGCTACACTTGATAGCATCACCTCGTATTTCACACTTGATGAAGCGATGAACGTACTGATGCGCAATCAGACGGTCGCAGTCAATTTAACGCCGCCTGACAATACTGAACTTATGCTTGGGCACCTTGCAATCGCCCCGGCAGGTCAGCGCAAAGGTATTGGCACTGCTTTAGTCGACGCAATGCACAAAAGAGCAGAAAAGCTGAAAAAGCGAAAGCTTGTACTGGATGTCGAGTTGGCCAATGTGGACGCTATTCGCTTTTACCAACATGTCGGTTTTAGCGAAGAGTCTATTAACAAAGGTTTTATTCGTTTTGCCCGTGATGTTTAGGTAAACGTTTTCTTATATACGTGAGCGCTAATGTAACAGCATCAACGTGGCTTACCTCTTGATGTGAATTAATGCGAAAGGCAAGCCGTGTTTTGCGTTACTGTTTAGTCAGGGTATCGCCCCGATTTATCAGCAATAAAGAATGGCTGTGAATACCAGTAGTATCGTCCCTGCGCTTTTATTGATGGGGCGGTACAGTTTATGCGAGAGCGACCTATTGGCAGTGTGTCGTTAATGCGAAAAGACACGGTATTGCCTTCACTTCGGGTCTCAATGGCATCACCTTTAAAAAAGCACGTGACCTGTGAGGTACGCATATCATCACTTTCTATTGTAAGAGTGATAGGGTCGCTAAGCTTACGACCTGTTAAGCGAGGTTCCTGAAGTGATGAGTGCGTAACAGGCATGGCCAGACTGTTTAACTTTGTCTTTAAACTATTAAGATTGGCGTAGGGGCCAGCTGCTGGAAACCGAGGTAGTGCTTGTAAGTCGCTATGCGGCCCTACTGCGCCTGAATGTTGTCCAAAACCAACATATCCCTCTTCTTTTAACTTTGCTGCTAAAGTGAGGTTGTACTCGCCAAAAGGGTAGGCCAAGTACTTTAAGCTGACACCAATTTGGTCATTTATTTTGCGTTCAGCGCTCGCCACGTTTTGCCATACTTTATCCAGCCATACCGATTCGCCCAACGACTGCTCATCATTGAGCATATGCAGGTGATCTAGCGTATGGTTGGCAAAGGTTACCCCGTCATTCAGCATACGCTTAACTTGTTCCCACGTTAGCTGTTTAGGGCCTACGTCGATTTCATCTGGGTTGATAAATATGGTGTAAGGAAAGTCCATTTTAGTCAGTACAGGATGTGCATTTTCCAAAATATTGGCAAAGCCGTCATCAAACGTGATGGCCACTGCTTTATCTGGTAAGGGCGTATTGGCCTTAAGTGCGGCCACAACATCCTGTAGGGGCACCACGGTGTGATTGGCCTTTAAGTATTCCATATGTGCTTTGAAATCACTTGGAGAAATACTGGTACTTGGTGGCGTTTCATTTGATACATGGTGATACAGCAAAATAGTCGCATTGGGTATAGGTGGCGCTTGGTCGGACGATGACGCGGTTGCGCTTAGTGAGGTAACACCGAATAAAGTAGCGCACACTATAGTCATCATAGACGCGGGGGATGGGACCGAATTCAAGGATGCTGAGGACCTTATCCAAGACCGAATTAAATTGATTAGCATGATACACTCCTTCCTTAATGCCACTTTATAACCGTTAATGCAAAACAGAGATCACAGAATGCCTCGCTATTCCAATGCTCAGCCTGCTTTTTTCAGCGATCATACGCGGCTACTTGCCTTGGCATTGCCAATGATTCTGGCAAATATTACAACCCCGTTACTTGGCCTAGTCGACACCGCTGTACTGGGGCATATGTCAATGCCCGCTATGTTAGCAGGTGCATCGATAGGTGCACTAATATTGACGCAAATATATTGGGTATGCGGCTTTTTGAGAATGTCATCAACAGGCTTAAGTGCTCAGGCCAAAGGCAGTAACGAAGCACACTATGAATCGGCGAAAGTGTTGTGGCAGACCATTGCGGTTGCACTTGTTCTTGGTATTAGCATACTGGCCTTCCAAAAACCGATTGTCCAAGTTGGTTTGAATCTTACTAACCCGAATGTAAATGTCGCTACCCACCTCAGTGACTATTTTTACGCACGAGTATGGGGTGCGCCTGCTGCTATGCTGAATTTAGCGCTAGTAGGGTGGCTGGTGGGTCAGCAAAAAACGCGCAGCGTAATGACAATACAAATTGTCGGTAACCTATTGAATGCCGGCCTAGACGTCTTATTTGTATTTGGTCTTGGTTTATCGGTTGCCGGTGTGGCTTATGCCAGCGTTATCGCTGAATACAGTATGGCGGTAATGTCACTGACAGTTGCCCTTAAATGCGTGGGTGATGTGTCTATTTCAGCTGCGTGGTTTAACCGCGCTGCGCGTAAAGTGCTGCTGAAGCTTAATGGTGACATGCTCATTCGCAATCTAGCGCTTCAGGCCTGTTTAGCATTTTTAACTATTCAAGGCGCGCGCTATGGCGAAGTACCTGCAGCGGTAAATGCCATACTTATGCAATTTTTTGTGCTTATCGCGCTTGGGCTTGACGGTATAGCATACGGGGTAGAAGCCTTGGTCGGAGAAGCGAAAGGTGCAAGGAATGCCCACGAAATCAATCGGCGGACATACCAAGGGCTACTGTGGTCGTCACTGTTTGCAGTGCTCTATAGTGTTGTATTTTTGTTTGCGGGTGAGCGTATCGTTGCGTTACTGACGCAGCATGTGGCTATTATCGACGCTGCACTTCCCTACTTGCCCTTAATGGTTTTATTGCCTTTGCTGGGACATTGGTGCTTTTTATACGACGGTGTATTTGTGGGTCTTACGCGCGCAGAGTCTATGCGTAATACCATGGTTATAAGTGCTCTGTTTGTCTTTTTCCCGATTTGGTATATCACGCAACATCAAGGCAATGTCAGTTTGTGGTATGCCTTGCTTGCGTTCTTATTTGCGCGGGGTGTTACATTGGGGTGGACGTTCTATAGAATGGACAAGTTGGCGTAGCCTACTTATAGACATGCCCTATTGTTTTTGCGCTACAACCACGGTGTGTTGTTCAGGATATTGGTCGTATTCAAGGTGTCTAATGTGGCAACCTAACTCTAGAAGCCGCGAGATATACCCATTTATGCCTAAAGACGCGTAGTAGACTTCTGGCCCCATGGTTGTATTCGTATGGCTACCCGATTCGTCCACACCACCACAGCTGAAAAGAAGTACACCTTTTGAGGGTAAGTTTTCAACCAGCTTTTCGAGTACGGGAGCATGCTGCGCTAAAGGAAGGTGCCAAAAACTGTCCCATGCGCTGATAAATGCATAGTGTTTGGGCAGTTCAAACGTACAGATATCACCTTGGTGAAAGGTATGGGCAGGCATTGATGTACGCGAGATTTTTAACATTTTCTCTGATATATCAATACCTTCATAACTAAGCCCGGCAGTTTCAATAATTGGGATAAAGCGGTTAGTACAGCCACAACCCACGTCTAACGCAGTACCATTTTCTTCTACTAGGTGCGCAGGCAAAAAGGACAGGGCTTTTTCATAGGCAGCAAGCCCATTTTCACGGTTAAAGCCGTCTCTGGTCCACAAATGTGTGATGCTGTCGTAGGCCTGCCCTGTTTGATCTGGTGTCACACGCTAGCTCCTTATTGCTATTATTCTCAGGCTACTAACGAATAACGTGCGTAGCACACAGTTTGTTGCCCGCAGGATCGCGCAGGTACGCAAGATACAGCTGTCGCTTGTCATTGCCACGTATGCCTGGTGGATCTTCACATGCTATACCACCGTTTTCGCAACCGACTTTATGCCATTCATCAACGATATCTGGTGTGCGTGCCGCCAGCCCAAGTGTTGTACCATTGCCGTGCGTTGCCGCTTCGCCATTGATCGGCTTGGTTAACGCTAAAATTCCTTTGGGTGTGTAGTAAAAAACCCGTCCGTACTCGTCAAAAACGCCTTCGTCGTAACCCAAAACACCTAATATGGCGTCATAAAATCGCTTCGATGCGTCTAGGTCGTTGGCTCCAATCATTACATGGCTAAACATGATAGTGTCCTTTTTTGTTGTTAAGGAGGACCTTGGTTTGTCTTTAGTCTTGCGCGAGCGCAAATGCCACTGCGGCTTGTGCATGAATAGCAGTGGTGTCAAAAAGACGAACTGAGGTGTGCTCTTGTTGTACTAATAACGCAATTTCTGTGCACCCCAAAATAACGCCTTGGGCACCTTGTTCACACAGCGCATTAATGATCTCAATATACGCCTTACGCGACTCAACACAAATCACGCCCTTGCATAATTGTTCATAAATAACGCTGTGTATAATACGTCGTTGCGCCTGGTCGGGAATGACGACATCAATATCAAACTTCTCTTTCAATCGACCAGAGTAAAAGGTTTGCTCCATGGTAAATTGCGTGCCGAGTAACCCTACTTTCGAAATGCCTTGTTGCTGCAAGGCCGTCCCTGTGGCGTCGGCTATATGCAAAAGTGGAACAGAGACCGCACCTTCAACAGCATCAGCTACTTTGTGCATAGTGTTAGTACAAATGAGGATAGCATCGGCACCAGCATTAGCGAGACAAACAGCTTCTTCACTGAGCATATTGGCCATTTCATCCCATTGGCCTTCATGTTGAAGCCGTTCAATGAGCGCGAAATCTACGCTGCTAAGGAGGAGCTTGGCACTATGCAAACCGCCGAGGCTGGCATTGACGCCACGATTTATTGCTTGGTAGTAACTTACCGTAGATTCCCAGCTCATACCGCCTATTAGACCAAGCTTTTTCATAACCAGCATCTCCCTTTAAAATAGTATCCAAGGTTCTACTGTGCAGCGGAATAAGTGGGTTTACAAGTATGTTGTGGTTTACAAGTATGCAGTATCTAAAGCGAGCGCTTTGAACATTAAAATTTAGGTGGCGGCTTTTTATTTTTTATAAAAGAAAAGCGTTGAATGAAAATACCGATATAGCCAAGCATGGCATATCCGAAGCCTACAAAAAGGATAGTAAGCGACGCGTAATGGAAAAACGCGGAAAGGTGGCCAATAGCGAAAAGCGACACCGCGCCGACAACGAAAATGGATAATCCAATTTTAAAGCGTTGCCAGCATTGGTGTATATCATTAAAGAGAAATAGCATAAACGCTACCGCTACTGGGCGAGCGAACTCGCCTAGTAGTAAGAGTGCTCGCCAGCTTGGTGTTCTGTTGCGTCACGTACACCGTTTAATTCGCCTGCGAACTGTTCAAGCATTTGCTTTTCAATGCCTTCTTTAAGCGTTACGTCTACCATCGAGCAACCATTACAGCCGCCGCCGAATTGAAGAATGGCGTAGCCATCGTCAGTCAGCTCAGTAAGTACTACGTTGCCGCCGTGACTCGCCAACTGAGGATTAATTTCAGACTCGATCATGTAGTTGATGCGCTCAGCAAGTGGGGCATCGTCGGCCACCTTGCGTGCTTTGGCATTAGGTGCTTTTAGCGTAAGCTGAGAGCCCATTTGGTCAGTGACATAATCGATTTCTGCTTCGTCGAGGTAAGGTGCACTTTCTTCGTCGACCACTGCATCAAACCCATTGAACGGTAACCGCGTATCAGTAGGTTCAACTGCGTCAGGTGGACAATAGGACACGCCACACTCTGCCGACGATGTGCCTGGGTTTACGACGAATACACGAATATTCGTGCCAGACTCTTGTTTACTCAGCAGTTTTACGAAGTGAGCCTGGGCTTCTTCTGATATAGTAATCATCAGCAAGTCCTACATATTTGAAAATTTGGATTAGTGTATCAAATTTACCTGAGTAAAACAGTCAGGTATTAATTAAATAAATTATTTCAGTAAATCGAATTTGTTGAAAGCATTACTTCTGTAACGGCATTTCAGCTATAACAACAAGACGGGAAACGCGATGCTAGTAAATCTGTACAAATGCGCCCAAAAGAGCCGCCTTGCATTGGCAACAACGCTCGCTTTTAGCGCCCTGACCTTAGGTGCCTTCAATAGTAACAATGCGTATGCTACGCCAATTACTGTTACCCCCGATGTGGGAGGGAAACCCGTACAGGCCTACTTACCCGACTCTGTTACGTACAATCCAGCCATTCCTACCCCTGAGTCGGTACTAGGCGCCAACATTGGTGAATGGCATGTGCGTCACGATCAACTTGTAGATTACATGAAGCGTTTAGCTGAAACGTCAGACCGCATTACCATCGAAGAGACTGGCCGAACCCACGAAAATCGTCCTTTAGTGCTACTTACCATCACAGCGCCCAAAAACCGCAATAACCTTGACGCAATGCGCCAAGCGCATATCGAGGCGATGGAAAGTGGCAAATCAGTCAGCGATAATGCGCCGCTTGTCTTTTACATGGGTTACAGCATTCACGGTAATGAGCCGTCAGGTTCTAATGCATCTCTTGCACTTGCCTACTATCTTGCTGCTGCACAGGGCGACGAAATAGACGCCTTGTTGAACAACAATATTGTGCTCTTTGATCCTTCTTTCAACCCCGACGGACTTTCTCGATTTGCACAATGGGCAAATATGCATAAGGGCAAACAGCTAGTTGCGGATTCTCGTCACAGAGAACACGATGAGGGGTGGCCATCGGGCCGTACTAATCATTATTGGTTTGATTTAAACCGGGATTGGTTGCTACTAGCACACCCTGAATCACAAGCACGTATAAAGCAGTTTCATAAATGGCGTCCACATGTGCTTACCGACTTTCACGAAATGGGCACAGACAGCACTTACTTTTTCCAGCCTGGTGTGCGTTCGCGTAAAAACCCGATGACACCTGATGAGAATGTAACGCTCACTGAAGCCCTTGCGCAGTATCATGCTGCTGCTTTTGATGCACAGGGTAAGTTGTACTTTACCGAAGAAGCCTTCGATGATTTTTATGCCGGTAAAGGCTCAACCTATCCAGACCTACACGGTAGTATTGGTATTTTGTTTGAACAAGCCAGCTCACGCGGACATTTACAGTCGTCGATAAACGGCGAGCTTTCTTTTAAAGATACAATTGCAAACCAAATCACCACGTCACTAAGTACGTTTAAAGGTGCATTAGCGAATAAAGCAGCAATTTTAGATCATCAGTCGAACTTTGTTGAAAGTACCAAAGCACAAGCGGCTAAAGACGAAACGGTTGGTTACGTAGTCGGCACCAACACTGACTTAGGGCGGCTCAACGCTTTCGTTGCACTACTTGAGCAGCACAATATTCGCTACGACGTAGTGAATAAGGCAAGCAAAGTAGGAGACACTACCTATGGTGCAGGCCACGCCGTGTATATCCCAACAAATCAACCACAATATCGTCTTGTGAAATCGATTTTTTCAACGCAAACCTCGTTTGAAAACAATACATTTTATGATGTTTCGACGTGGAATTTAGCGCTGGCCTTTAATCTTGACTATTCACCGTTAGATAAAGGCGATGCCAGAGACGTTAAACGTGCAGATGGGGCATTACTGAGTACTAACGCTCTCAACCCTATTCAAAAAAATGCCTACGCGTACGGTTTTTCTTGGCAGCACTACTATGCCCCCGCCATGCTACAAACTTTATTAGAAGCGGGCGTAAAGGTAAGAAGTACAGAGAAGTCTTTTTCAGCAATACAGTATGACAATAGCACCACAACATTGCCTGCTGGCAGTATTGTGATCCCTAAAGGGCTTAATCAACCTGTCGATTTAGAACAAATTATCGAAACGGCGCAGTCCCAGCTACGTGTACCTGTTCACAGCTTTAAGAGTGGCCTTACGCCAATGGGGAATGACTTGGGTAGTAGAAGTATGGCACCCGTTACCCCTCCTCAAGTGCTTATTGTAGGCGGTGAAGGCACCAGCGAATATGAAGTGGGTGAAATATGGCACTACTTTGACACCAAGGTAGGGCTAGCAGGTAGCATTGTTGAACAGCAACATGTGGGGCGTGCACTCGCTGACGATTCGATTAGCTACACACACATTATTTTTCCCAGTGGTCGATATACGTTCTCAGATAGCGAGAAAACGCAGCTAGAGCAGTGGATAAAAGCGGGCGGTGTTGTTATTGGGCAAAAGTCAGCGATTCGTTTATTCGCTGAAAACAATTGGTTAGATGTAGAACTCATCAGTCGCGATACCATTGATAGCGCCTTTGATGAAAGTAACTTAACCTATGGCGATGGCGCTTCTCTCTATGCAAGAAAGCTGGTAGCCGGTGCGGTCTTTGAAGCCAATATCGACGTATCTCACCCCTTATTCTATGGGTATGACGATGACACCCTGCCGCTTTTTAAAACCAGCAATATGATTGTGAAAGGTGATAAGTCTCCGTTTACAACCCCTGCGCGTTATACTGATGAGCCGTTGATGGCTGGGTTTAGCGACAACGCGATGGTGGCGTTAATCGCACAGACTACAGCGGTAACAACCAATAAAATGGGTCGTGGCGTGGTCATTGGCTTTACCGACAATACCCAGTTCAGGGGCTATTGGTACGGTACGAATAAGATGTTGGCAAATGCCATCTATCAATCACACTTTATCCGCTAACCACTTGTAATTTCGCACCTTATACTTGCCGTTTACCAAGGGTAACGGCAAGCTTTAAGGCGTAAACGCGCATCTTACTCTAGTTTCAATAACACACTTTTGGGCGGCGGTGTAAAGGTTAAGGCCCATACTTGCACATGTATTGCGGGGTAACGGTCTTTTAGTAGCTTAGCCAATGTATTAACAGTTACACCAGTGGTGATCACATCATCTACAATGGCGACAGTGAACGGCACTTTGTCATTGCATTGTTGTATGGGGTACCACTTATCAATAGCACGCTGCGTAAGCCGATATGTTTGCCGCGCGTTGTCAGCGCGCTTTGCCTTGGACAAGTGATGCTGCACACTGCTTCCATGGCGCTTAGCCCAGTTATTGTCAAAGGGAATGCTCAGCGCATTGCTTAAATAGTGACATATCACCGCTGCTTGATTGTAGTGCCTATGCGCTAAACGCCATGCACTAATGGGGACAGGCAGTAGCAAATTGGGCACAGCCAAAGTGCAGTGTCGCTTCTTATGGACAAACCAGTTGCTTAGTACTTTGCCTGCAGTCAGAGAATGGGTAAACTTAAACTGGTGAACCAGTGATGACATGGGCCACGTGTGTAATCCTAATACACTCAATACCTTATAATGACTGTGCTTAACGTGGCGACCAACAGGGCCGTACCTAAGTAAGTCATCTCCGTGTATCTGTGTATCGAAAAAAAACATGTCATCGTCACACCAGTGACATACTGGCGTGGGACTTGCCTGATAACATAGCAAGCATGAAAGGTTCATTGTGTTGATTCCATCAACTTCCTTAACTTGTCGACCGTCGGTCTAATTTCATCATGACGCGTTTTTGCGTAAAACGCGTGTTTGCCAAAGGAGGTGTAAATGGAAAGTTTGCATACAAACGGCGCGCTTGTCACCCGTACAGAGGGTACAGGTATCGATGTAGTATTTCTTCACGGTTGGGGGATGAACAGCGGTGCGTTCACCTCTTTTATTCCTTATCTAAGCGACAATTTTCGCGTTACCACAATCGACCTTCCCGGCTTTGGGGAGAATGCCGGTGTGGTACCCTCACCTTATAATGTTGACTCGTTAGCGCGCGCGATTGTCGAGGTATTACCTGAACAGTGTGTATTAGTCGGGTGGTCACTCGGGGGGTTAGTGGCCCAAAAAGTAGCATTAATGGTACCCGAGAAGCTCACTGGGTTGGTGACTATTGCGTCTACTCCACGCTTTATAGCAGGTCCTGGTTGGCCAGGTATTGCGGCTGACTTGTTGAAAATGTTCGAAACGCAATTGGAGAAGAACTTTCAAAAGACCCTCGAGCGTTTCTTAGCTATACAAGCAATGGGCAGCGATACAGCAAAGCACGATATAAAGACAATTCGACAGCAAGTGACGCAATATCCAGACCCTGCAGAAGAAGCTCTGAAAAAAGGGCTCAGGATATTGTCTACAGAAGATATGCGACAGGATGTCGGACGTATTGCTGTGCCAACGTTACGGCTCTACGGTAGGCTTGATAGCTTAGTTCCTACCAGTGGCATTGACCAAATCTGTGAATTGCACCCACAGTCTGACGTTGTCGTACTGCCTCACGCATCTCATGCGCCCTTTATCTCCCATCCGCAGCAAACCGCTGACATTCTGTTTCGTTTTGCAGCCAATATTTATCAGCAGAAGGCGTCTTAGTTCATGCGCTAAACCGTTACTGTACCTGCATAGAGAGTAAAAAAGCCTTGTATGACATGTGTTTAATATTGTCGCTAGCTTCAAGGCTTCCTATTTTCTCAAAATTGGTTAATAATTAGGCATGAGAGGATAGAGGTAGTGTATGACGAGCGTTAGTGGCGCCAATCTAAATTCTGCTTTTTTAGCAGGGCAATACGGTTTGCAAAATGCCAGTGATGGTATTACGCAGGCTGCGTCGAATATTGCCCAACGTACTGTGGAAAGTAATGCCTCTTCTACCGATGCACAAGCAAATGCATCGTCGAGTGTTTCAAATGGCAACCTAACAAATGATCTTATTGCGCTTAACGTCAATAGCACCAACGCGCAAGCGTCTGCACGCGTGCTCGACGTAGCAAATGAGACAGTGGGTACCATTATCGACATCTTGGCTTAGGGGATATAACGGTGAATATCGTAACCCCAATTCTCAACGCTATTGCCTACCCTACCGCGAATATCAATACTGAGTCTGCCCGTCGTGATAACGTGCAGCGCGAAACTATTCCACAAACCAGTGATGCCGAACAGGGGGCGTCGCAAAAAGGTTTAGGTTCGGAAGCTGATAAGGCAAAAAGTCCTGGTCAGCCGCCTGCCCCGGTTACATACGAACGTCCGCAAGTTCAAACTGAGCTACAAGCGGCGTTCCAAAATGTCTTTGGCCAAGATAAAGACAATGCGCAAGATGAAAGTGCAGGCAAGCAAGATGCACAAAGCGAGCAGCAGGCTCGTCAGCGGGAACAACAGCAAGAGCAGCAAGACACCCAAGAGATCGAGCAGCTCAAAGCGCGTGACCAAGAAGTACGTACCCATGAGCAAGCCCATGCCGCGACGGGAGGCCAATATGCAGGCTCTCCTCAATATGAGTACACTACAGGCCCTGATAACAAGCGCTATGTCACCGACGGCGAAGTTTCAATTGATATTTCTGAAGCACAAAACCCAGAACAAACATTGCGCAAAATGCAACAGGTGCGCGCAGCGGCATTAGCCCCAGCTCAGCCTTCATCTCAAGATTTAAAAGTAGCAGCTGAGGCCGCACAAAAAGCATTTGAGGCAAGAAGCGACATCGCTGAAGAAAATCGCGAAGCGCGAGAGAGCGAAAGCAGCGAGGGTGTAAGCGCGAGTGAGCCAACGATACCTTCTATCGATGATATCACGGATACCGCAGGCGTCGAGCGTCCCACACGTAGTCTAGACGATGCTGTCTTAAAAACAGAGCAAGGCAACAGTAGTGAGGATACATCACAAGGTGCCTCAAGCGAAGTAGGTACTCGCTCGCTTAACTTTGGTAATGCGAGTGAACTGAACGGTGACAATGCGATACAGGCGCGCATAGGCCGCATACAGAACACTTATACACAAGCCTACACTCCTGCGCGCGAAGGGCTATCGCTTCAAGCGTAATCGACTTTTTGCTACTCACGCCTAGCAGCATTAGTTATGCGCTACCTCTTGATGAGGGTAGCGCAAACTCCGAGTTAAATATTACTTTTTCGCTTTAGCAAAGGCATCGGCAAACGCATTGCCCATGGCACTGTTTTGCACTTGGTTGCTTCGACTCTGCCCGCCCCTTTGTTGCCCTGATTGCTTGCCTTGCCCCTTGTTTGGTCCTTTATTTGAGCCCTTACCCGCACGCGGCCCTTTGTCTGCTGAGTCACTGGCTTGGTTTGGCGTATCGTCAAGGCGCATGGTAAATGAAATGCGTTTGCGTGGTACATCTACCTCTAGCACTTTAACTTTGACAATGTCACCCGCTTTTACCACTTCACGGGGGTCAGAGATAAACTTGTTAGTTAGCGCCGATATATGCACCAGCCCATCTTGATGCACGCCTACATCGACAAAGGCACCAAAATTGGCCACGTTACTTACAACGCCTTCCAAAATCATGCCTGGCTTGAGGTCATTGATGGTTTCAACACCCTCTTTAAATGCCGCGGTTTTAAATTCTGGGCGAGGATCGCGTCCTGGCTTATCAAGTTCTTTCAGGATGTCTTTTACGGTAGGTAGACCAAACGCCTCACTGGTGAAGGTATCGGGCGACAAACTTTTCAGTAACTCAGTATTGCCAATGATGTCATTGACGGCCACAGCAGTGGTGTCCACTATCTTGTCTACAACTGGATAAGCTTCTGGGTGCACCGCAGAAGCGTCTAGCGGGTTTGTCCCGTTAACAATCCGCAAGAAGCCGGCAGCTTGTTCAAACGCTTTTGGACCTAAACGTTCAACGTTTAGTAAGGCTTTTCTGTCAGGGAAAGCCCCATTAGTATCTCTGAAGTTTACAATGTTGTGTGCGAGAGTTTTGTTCAAGCCAGACACATAGCTTAGTAGCGCAGGCGATGCCGTATTTAGGTCTACCCCTACAGCGTTTACGCAGTCTTCAATCACGCGGTCTAGCGACCTACCTAACTGACTTTGGCTTACGTCGTGCTGATATTGGCCAACACCAATAGCTTTTGGCTCAATTTTTACAAGTTCTGCAAGTGGATCCTGTAAACGGCGAGCAATAGATACAGCGCCACGTAACGACACATCAAGTTCTGGCAATTCTTTGGAAGCCAATTCTGAAGCCGAATATACCGATGCCCCTGCTTCACTCACCATAATTTTCTGAGCACTCAAATCACTGTTGTTCTTCAACATTTCAGCAACGAGCTTATCCGTTTCGCGAGAGCCTGTACCATTCCCTATACTGATAAGGTCAACCTTGTACTGTTTGCACAATGTCGTAAGCGTACGAATCGACTTGTCCCACTGGTTTTGTGGTGCATGAGGGAAAATTGTGTTGGTCGCTACAACTTTGCCTGTTTGGTCTACCACTGCGACTTTTACACCCGTGCGCAAGCCCGGATCGAGGCCCATGGTAGTCTTCGCGCCAGCTGGCGCGGCCATGAGTAGGTCATTCAAGTTCTTAGCAAAGACCTCAATAGCCTCTTCTTCAGCGCGTTCACGCAAGGTACTAAAGAGTTCAGTCTCCATGTGAAGACCAATTTTGATTTTCCACGTCCACTGCACAACTTGAGCAAGAAAGTCATCTGCACTTCGACCGCGATGCATAATGTCGTAGTGGCTCGCGATAATGTGCTCACAATGTGATGGACCGTTTTCTTCATTTTGCGGATCGGCATCTAACTGAATGTGAAGCATGCCTTCATTGCGCCCTCTAAACATCGCTAGGGCGCGATGTGATGGCACTGTTTTGTACTTTTCGCTGTGCTCAAAGTAGTCTTTGTATTTTACCGCTTCTTTTTCTTTGCCCGGTGCAACTGTGCTTTTGAGGTGGGCATTTTCCACCAAGTAGTGACGAATTTTACCAAGCAGGGCAGCATCTTCAGCAAAACGTTCCATGAGGATATAGCGCGCACCTTCAAGTGCCGCTTTGGTATCAGCAACCCCCTTTTCGGCATCGACATACGACTTTGCGGTAGCGTCGATATCGGTATTAGGGTCGTTGAACAAGGTATCGGCAAGACCTTCAAGGCCAGCTTCAATGGCGATTTGCCCTTTTGTGCGTCGACGTGGTTTATAGGGTAAGTACAAGTCTTCTAACGTGGTCTTGCTCTCTGCGCCGACAATACTCGCTTTTAGCGTATCGCTGAGTTTGCCCTGCTCTTCAATCGACTTAAGAATAACATCGCGACGCTCCTCCAGCTCTCGCAAATAAGTGAGGCGCTGTTCTAGGTTACGCAGTTGGATATCGTCGAGCCCCTGTGTGACTTCTTTACGATAGCGTGCAATAAAAGGAACGGTTGCTCCTTCATCAAGAAGTTTAACGGCAGCAGTAACTTGCGAAGGTTGAACGGCAAGTTCTTCGGCAATTTTATTGATAATCATAAGTCGCTCTAAAGTGCAAAAATTCGCGATAGGAAAGTGCGAATCAACGATGTGTTAACTGCCCGTGGCACACAGCGTTACGAGTGAAAAATTGAGCGGTGAGTATAGCACCGCGGTTTAATATAAGTCGTCTGATCATTATTGCTTTGAAAGGCGCGTAGCCAAAGAGATTGTCATATCTACGTTACACAAGGTGGCTTATAGCTTGTCTGTAGGGTCATACCAAATTCGGTTGATCCACCATTCCTTGGTTCCGGTTTCAGTTTTAACTGTAAATTCATCATCTTCTTCTTTTCCAACCAACGCGCGCGCCATGGGCGAATCGATAGAGATATAGTCTTTGCGGCCGAATATTTCATCGTAACCGACAAGACGCAGTTCCATCACTTTGCCGCTCTCGTTTTCAATCTCTACCCATGCGCCGAAAAAGACTTTGCCTTCTTGCTGCGAGTCGTAATCTACAACCTTCAGGTTTTCTAGACATTTACGCAAATAGCGCACACGGCGGTCTATTTCGCGTAGCTTCTTCTTGTTGTATTGGTAGTCGGCATTTTCACTGCGATCTCCTAGGCTAGCTGCCCACGTTACTTTGCGTGTTATCTCTGGCCGTTCCTCTCGCCATAGAAAGTCGAGTTCTTGCTTAAGTTTTAAGTAACCTTTGCGGGTAATAAGAGGTGTTTTCACAATGTCCTAAAAGCAATATTTTTCTATACCTCTTACTTTATGAGGGTATTGCGCAAAAACGCAATCTTTAGTGCGTTTAAAAATGACTTAATACAGAGAGTTTGAATATTTATTGAACATAATCTAAAAGTGTAGTGTCGTAGTATAAATAATAGACAATCCACTAGGGGAAACTAATGCGTAACAACTTACCTTTGATTAACCGAAGGCGATCGGATCAAGATCCCTTGCAAACCAGCGGTACTATCATAGGTTTTATGCTTTTTTTAAGCGGTGCGCTGTTCTTGTTGTACGCCTTACTCGATATTGTTGTTCGTCTTAAAAGCATCGAAACCGTGCTGTATCTTATCGCCGGTTGCACAATGTATAAAATAGGGCACTCGTTGCTTAATTACTTTGCTACCTTAAAAGTCCCAACTGAAAGAAGGCGTGCACCCCAGCGATAACGGGCGTTAAAACTTAAGGTTCTAAGCGTACGGCTTTAAGGCTAAATCGTTACAAGAAAGTGGCGCTCGCGAAGTGCAAAATTGCCGTTTTCAACTATGCTTAAAGAGTGATTCGAGGCACCAAGCATATTGAATAACCCACTTTACTATTTGGGTACGCGCGTGGTGAAAACCCACTAGCTCGTAGGGAAAAGGTAGGCAAGGATTACGCTGACTCACTAAACAAAAAAGCCGACGCACTGTGTGTCGGCTTTCTCTTTTATATCCCCGCAAATAGAGGACGTTCGCTCAGTGATTACTCAGCAGCTTCGTCTGCTTCTGGCTTAACCACTTCAAGCAACTCTACATCAAAAACAAGTGTAGAGTTTGGTGTGATTGCACCTGTTGAGCGTTGACCATAGGCCAATTCTGATGGAATGTGGAAGCGATATTTCGCGCCTTCTTTCATCAGCTGCACGCCTTCAGTCCAGCCTGCAATAACGCGGTTAAGTGGGAACTCAGCAGGCTCACCACGCTTGTAAGAAGAGTCAAACTCAGTACCGTCTAGCAAGGTGCCGCGGTAGTGGACTTTTACCACATCTGTTGCTGCTGGGCTGGCGCCCTCACCTTCGGTCAGTACTTCGTACTGAAGTCCAGAGTCAGTGGTTACAACACCTTCGCGTTTACCGTTTTCTTCTAGGTAGGCTAAGCCTGCCTCAATGTTTTTCTCAGCAGCTTGGGCAGCCATTTCTTGTTGTTTAGCACGCAGTACTTCTTCACCTTGTTGAGCAATTTGTTGAATCTGCTCTGGAGTGAATTTAAGTGTATCTGCAAGGCCATCATTGAACCCTTGCTTTAAGGCTTCTTGGTCTAGTTCAAGGCCAAGCGTAGCTTGTTGTTCAGCGCGATTGCTAACAAATAAACCCATGCTTGCGCCCATGGCATAAGCCTGCTTTTGTGAATCTGTCATTTCTTCTGCAGAGACAGAAGTTGTTTTTGCACTATCAGCGTTAGAAGCGGCCTCATCTGTGGTGTTTGGCTGGCAAGCGAAAAGGCCTAGCGCAGCGATAGTAGATAAGGCAACGAGCGACTTCTGCATAAAAACGTCTCCATTAATTTTTATCATCATGCGTCTATGTCTATACTGCTGCATCCAAGGCAGTGTGCACGATAGTTTAAAGATGCGTGATCCATGCTATGTTAAACCTAGCGTTTACAAAGCGAAACCCATTTGATTATGTTTAAGGCCCAAATGTTCCTCAGAATAGTGTTACTCGTCGTACTTATTGGCGTATCCATAGGGTGTTCTGTTCCTGATACTACGCCAATACAACAGTGGCGTCATGTAGAAGAAGGCGCATATGCCGCAGATATCTCTACAGATGGCACCATTTCGGTGTTATCTGGCGTTGATAATGGCATTAATGTATGGCGCATTGGTGAAGATGAGCCTTTGTATCACTGGGGACACCAAGGTGAGGGTAACAACTTAGTCATGTCGGTGCATATTAGTGCTGACAAGCGCTATATCGTTACTGCTGACCGCGAAGCGTTTGCTCTGTGGAGTATGGAAACTGGGGAACCTGAAGGGTTTTGGCGCATCGATGAGTCATCAATTCGCGACGTAGCAGTAGCGAATAATGGCGATGGTATACTTGTCGCGCGCTCTAGTGGAAAGGTCATGTATTTTGAGCCTCGCACATCGAGGCGTTTAGAATTTCTTGGCCATCAGGAAAAGGTAAATTCCATTGATATTTCACCTAATGGTAAATATGCCCTTACTGGTGGCAATGATTATATTGCTTATCTGTGGAGCACAGAAACGGGTCAAATTATTCACACGTTCACTCATCCAACACGCGTAACAAAGGTAGCACTAGACGATGAAGGTCGGTACGCCTTTACTGCTGATAGTAAAAGTAAGTCACAGATATGGAATGTACAAACTGGCCAAGCGGTGAGTGCACTTAACTTTGCGTCTCGTCAGAAAATATTTACTGATGTTGAATTCTCGAAGGATGGTAAGTATTTACTTACTGGTTCGCCTTCGCGAAAGGTTTATTTGTGGGACATTAAAACAGGTGATCAGCTGCAAGCCATTCAGGTGGCATCTCGAGAAACTATCTCTCCGCCTACCGCAGTTGTGTATGGCGTCGCCTTCATGCCAGATGGTAATATAGTATCAGCAAGTAGCAGCGGCCTAGCCGAAGTATGGCAACGAGAGAAATAGAGACAAGCATGACTGACACACGTATAGCAGCTTTACAAGAACAGCTGGATACCGCCCATAGTTATATTGAAGAACTGCAAACCAAAGTAGCCTTCCAGGAACATACTATTGATGCCCTTAATGATGCATTGTCTTCACAGCAGCAACAATTGGATGATATTGCGTTTAAGGTGCGCCATGTTATCGACAGGGTGAAATCGATAGAGCCATCAAATATCGCTAAACAATCTGAAGAAACGCCCCCTCCCCATTACTAGAGCGTGTTCATCATTTAATTCGTTATGGGTTATCGCGCTTTGAACTAGCGATTTAGTTCACTAAAAGTGACTGCCCCATTTATAATTGAATTCTATTTATTTTTTACGAAAACACGATAAGGGCACGTTGTAATGAGTGACTTTGATATGGATGCGTTTGACAACCTTGATTTCGACGCCATTGAAGAAACTGTGACACAGAAGCAGGCAGAGAAAGACAAGCAAGAAAGTCAGCAAATTGAAGGCATGCGAGATGGTGCAAATGACTGCGGTGATAGCTGTACGATTTAGTATGCTGCCAGTTGTTGCCTTGCTAGCAACAAAAGTATTTATCTTTCGCAGGAGCTAGAGCGATAAAGCACAGTATAATCACGGGTGTATTGTGTACAACCTAGTCTGTGCTTTGTTGTTGTGACTTATCAACATCAAGTCTTTCCAACTCAATGGTTTTTTCTACATCACCATTAAAGGCCTGTACAAAAGCGTTTTTTAAAATAGCAGTGAAGGCATCCCACGTTTGCGCTTCAGGGTCAGAAATATCACCTTCAATGGGGATGCGCGTTGCAATCTGGTCTTTACTTTGGTTTTCAAAAAGCTCAGTCACTAATGCTGAAATGGCTTCTATACTACCTTCAAAAAAACCATCGCCATCTTGCTGGATATCACCTTTCCAGCTAAACACTTCTACGTTGTGCAAGATGGGCTTCACATAACCTTTTACTTTGCCTTCGTTTGACGCGATTTCAGCGGCAAGTGTCATTGTGCCTGCTTCCAAGTCAAAGGGTGCGTAAGTGTCTAATAGATTCTTAAAATTGACCAAGCCCACATTATCAGCGTGTATATCAATATCGAAAGTGGGGGCATGGGTAGCCGGATTAAGTTTGGCGTCTACTGTTAATGTGCCTTGCTCTGCAGTCTGTCCAGTTGCTTTACCGGTGGCCACTCGTGTATCTGACAATCTATCGCTGTTTACAAGGTTATTAAGCTCAAGTTGAATATCATGCAGTGAAATATCAATAGCGGGGGTGGTATCAGGGTTATAAAAAGCAATTTTGCCATTATTTATCGCTAGTTTATCAATGCGCAATGGAAATAGCTGATCGGCAATTGAGAGCCAATTTTCGTTCTTACCAGACTGACGCTTTTCGCTGGCATTACTGTCAACAAAGTTTATCTCAGGCGAGTTAACCACCACGCGACCTACTGCTGCACCATCTAATAGTTGTGTCCAAGAAAGCGTAAATTCGACATAGTCGGCTTTAAATAACGGGCGGTCTACTTCGCCATTCGCCTTGTATAGCAATACGTGTTCAAGGCTGTACGCGCCTCGCCATAACATAAGGTCAACATCACCCACTCGGCCATCGTAATTGCCTGGCTGGCTCAATGTATCGTTGATATACCACGCTACCGCATAAGGTAAACTGATGCGCACAGTCCCAAGCGTGATTAGCACGGCAAGCAACATGGTAACAACGCGTGTCCTACTCATCACTGTTCGCCTTCTCGTTACGTATAAGTAACTGGGTTTTAAATTGGTTCATCGTTTTAAATCCCAGTGTGTTGTCTTAAAGCCTTCAAGAACTGTACCTAAAGCAGGTTTGCTCACCACACGCGCTAAGCAATGAGCGAATTGCGCAAAATTCTAGGCGTAAGATCAGGTTCATTTTTGCCTGTGTTATGCCATGCTTTACAGGTAGCAATCAGGCTACGACTTGTATCTAAGGAAAGAACAATGCAACAACTACAAATGAACGAAATTACGATGGTAAGCGGCGGTTGTGCTGAATACTGCTGGGGCGACTTCGAAATGGGGGCGCTTTTCGCCAACACATTAGGCGGTGCTGTCGCGGGCAGTTTCTCTGGCCCAATGGGCATGCTGGGCGGCGGCGTGGGTGCTGCTGTAGCATACATGTTTGACGTTATGTGGACTGACTAACATGGCTATCGTTTTTTGGGCATTTTTGGTAAGTGTTGTCGCAGGCTTATTACAGCTTTACATACTTGGTGATGTTATTGAGCGTATGTCTGACAATGTCAAACTGGCTACCTATTTCGTATCAGGAGGTGTTACGGGATTGGTGTTTGTGGCCACGAGGTGGCTGCTATTAAAGCGCTCAAAAAGCGAGACCTAATGTTTAAGAAGTGTGAACCATAATATGTTCACACTTCTTTATCGCACTTTTCACATGTCAGCAGTATGTGACTTCTACGCAGCATTTTGAAAAGATTACGTACTAGTGTGGTTTAAAAATACCGATAACGTCTTCGTTTGCACGTGTTACTGCACTGACTTTTTCGTCAGTTTGGGCTTCGTGATAACCACACGCAACACACTCTAACTTTTCCACGTTATTCTCAAAATAGAGCGAAATAGTATCTTGCTCTTGGCATTTAGGGCAGGTTGCTCCTGCAACAAAGCGACGTCTTACGCGGTTTGACATACATACACCTTTGTGGAAATTCGCACGTATTATACGTTAAACAGGCGTTACTGATCAGCTATTCCCCCAAGTTTTTGTTATTATGCGAGTGAATAAACGTCATCAGACGAAAGCTGTGTAATGCTTGTACTAACTGGTATTATACGCGCCCTCAGTTGTTCATCGCAGGTAATTCATGATCAAGCTTTCTAACGTTTCATTGCTTCGCGGCCGCAAAATGCTGCTAGAAGACGCGTCTATGCAGGTATTCCCTGGCCATAAAGTAGCGCTTATTGGGAGTAACGGATGCGGTAAATCTACGCTCTTTGCACTTCTGAGAAATGAGTTAAGCGTTGATGCTGGCGATTGCAGTGTTCCAAGCGATTGGCGCATAGTGAGTGTCGCGCAGGAGACACCTGCATCGGATCGTAGTGCAATTGACTACGTGATTGATGGCGATAAACACTTACGTGCACTTCAAGCTCAATTGGCTGAAGCAGAGACCCGTGAAGACGGCGTGCAAATAGGCCAGCTACATGGTCAACTAGAGCAAGCTGGCGCCTACGATGTTGAGTCTCGCGCTGCCACTATTTTGTCTGGACTTGGATTTACCAATCAACAGCTTAGCGCGCCTGTTACCGACTTTTCAGGTGGATGGCGTATGCGCTTAAATTTGGCGCAAGCACTTTTGTGTCCGTCAGACCTATTATTGCTGGATGAGCCAACAAACCACTTAGATTTAGATGCGGTAATTTGGCTTGAGAAATGGTTACAGCGCTATAACGGTACATTGCTATTAATTTCTCACGATAAAGCATTCATTGATAACACCGTTGCTCAAATCGTTAGCGTTGAACATCAAAAACTGATCACGTACACCGGCAACTATTCTGCTTACGAAACTCAACGCGCTGAACGCATTCGCTTGCAAAATTTAGAGTATGAAAAGCAACAGGCAAAGGTCGCCCACCTCAATTCATTTATTACCCGATTTAAGGCTAAGGCGAGTAAGGCTAAGCAGGCTCAAAGTCGTATCAAGCAGTTAGAAAAAATGGAAGTGTTATTGCCAGCGCACATGGCGAGCCCATTTAGTTTTGCCTTTGCTGCCCCTACGGCATTACCGAATCCTTTGGTGCAGATGGAAAATATCCAGCTTGGCTATGAAAATCACATTGTGTTAGAGCATGTGAAGCTCAATTTAGTACCGGGTAGTCGTATCGGTCTATTGGGGCGAAATGGTCAAGGTAAATCAACATTAATTAAACTCCTTGCTGGCGTACATGCGCCCAAACAGGGCATATTCAATACGGCCAAGGGGCTTAAGATAGGCTATTTTGCGCAGCATCAGCTGGAAACACTTGATGCCAACGCTACGCCGTTGTTGCACTTACAGCGAATAGATGAAAAAGCAACAGAACAACAACTTCGTGACTATCTTGGTGGTTTTGGCTTTAACGGCGATGAGGCACTAGCGCCAGTTGCCCCTATGTCGGGTGGCGAAAAAGCGCGCTTGGTACTTGCCCTTATTGTTTATCAAAAGCCTAATCTATTGCTTCTCGATGAACCGACCAACCATTTAGATCTTGAAATGCGCCATGCACTAAATATCGCGCTTCAGGGGTTTGAAGGTGCCATGGTACTGGTTTCGCACGATCGTTTCTTATTGTCTTCAGTGTGTGAAGACTTTTACTTAGTGGACAGTGGTGCGGTTGAGCCATTCAGTGGAGACTTAGACGACTACCGCGATTGGATCTTGAAGCAACAGGCTGCAGAAAAAGCAAAGGCAAATAGCGACGCGAAAGAGGAAGCGCTTAAAACAGCGGGTGATCAAAGTAAGCCAGAGCGTAAAATTGACCGTAAAGAAGAAAAGCGCCGCGAAGCAGAATTTAGGCAGAAGATAGCACCTTATAAAAAAGCAGTAGAAAAGCACGAAAAGGCCATGGAAAAACACACTGCTGCACTTAATGATGTTGAAGCGTCGCTGTCTGATACTGCGCTTTATAACGAAGAAAACAAATCAACGTTGATGCAGTTACTTGATAAGCAAACCAAATTAAAGCAGCAGTTAGAAGAAGAAGAAATGGCGTGGCTAGATGCGCAAGAGCAAATTGAATTGGAGCGAGATGCTTATGACAGCGCCAACGCTTAAACTCGATGCAAACACGTTTTGGCAATACAGTGTAAGTCGTTATACCTCTGCGGATATCGCACCTTTAGCGTTAGTACTTCAAGATAACCATGGCGTAAATGTAAACGTTCTCTTGCTTGTGTGCTGGTGTTTGGAAAATAATGCCATCATAAACTTAAGCCAGCTAAAAAACGTTATAGCGTCGATGTCAACGAGCGAAGCGAAATTGGTAGCACATCGCGCTCTTCGCAAAGCCGCCCACCCTGAAAAAGGTGGCGACAGTGCACATTACGAGGCATTAAAAGCGGAAGAACTGGCCCTAGAAAGGGCGCAGCAGAACGACATGATCACTGCGTTTAATGCCGAAGAAGTGAGTTGTTTACCGCCACAAGTTCAAGCTGGTAATGTATTTAACGCCTCTATCGCTGCATTCATTAATGCTTATGGCTTAAGAGAGAGTAGCGAAGCGCGGCGCCTAATCAGTCTAGTTGTTAACCAATTACCGTAACAAAAACATAAGAAATAGAATGAGTAAATCAGCGCTATCGCATGGAAAAATAATTAAAAGCAGCTTTAAAGTGCCAGGGTGGGCCAAAAATCGTCATGTGCAAACAATATGGCCGCGCTTTATTCAAAAACGTCTTCCCCTTTCTTACGAAATGGAGCGACTCACATTACCTGATGATGATTTTGTTGATGTTGCATGGGGGCCAAAGCCACAAGAGACGTCTGGGATCGTAGTGCTATTTCACGGTTTAGAGGGTAGCATCAAATCTCATTACGCCAACGATATGATGGCACAGTTATCGGTTAATGGCTGGCAGGTAGTGATGATGCATTATCGCGGTTGTAGCGGTGTGCCTAATTTAAAAGCTCGCGCCTACCACAGTGGTGAGACAGAAGATCCCAGCTTCTTTTTACAATGGCTTCATGACAAATTTCCCCGTATCCCTAAAGTCGCAATTGGCTTTTCATTAGGGGGAAACATGTTGCTCAAATTATTGGGAGAAAACCCCGCACAGCGTTGGCTTAAAGCCGCTGTTGCTATTTCGTCGCCGTTAAAGCTCTCTGAGTGTGCTAAGTCGATTAACCAAGGTTTTTCACGGGTATATCAGAAGTATTTACTCACGAGCATGAAAAACACGCTACGCAAAAAAATGGAATACATCGACTATCGCAAATTGATCCAATTGACCAAAAGCGATGTGGATAGCATGACCAGTTTTACGCAGTTTGATGAGAAGATTACGGCGCCACTACACGGCTTTGCTGATGCCCAAGACTATTACGAAAAGTGTAGTGCGTACCATTTCTTAAGCGCTATTCACTGTCCTACTTTAGTGCTTCACAGCATCGACGATCCGTTTATGAACCATTTAATTGTGCCTAAAGAAGAAGAACTAGCGCGCAATGTGACCGTTGAGTTGAGTGAGAGAGGTGGTCATGTGGGCTTCATGCAAGGCTCTATGCTCAATCCTAAAGTGTGGCTGCATGAGCGCGTTAAACGTTTTGTGAGTGAAGTGTTACCTGTTGACAGTACCTGCAGTTACTCAAAGTAGCGACTTGTCATGAACACCATTGATAGTGTTAACGTAGACCTACCGGAGAATGTATGATTATCCCAATTGATGCGCTAGAAGCCGATACGCTGTATAGCTTGGCTGAATCGTTTGTACTTCGCGAGGGAACGGACTATGGCGAACAAGAAGTGTCTCTTGACGTTAAAGTGCAGCAAGTGCTTAAACGACTAAAGTCGGGCGAGGCGGTGTTGGTTTACTCAGAACTTCATGAAAGTGTTGATATTAAGCGCAAAGAAGATATTCAAGCTAGCGAAGAGTAGATAAAACAAAAACGCCGGGTCGAGCAACCCGGCTAACCTACCTGAGGAGAGGAAGGCTTAAAACGCGTAACGAGCGGTGACTTGCATAATGTCCCAGTCGTCAATAACTTCATAGTTAGCGCCTACGGCCCACTGCGGCGTAATGTAATAATTTGCGCCCACTTTAAACGTCGCTTCACCGTCATCTACATCGTAGTAACCTACTTCGCCTGCAAGCTCGACCTGTTCGGTAATCATTGAGCGAAGACCAGCGTTAATGCTATAGCCTGTTTCGTCATCGAAGTCGCCGTCCACGCGCTCTAGGTTTGCGCCGAAGTATGCATCAGTTGTTGCATTAACGGGAAGGCGATAGCCTGCACCTAGCGTCAGCGTGTCAAAGTCAAAGTTACCTTCTTCAAAGAAGCTGTATTCGCCATTAAGATACCAATTACTGTTAAGCAGGTATTTACCGTTGATGGTAAGGCCGTCTGGTTCAAATGATTCATTACCGTCGAAGTCCATTTTAGTGTAACCACCTTCAACGTAACGCCAGTCAGGCTTATCTGCCATCGCAGAAAGAGGCAGTGTTGCAGCAGTAAGTGCGGCCAATAGTGTGATTGCTTTACGCATGTGATAACTCCTTAATATTCACAGTGGCATTGTTTTGTTTATACATTCAAAACAATGCATACCGTTTGTGCTTGCGCCAACCCGTATGGAAGAAACAAGCGCTAACTTATCGTTATCTGGTGAGTGCAAAGGCTTTGCCAACTTACATATGAAAAGGAACGGTGTATTTTTAAGTATCTGATATTAAATGTTAATTTTCGGTAGGAAATGAATGTTGAGGACGCTGTTAAAGCGCATTTCGACCCTATTACCTCGAAGTACAAATAAGAACTGTCGCTAAAAAACAACACTTTTGGGCGTGATTTCTGTGTTCACTATCTTCACTAAGCATTTGGCTTGCATCTATTATCGAATGTTTATCACGTAACCATTTGTTAAATAATCTTTTTTTTTAAATTAATACACTCCCCTAGCGCATTGGAACACCTTTTGCTCAGCCTTTTGTTCAATAACTACGCATGTTATCGAATGTTCGCCTATCCCCACTTCCCATTTGACTGGATTGGGATTCACAGCACTTTATCTACTTCATCAGTGACAAGGCGAGCAAGGCACGACGAATAAGAAAGGAAGAGAGCGCTTTTCTTAACGTTGGCGAATGAGGTGTTTTGCCCACATCGGTAACCGTTGTTTTCATAAGGAGAGGACAAATGGCTAAGCCAGTTTTATTTTCAACAAAAGGTTTTACCTCACAAGCGCTAACACATACGCTTGTGTCGATGGCGAGTGTACTGTCTTTAATGTTTATTGGTGCTTTACAGCAAAGCGCATGGGCCCTTGAGGTCAGTGATGCAAATCAACCGCAAAAGTCTTCGCCAGTACTACAATCAGTCATTGATGCTGCGCGTGCTTCAGCAAAAGAAGACTACGAGCAAGATGACCACGGCCTTGACAGTAAGCTTAAGGAAATTGATTACACCACCTATCGTTCTATTCGTTTCGATAGTGAGGCTAGTTTATGGCGTGGGGAAAACGATTACGAGCTGCAGTTTTTTCACCCTGGCTTTCTGTACGAATACCCAGTCACTATTCACACTATAGGTGCTGACAATACACCGACTCGCCTTCCTTTTGATAGTGCTATGTTTAAGTACGATGGTAGTGCGCAAGCGTTGGCTGGTCTTACCGATGAAAAGTCTGGGTTTGCAGGTTTTCGTGTTCACTACCCCATTAAAAATAACGAGTACAAGGACGAATTCGCTGTTTTTTTAGGTGCATCATATTTTCGTTTAGTGGGTAAAAACCAAGTTTACGGCATTTCTGCGCGTGGATTGGCTATAGATACTGCACTTGCCAAGGGCGAAGAGTTTCCGCATTTCACTGAGTTCTGGGTGATTGAGCCAAGCGATGGTCAGCCTATTACGATTTACGCTCGGTTAGAGAGCCCGTCGGTAGCAGGTGCATATAAGTTTGTTATTGAGCCTGGTATAGATACTCGCGTAAAGGTAGAAAGCTGGCTGTTTGCGCGTGAAGATGTGGCAAAGTTGGGGGTTGCACCGTTTACCAGTATGTTTTTGTATGGTGAAAACACGCAAGGACGTATCGACGACTATCGACCAGAGGTTCACGATAGTGATGGCGTATTAATGGTAACGCACGCAGGAGAAGAAATCTGGCGCCCGCTAACTAACCCAGCGCGTTTACAAGTTACTTCATTGAGTGACACTGCGCCCAAAGGCTTCGGCATGCTGCAACGCGACGCAGAGTGGGGTAATTATCTTGATGCAGAAGCCAACTATCATCTTCGCCCTGGCTTGTGGGTAACGCCTGAAGCTGGCTTTGACAAAGGCCGCCTCGAAGTGGTTGAGATCCCAACCAAATCAGAAATTCACGACAATATTGTTGCATTCTGGACTCCAGAAACGCCTTTTAATGCAGGGGAATCTCTGTATTTTTCTTATCAATTGAGCACAGTAGAACAAAATCCATTTGTAAGTGAACTTGCGTCAGTTGTACGCACTCGCCAAGGCAAAGCGGTACTGCCAGGGGATGAATTTAAGAACGACAAACTGTCGACTACCCGCCAATTCAGCGTTGATTTTACAGCGCCTCAAGATACCTCTTTTGACGACCAAGCGATGAAGCTTGTTGTACAAGGCGCTAATGGAGCCATTTCCGAACAAAGACTGTATGCCGTAGCCGATGGGCAAGAATGGCGCGCCACGTTTTTGGTAAAACCCAAAGAAAAGCAAACCGTAGATATGCGCGCCTATATTGAAAAAGACGGTAAGCGTATTAGTGAGGTGTGGAACTATGTCTATCAACCACAACAATGAGCACGTTGCGCGCGTGTTGACGACGCCTACGCAAGATTCATCAAACGAGGATAACGCGGTGCCTCACAGTCAAAGCGATGTGCCACCTAGGGCATCGCAAATGTTTATCAAAGGAGAAACCATGCGTTTGTTTATAATGGCAATGCTAGTGATCCCAAGCACGGCGCTGGCCGGTTGGAGTTTGTATGAGATATTTTTACCTAATGGTTTAACCAATCTGGAAATTGCTCAGCTGGGCTTAGGGCTTACCTTGTTTGCTTGGTTATGTATGGCATTTTGGACGGGTATTATTGGCTTTGTATTGCAGATATTTAATATCGACCCCCTCAGCTTGAAAAAGACATTGCAAACACCTGATGCGCAAACACCATTGCATCAGCGTCACGCTATTGTCATGCCAGTCTATAACGAAGATACGCGTCGAATTATGGTGGGATTTGAGGCTTGTATTCGCGAATTAATGGACAGCGCGAATGCCAAGCAGTTTGATTTCTATATGCTAAGTGATACGCGTGATATGCAAAAGGCTGACGCAGAACTACGCGCATTCGCACGCTTACAGAAGCGACTAGGACGATTTTCTCAGCAGGTTTTCTATCGTAGACGAGAGCAAAATCTTCATCGAAAAGTGGGAAATTTGAAGGACTTCTGTGAGCGCTGGGGTGGTCACTATGAATCTATGATCGTACTCGATGCAGATAGCGTTATGAGCGGCGAGCGCATGCAAGACTTGGCTCGTCGTATCGAACAAAACCCTGACACTGCCCTAGTGCAGACAATTCCTATGCCCGTTCGCCAAAACACCTTTTTTGGTCGCTTTGTGCAATTTGCGGCGCACCTTTACAGCCCGATGTTGGCAACAGGTTTATCGTTTTGGCAAACCGACAGTGCGAACTATTGGGGGCACAACGCTATCATTCGCATCGCGCCTTTTATGCAGCATTGCGGTTTGCCTACGTTGGAAGGGCGAGCGCCTTTTGGTGGAGAAATTCTAAGTCACGACTTTGTGGAAGCGGCGCTTTTACGTCGAGCAGGGTGGCAAGCATACTTGCTTACCGATACCACAGGGAGTTACGAAGAAGTTCCGAGTAATATTGTTGATTATGCCATTCGAGACCGTCGTTGGGTGCAAGGCAATATTCAGCATTTAGGCCTGCTTAACGTAAAAGGCCTTAAAACGGCCAATCGCTTACATTTCTTGTTTGGTGCGTTCGCCTATATCTCGTCGCTTATTCTGTTTTGCATGCTGGCGCTTGGCACAGCTGACGCCCTTATACGTGCCACGTCAGTGCCTGAATTTTTTGTATCAGAGTATCAGTTGTTCCCAAGCTGGCAGGTTGCGCGTCAAGATATGATGATGGTGACTATGTGGGGTACAGCTGCATTATTATTCTTGCCTAAAGTGTTGGGCATTGTGCTTGCACTTATTAAGCGAAGCGACGAGTTTGGCGGTGCTTGGTCATTGCTAAAAGGGGCGGCAGCGGAGCTACTTATGGCAGTGCTAATTGCCCCCCTTATGATGTTTTATCATAGCTACTTCGTGATCAGCGTGTTTGTAGGGCACTCGGTTAAATGGGAAGCACAAGAGCGCGAAGGGCGGAAGGTGCCTTGGAAGGTCGCCATTAAACATACTCAAATTATGAGCTGTTTGGCTGTTGCTTGGGGCGTAACAACCTTCTATTTTACACCGTCATTGTTCATGTGGTTGCTGCCCGTGCTGGTGGGTATGGTGTTAGCGGCACCGGTTATCCGCCTTTCAAGTAGCGATAGATTAGGCGTTACCATGCGTAATTGGGGCGTATTTGTCATCGACCAAGAAATTCATGAGTGCAAAGCACTGAAGCGTTTGCGCGTTGCAATGTCATACTTTGCGATTAGTCAGCACAAACCACAGGTGCCGAGTTTGCCGGTAAGTTTGTCGCTTACTATGCCTGAACAAGTATTGAGTCAAAAGCCACTGCCCATGCGACCTGCTTTGGTAAATAATGTCTAAAGCGATATTAAGTGAATAAAAAACCGCACGTAACGTGCGGTTTTTTGTTTAATTGAAAGTAAACTCTTCACTGACATTACTGGTTGAACATAACCGAAAAAGTCACCGGAACGGTTGTCGTAATACTGTTAAGACCTGCGACTTTTTGCAAGGCAGCAACGCCATCAGCAAGGCCGAATGCTTCTGCCTTCACTAACGTAGGCTCAGAGGTAGAAACGCTAATGGTATCGTCGCTGACTTTACTGGCGGTAATTGAAAAACTTGTAGGGACGGCCTTACCATGAAGCATGAGAATACCGTCTACTTTACCTGATACTACATCGCCTGTTTCAAGGGTTGTCATGGTCTCTGGCAGCGATGCTTCAAACGACGCTTCAGCGTATTTAGCTACATTGAATAGCATTTCTTGCATACGCGTGTTGCGAATATCAATGGCAGTATTAACCGATGAAAGGTCTACCGTTACTATTAGCTTACCGTCATCTGATAAGCTGCCTTTAAAACTATCGAATTGATGCACTTCAGTAACTTGCGCATTTTTTGTCGACATAAAATGCAGTGCACTCTTGTCACTGTCAATTGTCCAGTCTGCGGCTGCTGGAAATGCTAGCCCACAAGCGAGCAAGGCTGTCGATAACGTACGAATACGTGTCGCCATCATAGGTTTACTCCTTTTAACATGTTGATTCCATCGCGATTGATGGTGATCATTAAAGCGCAATGTAGCCCAGCAACATTACTGCATTATTATACGCGGGTTTACCCCCAGCTATATACCTGTTTTCTACGGGTTAGTGCTGATGTGGGTTTACAAAATCATCGTATTGTACGATATCTTGCCATGGCACGCGTTTATCGCCCATGACGACGAAATCCGGATTTTCCAGAGAATGACGCTGATTGTAAGTGAGCGGCTCAAAGTTTGCCGCAGATATACTGCCTCCCGCTTCACAAACTATGCACTGAGACGCACCGGTGTCCCATTCTCCGGTAACGCCAATACGCATAAATACGTCGGCTTTACCTTCGGCAATAAAACAGGCTTTCAACGAGCAGCTCCCTAAAGGCAGTGTTTGATAAACCCGCTTAGCGCACATCCTGCTTAATACTTTTTCTCTAGATTGGCGGCGGCTAATCGCAATCATTACGACACTGTTTTTAGGGTCGTCTAACTTGCGCACGTGAATACGATGTTCGCCATCAGGGGATGATTTAAACGCCCCCTTGCCTTTTGCAGCGTAATAGAGTGACTGTCCAGGAGGCCAGAAAATAACGCCAATTACAGGCTCATTGTTTTCAATCAGTGCAATGTTCACGGCAAAATCGCCGCTTCTGGCAATAAACTCTTGGGTGCCATCTATAGGGTCAATAAGCCAATATCGCGACCAATGCTTTCGTTCTTCTAAACTTGCATGCTTGTTTTCTTCTGACAATATTGGAATGTCAGGTGTTGCTGCCTTTAGGCGTTTATTAATAATGTCGTTAGCAAGATAGTCTGCACTAGTGACAGGCGACTCGTCGTCTTTCTGATAGGCGTCGAAATCACCTTTGTCATACACTTCTAATACAGCTTCACCCGCTTCTACAGCAATTGTTTTGGCAAGTTCTAAAAGGTCGGCATGGGCGTCATCGGGCATTGTTTATTGTTCCTTAAACCACTTTTGAGCTAAAAACAGGGCAGCTATACAGCGTGCTTCAATAAAGTCCTCTCGTGCAAGTAAAGCATCTGCTTCGGCTAAAGGCCAGTGAATGACTTCAAGTGGTTCAGGTTCATCGCCTTCTAAACGTTTAGGGTATAGGTCTCTTGCCAACACAATGGTCATGTTCGCGTTGAAGAAAGTAGGCGCCATACTCACTTTGTGCAGCTCAACTAACTCATTGGCTGCAAAGCCGGCTTCTTCTTGCAGTTCGCGGTTAGCGGCTTCAATGGCCGTCTCACCGGGATCAATTAAGCCCTTGGGGAATCCAAGTTGATAGGAGTGTGTACCCGCTGCATATTCGCGAATAAGCACCATGGTATCTTTATCTAACATTGGCACAATCATAACCGCGCCGCGGTTGCCGCCAGCCATACGTTCGAATTCTCGGGTGGCACCGTTAGAGAACTCAAGGTCAAGGCGTTCTACCCTGAAGAGTTTGCTTTGCGCAACGATTTCACGAGAATGAATTTGTGGTAACGGTTTGTTTGGATCAATTTTAGGCATGTCTCTCGCTACAACTTTGTTATCATACTTTCATACAATCTGTATCTAGGGCCTGTTGTTCTTTACCGTTACAATTTTAACGAGCAAAGATCAGTAGTCTTTAGCTTACTTCATTATGAGGAAAATCGCTTGCCCTTTCTGCCTTGGAATGAAATTGACACAGTGCTGCTCGATATGGATGGCACCCTGTTAGATTTGCACTATGACAACCAGTTCTGGTTACATCATTTACCTAAACGATTGGCCGAATTACGCGGTATTTCTGAAGAGGAAAGCCGTGCTGCCATGACTGCGCGTTACGATGCGGTATTTGGACAAATTCAGTGGTACTGCCTCGATTATTGGGCGCAGGCGCTGCAAATGGATTTAGACAATGAATTTATGCCATTAAAACGCGAATTGTCGCATTTACTAATGCTTCGCGACGATACAATACCTTTTCTAAAAGCGCTGCATGAATCAGGGAGAGAGGTGATTTTAGTGACTAATGCTCACCCTCATAGTTTGGCGCTTAAGCTAGAGTATACCCAGCTAGATGCTCACATTGATAACCTCATATCGACGCATGAATTTGGTGTAACAAAAGAGTCTCAACTGTTGTGGCAACGCTTACAGGCGCGTGTGAAATTTGATGCGTCACGTACTTTATTTGTTGATGATTCATTACCTATTCTTAATGCAGCGAAAACATTCGGTATTAAGCATTTGTTAGCAGTAGATAACCCTGACAGTCAGTTGCCCAATCGCAATATTACCGAGTTTCCTGCCGTGCGTGACTATCGCTTGATGTTAGATGATATCAATGCCCACCCAGTCATTAAAAAGAGCCAGTAATAAGGACGTTCCATGCTTTCTGATACCATATTTGTGGGTTCAAAAAATCCGGTAAAAATTAATGCAGCGCTTAATACCCTATCTGACACGCTTGAGCACGATTTTGATGCGCAAGGCATAAGTGTTCCAAGTGGCGTCGCTGACCAGCCAATGACGGAAGAAGAGACCCGATTAGGCGCTATCAATCGCGTAAAAGCGATGCTTGCACATCATCAAGGTGGCTTGAGTGATGCGTGGTATGTTGCGATTGAAGGAGGCGTTGATGTATTTGAAGATGGCCCTGCAACCTTTGCTTATGTGGCTATTTACCATGAGGGGCATTGGTCAGTGAGTCGTAGCGCAAGCTTGCCCTTACCCGTGAGTGTGTATCAAGCACTGCAGCGCGGTGAAGAATTGGGAACCGTAATGGATAAGTTGTTCGACACAGTCAATGTCAAGCAAAAGGGCGGCGCCATTGGCCTTTTAACCTTGAATCATGCTACGCGTCAAAGTGTGTACGAGGTTGCCCTTACACTTGCTATGGCCAAATTTCATTTCCCAGATTTGTATACAGACTAAGAGCCCGTATATCTTTGCTATAAATCTATTTAGAGCCACGGCGTTATCGATAGCCGTGTCTCTGAAATCTTTTCCCTAACCAGTAATCTTTTCCTGATCGACGCATCTTTTGTACTAAGAAATCCGCTTAGATATTTAATAAGCTTATGTTTTTAATGTAATTTAATTGTTTGCCGGCTTGGCGTTGTAGTTGCACTTGCCTTAGACCACATGGAATAAGGAGTGTGACAATGAGTGAGACAGTGAATACATACAACCCCGCTACTGGCGAAAAGATCGATCATTATCATCTAATGTCTGTAGACGATGCTGAGCAAGCCGTTACCCGCTCTCAAGAAGCTTACCTAAATTGGCGCCGCACATCGTTTGCAACCCGTGCCGATTTATTTAAAAACCTCGCCAACATCATGGAAGAGCGTATTGATGACCTAGCGAGCTTAATGACCCGAGAAATGGGTAAAGTGACTGCTCAGGGAAAACAAGAAGTGCAGTTGTGCGCTGAAATTTGTCGTTATACCGCCGAACACGGTGCCGAGTTCTTAGAAGATGAACATCGTATTTTTGAAGGCGGTCGCGCAATTATTACCTATCAACCCATTGGTGTTATTTTAGGTATACAACCATGGAACTTCCCCTTGTATCAGGTTATTCGCTACAGTGCATCAAACATAATGGCGGGTAATACGACAGTGCTTAAGCATGCCAAGAACGTATTTGGTATGGCAATGGCCATTCAGCAAATGTATGAAGATGCTGGTTTCCCAAAAAATGTTTATCAATCGCTGTTGATAGATGGCAGTACGGCAAGTGACCTTATTAAGCATAAATATGTACGTGGCGTTACCTTCACGGGAAGCGACGAAGTGGGCAAGGAGGTCGCTAAAGAAGCAGCGAGTATGTCAAAGAAAACGGTCATGGAACTAGGCAGTAATGATGCGTTTTTGGTACTCGCTGATGCCGATATCGACCATGCAGTGGAAATGTGTATTCAAGGTCGCGTTATCAACAATGGTGAAACCTGTGTAGCGGCAAAGCGGTTTGTCGTTGTAGATAGCGTTTACGATGAGTTTAAAGAAAAGTTTGTTGCACAGTGCAGCAAATTAAAAGTGGGAGATCCCACCAACGAAAATACCGACCTTGGGCCCATGGCGCGCGAAGACCTACGCGACGAATTGCACGAACAAGTGAAAAAATCGCTGGAAGCGGGGGCAACGCTATCATTGGGTGGCGAAGTCCCTGATACCGACGGTTACTTCTATCCGGTGACTGTACTAGAAAACGTCACTCCCGGTATGCCTGCTTACGACGACGAGTTATTTGGGCCCGTCGCATCACTAATTCGTGCCCGAGATGATAAACAAGCCATGGAAGTCGCCAACGACTCTCGCTATGGTTTGGGTGGCGGTATCTTTAGTACTGATACCGAAAAGGCAATTTCTCTCGCTAAAGATGAGTTTGATACGGGGATGGTGAACATCAATGGGTATTCACTTGCCCAGCCAAACTTGCCTTTTGGTGGTGTGAAAGACAGTGGGTACGGACGTGAACACGGTGGTTATGGCATTCGCGAATTTGTAAATATCAAAACTATTATGGTGGCAGAAAGCCAGTCAGAATCACACTAATGCTTGCTCATAAACGTGCGTAAAAAAGGGGGCTTGCTCCCTTTTTTGCCTATTATTGAATACAAAACATGCGTCTACTGGTCTTGTAAACGTAAACTCACGGCAAAAGGCAAAAGCGCAGCCTACATAATGGCAATAGGAACCCACATAATGCATGCACATCGAACCACAACACAAAGTCACTCACAAAAGCGCCTGTTCCGCCCGCAGCGAAACAGGGTATTAAATAATTTGCTCGTCACTACACTGTGCAGCGCCGTGTTGAGTTTCTCTAGCGTTGCGTATAGTGACACTAGTGATGTGCGAACGCCGGAATCAATACTAAATGAAGTGACAAAGGCTCAAGCGTGTCACGACGTTTCGGTACAAGTACTTGGTTCAGGCGGTCCTGAATTGGATGATGGGCGCACTTCAAGCGCTTACATAGTGTGGGTTGACGATAGTGCGCGTATTTTGGTCGATGCAGGTAGTGGCAGCAGTGTGCAGTTTGGTGCGTCCGGGGCGATATTTGACGATATCCAAGCAATGGTGTTGTCGCACTTACATACTGATCACGCTGCCGATGTGCCCAGCTTCATAAAGGGAAGCTTTTTCACCGCTCGAAATAGCGACTTACCCATTTTCGGGCCACAAGGCAACGACGTTATGCCAGATACATCGACTTACCTTAAAACGCTTTTGGGCAGTCATGGCGCTTATCGCTACTTGTCTTCTTATACCAAGGAAGGGCAAGACGATTACACCATTCGACCTACTTCGGTATCACTATCAGCGTCATTACAATCACCGTTCACCGTTTCACTTAATGATGCTATAAGCCTAGAGGCGCTTTCAGTTCATCACGGTCCCATTCCGGCCCTTGCATGGAAAGTAAAGGTAAATGGCTGTGAGGTTGTATTTTCTGGTGATACTAATGACAAGGCCAATACACTCGCTGAGTTTGCTAAAGGTGCTGACCTTTTAGTGTTACATAATGCAATTGACGATAACGCAGGCGAGGTTGCTAAAAATTTGCACATGACACCTAAACAGCTGATTGCGATTGCAACCCAATCAAAAGCTAAGCGAATATTGCTATCTCATATTATGAAACGCAGTGAGCCAGGGTTGGTAGCGCTAAATGAAGCTATTACTGTAGTGGCACCAGGAAGGGTATACAGCGCGATAGAGCTGATGAACATTACCCTTGACCAAGAGTAATGTTCACCATGATTAAGGCGTACTAGCGCTCAACGTTTATTGAGGTGCAAATGGCAATGGTATGGGAGTGCCATTAACGTTGGCTTTGCCATCTTTAAGGGTTAATTGTGTTTCGTAACCGTCTTCAGTGACTTTAATTAACCCTTGTTGTGCAAAAGAATTAATCATCATTGGCGCTTGCTGATCGGCAGCCGCCTGTATTTCTTCAGGGGTCATGCCTTGGGCTTGAGGGTTCGCCAATATTTGTCCCATCATATAGCCTGACATCATACTCTCAGCGAACGCTTTATCTGCGGTAATCGTTGCATCGGCGAGTAAGTGACTCACCCAATAGCCCACATCTTCTAATGTGCCAGGTAAAGCAGTAATGCCTACTAATTTTGTATTAGCATGAGCGCTGAACGACCCTTCAGGAACCGTTGCGGTTAGCTTGGTAATATTTATCTCTGGCTCAGTTTTAAGTTGCGTAAGCAGGTTGTCTTGAACAAACGCCATCATTTTTGCTGGCACTTCTTCAGCAGGCATCAGTAAGGTTTCATTACTGAAATCCTGGTATGCGCGGATAAAATCAAGCTGCAAGTTATTTACCGCGACACCAAGAACCATGTCTGATGCATCCATATCCGGGCCATTTAGCTCGCCCACACCATACTCTACGTACACATTAGCCAAGTTCGTTTGTTTGTTCACATCGGTATCGGCGCTGAATGTGATGTCTTTGATTGCAACATCACTATTCGTTTCAAAGTCTGTAAACGACATAGTGGCAATTTTCAGCGCCAATTCAGAATCGAACAGCTCGCCTTTCATAGCGGCGATAATATCGCCTGCGTATTGGGCGTTCACAGAAATATTAGCCATTTCCATGTTGAGTGCTGGGCCCTTAACAGTAAACACATCACTCGACGCGATATAAACTATATTATCGCCTTGCTGTGTGGCCTCGCCTTTATAACCCGAAAAGCTTAATGTTGTGCCATCTTCGTCACTGGTTGCGCTAAAGGCCGGGATTTCGTCTCGATAAGTTAGACCGCCAAACAGCCCCGCTACGCCTTCGTTCAAGTAAATAGCTTGTGTTTCATCCCACGACGCATACTCGCGCAGTTCACTGCCATCAACTGAAACGGTATAGTGCACCTTACCAATGCCTACCCCGTCACCAAAGTACACAGGACCATGGTTTGCAGTTAGCGTTACTTTTACGGTGGGGTTGCCGTAGGGTAGTGTGTCTTCAAGGTCGACTTGTTGTGCCGACATTAATGCCGCCAAATCGATGGCAACGTCTATTTCTGCACGAGAGCTAAACCAGCCTTTGTCGTACGAAGCAATGCTGGCTTGGTAAACCACTTGTTCATTAACGGCATCAATCGCTGTGTTTACACGGTCTTGTAAACCGTTGCCGATGAAATAAGGTGAAATGGCAAGAGCAGCGAGTGTTAAGCCGCCGCCAATTAAGAGAGGTTTGTTCATTGTACAATCCTTTGTTGAATCAAATTCCGCATGCCCTTGCAAATATGCAAGGGCATAAGAGTATTTTAGTTATTTTAAAGTTTGATAGCGATATAGCCACTGGCATCAGGCGTACCAAATAATCGAGATGCTTGGTGTACCTCGTCAGGTAAACTTTCATCTGGTTTAAATTTACCACTGACATTCACTTTCTTAAATGAAGGTGCAACCACGGCATCCATCGAAAGACCAAGCAGGTTTGGCTCGCTAACAGTAATGCCAATATCATCGCCCTCACAGCGCAGCTTGGCGGAATACGTACCAAAATCAATTGGACCTTGGGTACCGGCAACGGTGGCGTTAAGCCAGTCTCCTGTTCCATTTAAGGCTTGGCACGTGGGACCGAAGGTCAGCTCGTCCAGTTTCACTTTAAAACGACCGCCTGCATTAACGGGCAAAGGCAAGCGTACCTGAGCAATAACACGGTCAACCGGTAAATACAAAGTGAAGTCTTGTGTGCTTATCGACGATTGGCTGAACAACCCGGTTTTAATTGGGCCTTCAAATGCAATGTCGTTTTTGTCGCGAATATTACCGGCTTTTACATCTAATCTAATTTGACCCACAAATAGCGCAAGCGGGCTGAGTTGCCATTTTACGTTGTTTACGGGTAGCCCGTTAACCACAACAGTTTGTGCCTTACCTTCAAACAGTGTGCCGCTGACCTTATCTACTGATATGCCTTTGGGTAAGTCTACGCGGCCAAGTACTTGAGACGCTGGCATATAAGCAATGGCAAAAATGAAAAAGGCAACGATGGCACCTAAAATCCAAAAGACTTTTGACTTCATGCTTTTCCTAACTGTAAACGACGGATTTTGATATGGCCTGCAGCATCAGCTTCTGCAATATCAGCTTGTAGAATTACGACACCCATACTCTCCATGGCTTTTAACCATTCAAGCACATTGTTGAACGCGGCTTGGTCAACCCACACTTGTAGTTCATCTCCCTGTGGCTGCATGCGAGATACTTCAATATTGTGTTGGCTGGTGGTGCGATTTACGGCCTGTGGTAGCGAGCCTGAAAACGCACGCTGACCACTTGTACTGCGTCTTAGTTGCTGCGCACGGGCAGCGCTATCTTTAACCCAGACAAGTAACGACTGTTGGTTATCAAGCAGCTTCTTTTGCTGGTCGATGGCACTGTTAAGTGGCGCCCAAACGGCAAAATAAAATAGTGCGATTACCATCACAACCGCTGACACTAATACTAATTTTTGCTCGCGCTCGGTTAGCGCTTTATATTTTTCTAATAATGCGTTCATGAGGTACTCCTAATAGACACTGTACCTACCACGCCATTGTCGCGGTTGTTAATAGCGCCTTGTTCTACCACAAAGCCTGCGTTTTCTGCTGTGCGTTTAAACTGCTCAAGCGCTTCAAAGTTTTTGCCTTGTGCTTGAATGCGAATTTCAGTGCGGCTGGCGTCAAAACGCAACGTCTGCGGCTTAACACCCGTTGATGAAAAGGCTGGTGTTAACTGATCTAACATGACCAACATAGAAGCATTCCCGCCACCTTGTTCCAGCTTTGCCAATTCGCTTTGCAGCTTTAATTTAACGTTTCGATACGTGCCAATATTGGGGAACCCTGCTTGTACGGTTTTATCAATATCGGCGCTCAACGCGTCGTTTTGCGCTGAAAGCTGATAAAGCGTCACTGATTTATCAATTAAGCTAGTACACAGTACAAGCACAGCGAGTACCGCAGCTACGCGCCACTGTGATAATGCACCACTGCGCTTACGCTTAATTTTGTACTCGCCTTGGCACAAGTTAAATTGTGATTGCATGGCTTCTTTCGCGAGAACCTGCATGGGCAATTCTAACGGCGCTTGTGCCTCTTGAATATTAGGCAATATCGCTAAGTCGATACCGGCATAGTTAGTGATAGTAACCACTGACTCCTGCTGCGCAGTGAAATGAGCAAGTGTAGGTAATAGCCAGGTTTGCTCGCCTTGTACGCCTTTGAAGGTGTCTTGGCGCACCAGTAATTGTTCACCCAATGTCAGCACAGACCAACCTTGTTCGGTAACAGGCACCGCCAACACATCAGGAATAATTGTGTCGCAAAACAGACCTGCCTCACTTAACCATTGCTGCCATTGCTGCATTTTTTCGTGGCTGACAATGGCTACTGCTTGTTCATCGCCTTTTTTAGGGCCAATGGCAAAAAACTGCTGACTAATATCGGTGGCGAGTTCGTCTTCAAGCATAAATGGAATGGCTGATAAAATCTTACGACCCGCACGAGGTGGTAAAGTGACCCACTTAAGCAAGATGTCACTGCTAGGCGCCAATGCAATAACCGCACGGTGACCCGCACGCTCTTTTAGCGTTGATAGTGCATCGGCATCAGGTAATTCACCCGACGCGATAATTTCATTCTCAGTTTGTGAATACACCAACCAACTAATTGGATCGGCATGGTTGGCGCCCAATCGCACCAATAATTGTTCCATCAATAGGTTCCCCCGAACTCGCGGCTCACTATGCTAACACCATTGTCGGTGCTCACGTGAAACACGGTGGAAAGCTTAAAAGTTGCTTTGTTGTACTGTGTTTTTGTGTGCAACATAAAATACGCAGTTTTCACGTCGAACCAGTCTAAACGGGTGTTAGACAAATTCAATGCTGTGATCACTGGATCATTTAAAAAGTCGTTTACTTCATCCCAGCCGCCTTCTGGACGGCTGCTAATCAGGCTAGATGCTTGTTGATTATCTAACCCAGTTAACCCCATTAATAGCGGAATATCTTTTTCATCAAGTGTATTGACGTTAATTTTAAGGTCTGTGCTCTCAGGAACTACGCACACTAGCGGCATCAGCGCGCGTAACCAATTGGCAGACACACCGTTTATAATACGCAATTCGCTTTTTGATGCCAGTAATCCATTGGCGGCTAAATAGGGAAACTCGCGAGACTCATATTCACTGTCTTCAGCGCCATAACTGCGCGGAAAATCATCATCGTCTACCCAGTCGGCCAGGCTATCTCGAATGGTATTGGCGGTATAGGCGTCAAGCTCATCAATATTGAGCGCCAGCAACATGGTATGAAAGGCTTCCATGGCCTCTGTTTGATTAGCATTGCCATTGGCGTTTGAATTGCTGCTACTAGCACCTGCTAAAATAGCGTTAAGATTAAAACATGACTGCAAATCTTCTAAGTTTGCCGTAAGCCCACCATTTTCTAACGGATAACTAAATTCTTGCGCCCACGGCTGATCCAGTGAAATAACATCAGGTGTTTCGGTGATAAGGGTTTGAATAGATTTGCGCGCAAAGGCCTCAGCGCCAAGCGCATACCAGTAGGCTTGGTTATTGTCTTTTAGGTTCATGGTGCGCTGTATTTGAAGTTGTAAGCGCGTACCCATTTCGGTGGCGAGCACTGCTACAAGGGCGACAACCATTAACACGATAATTAGCGCTACCCCCTGTTGCTTAGGTAGTGATGATGGCTGAACTGGGCGCTGTTTTACGAAGCCGTTTTTCATTGACCACCTGTGGTTAACACAAATTCACGGCGAATTTTGCCAAAATCTACACTGACAAATTCAATGGCTACGGCGCGTGGGAGTTTCTCGCCTTTATAGCTTTCACTCCAGGTTAAATCATCGCTTTCCTTTACCGACGATGTGCTATTTGTGGCCGCCACAAACTCCACTTTAAAGCTTTCTATGCCCTCAAGCAGTACACGTATCTTAGGTTCGTAACCAATGACATTGTCGACGTAGTTACCATAGAGGCGCTCTAGCCTATCTTCGCGTAATCGGTACGCAACATATTGAAGGGTACTGCGAGGTAACATAAGTTGTGGGTTGTGCCAGCCTGTACGCACAAAACCAATACCATCATCGTCGCTATCGCCTATTTCTCCGCCCGCCATCACGATACTTTGCTTTTCACCGTTTACGCGAACGGGACGAGGAACCGCTTGTTGAATATCCCGTTCAATAGTCGTCATGGCACGTTGAAGCAACTGCAGTTTTAAAAAGCGTTCTTCTGACAGTTCGTTACTATCTATTACTGTGGTTAAAATGGCGGTAGAGGCAAGTCCGATCATGGCAAAAATAGCCATGGCAATTAGCACCTCGATAAGGGTAAACCCGCGTTGCTTGCCCATAACTTAACTACCGCCTGTTGGCTTAGCAACAAACGTCGTTACTGACGTAACAGAGTCGTTATAGGTTTTGTCTTCACCCACGAAAATGGTTACGGAACGCAGGTCGTCGTCATTTGTTTTAGTAACGGTTTGCTTCCAATACCAAGTGCGATCGGCCATTTCCATATTGCCCTTAACGTTATTTTTGGGTGGCCACGTTGTTTCCAGCTGAAGCTGATTTAACCGATTGCTGGCAACCCAATTGGCAAAGGTAACCGACTCAATTTGTCCTATGCTAGAAAGGTGTTCGCTGGCTGCCTTTAAGATAGCTGTGCCTGCCAGTGCGAAAATAGACAGCGCTACCATGACTTCAATTAACGTAAAGCCCGTTGCGCGCTGACGAGTTGGGGAACACCGCATCACAGTGGACGCTCCAAAGGACCTTCTAAGGAAAGTGGTGGTAGTTCTTGATTCTGTAAGCTGTAATATACCGCCCCTTCGTCAAAGTCTCCCTCGTAATTAAACGACAGTGTGAAAGGCGTAATTTCGCCGCTCGACATAATTAAGACTTGCGGTGGCGGTAACAACTTATCTTCTTCATTGCCAATATCTACTCCCTCTTCAGACACACTGAGATTTTCGTCAAACAAATCTCTGTCAAACAGGCGGTCTTCCACATCCCAGGGTAAATCATCCAAGTTTAGCGTGAATGTAAAGGGCTCTGGCAAGGTGTGAGTGGCATACATTTCTTCATCGTCTAAACGTTGCCACTTATCTTCATCGTCCAAATAGACAAAATAGTACTCGTGTTTATCGTGTTCGAAGCGAATACCCAGTTGCCTTTGGTTTAGCACGGCGTAGTCACTGGCCATGTCGGTAAGTACTTGTAAGCGTTGAGCCTGACTTTTCAATAAATCCGCTTGGCTTGAACCAAAGGCGTTGTACATTACATACCCCGCAGCCAAACCAATAAGCAGCAGTACAACCATAACCTCAATAAGGGTAAAGCCCGAATGTTTGCTATTTATACTGCTTGGCCTGTGCATTGCTATGCCTTAAAGGTACTCGTCAATATTCCAGTTACCGATATCGTCATCAGTACCTGGTTCGCCATCAGGACCATTAGAGAAAATGTCAATTTCGCCCAGCTCTCCTGGACTAATCAATGCGTAAGGGTTGCCCCATGGATCTTCTGGAAGACGATCGATGTAGCCACCTTCAGGGTAGTTACGCGGAATTGGCTCGATAGTAGGCGCACTTACCAATGACTCAAGCCCTTGCTCGGTCGTTGGATAACGGTTATTGCGCAACTTGTACATTTGCAGCGCACCTTTGAGCGTTTGAATGTCAACCGCTGCTTTTTGGCGCTTGGCTTCTTCACCGCTGCCAATAACATTAGGCGCGATCATAGCGGCCATTATGCCAATGATTAGAAGTACAACCATTACTTCAATCAAACTAAATCCGGAACTGCGACGTAGAGTTTTCATTAAATATTCACCATGTTGTTCAATGCTAGAATTGGCTGCAATATTGCCATTACGATAAACAGAACAATGCCTGCCATCGATACAATAAGTAAGGGTTCAAATACCTTGAGTGAGACACCAATAAGCGCTTCGAATTCCCTATCTTGATTATCTGCCGCGCGAGTGAGCATTTGCTGAAGCTCGCCCGACTTTTCACCTGATGCAATCATGTGCATCATCATTGGTGGAAACATTTTTGTATTATCTAACGCGGCACGCAGGCTACTGCCTTCTTTTACGTTAACCGCGGCGTCAGACACCTGATTTTTTATGTGCTGATTTTCTAACACATCACCAGAAATGCGCATAGCCTCGAGTAGCGGCACTGCACTGGCACTTAATATACTTAACGTGCGAGCAAAGCGCGCGGTATTCATTCCTCGCGATACTTTGCCAATTAATGGCAGTTTAAGTAACAGTTTGTGATAGCGTAGTTTCATGTGTTTTTGTTGTAATACCCGTTGCATCACTACAATAAGCAACACGATGGCCATAAACAAAAACAGCCCGTAGTTTTGCATCCACTCACTAATGGCGATAAGTAGCTTAGTGATGGTGGGGAGCTCCTGCCCGGAGTTAGTAAACTGCCCTACAATTTTAGGCACCACTATGGTCAGTAACATCACAATAATACCTACCGCGAAAAACAGCATCAGTGACGGGTAGATAAGGGCTTGAGAAATTTGACTACGGGTTTGTTGGCGGCGCTCTGTATAGTCGGCCAAGCGATTTAATACGGTGTCGAGGTGTCCTGATTTTTCCCCAGCTGCCACCATGGCACGATACAATTCATCAAACACGCTAGGAAATTCACTCATGGCATCAGCAAGGCCATGACCTTCAACCACTTTGCTTCTCACTGCCATCATCATGTTCTTCTGACGTGGCTTTTCGCTCTGCTCAGCAACGGCCAGCAATGCTTCCTCAACGGGAAGTGCTGATTCAACTAATGTTGCCAATTGACGCGTAAGTAGCGCCAGATCAGATGCGGAGATACGCGGCTTAAAGAAACTGAATGATAAACCTTTGCCATCGTTTTGCGCGCGTTCGGCAATCTGTTCAACCTCTAAGGGAATCAACCCCTTTTCGCGCAGCTGCTGGCGTACTTGGCGAGCATTATCACCTTCTAATACGCCATTGGCGTTTTTTCCCTTGGCATTAAGCGCCTTATAAGCAAACGCTGCCATTTAGTCTTCCCTTGTAACGCGAAGCACTTCTTCAAGAGAGGTAACACCTGAAAGTACTTTGCGACAGCCGTCTTCGCGAATACTTGGGGTACTTTGTCTGATGTAGCGCTCAATAGCTTGTTCACCTACCCCTTCGTGCATCATTTCTCGCACTTTTTCATCGACGAGCAATAGCTCGTGAATACCTGTACGCCCGCGATAGCCGGTTTGATTACACGCCGCACAACCGTGAGGCGAGTAAATAACGGTTTCACTTGTTGCCGCTTGCCCTAGGATCTCAAGCTCAGAGGCATCTGGCGTGTGTGGCTTTTTGCAATCAGGGCACAAGGTTCTTACTAGTCGTTGTGATAGTACTGCAAGTAGACTCGATGAGAGTAAAAATGGCTCAATACCCATATCTTCTAAACGGGTAATTGCACCTGCTGCGGTATTGGTGTGAAGGGTCGATAACACTAAGTGACCCGTTAAACTGGCTTGTACTGCTATTTGCGCGGTTTCGATATCACGAATCTCACCGACCATCACCACATCAGGGTCTTGACGTAATATGGCACGTAAGCCTCGTGCAAACGTCATGTCTACGCGCGGGTTAACTTGGGTTTGCCCAATGCCAGGTAAATCAAATTCAATGGGGTCTTCAACTGTCAAAATGTTGCGATCCCGTGAGTTTATTTCGGTAAGGCCTGCGTATAAGGTGGTACTTTTACCAGAACCTGTTGGGCCAGTTACCAAAATAATGCCGTGAGGCTTTCTGATAAGCGTTGAGAAATGACCACGGTTTTGCTGCGTCATCCCCAAATCTTCAAGATTTAGCCGTGCATTATTCTTATCAAGTAAACGCAACACAACACGTTCACCGTGACTTGATGGCATTGTAGAAACACGTACATCCACTGCTCGCCCAGCAATTCGCAAGGTAATGCGACCATCTTGAGGAACGCGTTTTTCAGCAATATCCAGTTTCGCCATTACTTTGATACGCGATACCAACATAGAAGAGAGCTTGCGATTAGGACGCAATATCTCGCGTAATACGCCGTCTACTCGGAATCTAACCACAAGTTGGTTTTCAAAGGTTTCAATGTGGATATCCGATGCGCCTTCCTTGATAGCTTCGCCTAACATCGCGTTAATGAGCTTAATAATAGGGGCGTCGTCTTCGCTATCTAATAGGTCTTCGGTGTCGGGTAGGTCTTCAGCGAGGGCAAACAAATCACTTTCATTGCCTAAGTCTTCCATCAACTGCTTAGCCGCTGAGCTATCACGCTGAAATGCATTAGTTAATAAGCTTTCAAATTCATCTGCAGGAATGGTTTTAGGTACAAATGGCTCGCCATAAAAGCGACGTACTTCAGCAAACACATCAAAAGGGGTGTTCTTTGTAAAGTACAGTACGGCTGGCGTCTCATTAGTTTCCAATAGCACTTGATTGCGTTTGGCAAAACTAAACGAAAGCTGCTTTGGGCCCGCTTCCTCTTCAGGAATACCTGCCTCTTCACCCATAGCCTCTAGCGCTTCTTCCTGCGCTTCTAAAGCCTGAGTAATTTGTTCGCCTTGCCCAGCCATATTAGTCCTTACCTTCTTTCTGCTTTTCTTTCTCTGTTAAATACTCTTCAAAAGAAGGTGGCAGTGAAAGTGCATCATCCCATTGCGGCATGCTTGGCGTTTCTTCGTAAGGCATCAACGAAATACCTTCTTGTTGGCGCTTAAGCTGCAAGGCTCGCATGTAGTTGTACTTGCGATGACTAATAGCGTTCATTGTCGCAGCGTCACGCACGATAGTAGGCTTTAAGAACACCATCAAGTTGCGCTTACGCTTGCTGGTCGATGTGGTTTTAAACAAGTGACCCAAAATAGGAATATCGCCCAGTAAAGGTACTTTTGACATACTTTCTTGTACGTCTTCATCAATAAGGCCACCAAGCACAATTGTGCCGCCATCATCAACGATAACGGTGGTTTTTATTTCACGTTTATTGATAGAAATATCAACCGACGTTGCACCACTTACACTTGATACCTCTTGCTCGATAAGCAGTTGTACCGCATCGCCTTCATTAATTTGCGGCGTCACTTTAAGCTTGATACCTACTTCCTGACGGTCAACGGTTTGGAATGGATTTGAGTTATTAGCACCTGTGGTGGTACCCGTGATAATAGGTACTTCCTGACCCACAATAAAGAAGGCTTCTTCGTTATCCATAGTGGTAAGGTGTGGCGTAGCAAGAATGTTTGAATTGGTATCGTTGCTTACCGCTTGAATCACTGCGCCCCAACCATCTTCAATAATACCGGCAATCATACCGTTTGCGCCGCCAAGTAGGCTGGCTAAATTAGTGAAATCACCTTCAATGGTATTGGTAGATTCAACCACTTCACCGTTGGCGGTTATATTCGTTGTGGTTACTTCTCTATCTTCTGCTTGACGCAATGCAACTGCCAATGAACCTACAGGGATAACACCGTTGTTAAACTGCGTACCACCACCTTCTTCTGATACCCATTGAACACCTAAAGTAGTGCCATCGCCTTCAAAGACTTCAACAATCACCGCTTCAACTTGCACCTGAGCACGGCGAATATCTAATTGTCTTACCACTTCTTCTAGCGAGCGCATCATATCTGGCTCTGCGGTGATAACGATAGCATTAGAGTCTTCGTGGGCATCAATGCTTACTTCACGGCTTGAACGGCCACGACGCGTGTTACCTGTTGTACCTTGCTCTTCTGCTTGAATACTTGCTGAAACGCCCTGTAGAACCTGTACCAGATCCTCGGCTTTGGCGTAATTAAGAAATAGCACGCGCGTGTTGCCATTGGATTCAAGCTCTTGGTCCATGCGCTGAATAAGGTTTATCAAACGCTGACGGGCTTTTATATCGCCACTGACGATAACCGAGTTTGTTCTGTCGTCGGCAACAACGCGAGGCTCAGACTTTGCGCCAGTATTGGCTTTGCCTTGTGATTTATTGATGCTGTCAATAATACGCACCATTTCTGACGCAGACGCGTAGCGCAGTTTGACTATTTCAACTTCTTCATCACCCGCACGGTCAACGCGCTCGATAATTTCAACCAAACGGTTAACTACTGCCGCGCGGCCTGTAAGCATCATTACATTGGATGGGTCGTGGCTAACGACATTACCACCACCGGCTTGGTCGTTTAACTGACGTAATATGGGAGATAACTCACGTACCGGAACGTTGTAAACGGGTACAACGCGGGTGATCATCTCGTCGCCGTCGCGATTAGCGCCTTCTACTACGGGAATGTTTGAGGTTTTTGCGTCTTTTGAACGCACGACTTTTAGAATGCCACTTGGCATTTCAACCACAGCAAAGTCGTAAACTTGCAACACGTTTAAGAAGAACTGGTAATACTGATCTTCATCAAGCATATCGTAACTGCGTACGCTAATTTTGCCGCGCACATTTGGGTCGACAATAATGGTACGCTCAAGATTCTTACCAACAATGTTGATAAATTCGTTGATATCCGTGTCTTTGAAATTAGGCATGTACTCAGCGGCGGTCACTGAGAAGCACATAAGCGCGGTACACATTGCCGTGCCTAAGCGAGATAATAATTGTTGGCCAGTACGCCTTTTCATTCTAACTTCCTTCATTTCCCAATCGGTCGATGGTGCGCTACGTCTTAGCTACCTTGATGTTGTGATTGTCGCTAATCTATTTCTTAGTTTTTTACGACTCAGGTAAATCTAAATAGAGCGTAGTTAAACTACCATCTCGAATAATCGTTAATTCTATCGTTTGTGCGTTACGTAACTCTGACAACGCTTCTTGCGATTGCTGCATATCTGTGAGGTCGAGCCCGTTAATTTGTGAAATCACATCACCGGCTTGAAGCCCAGCCGATTTGAACAATTCAGGCTCTTTGCCTGGGCTTACTTGATACCCAATAAGCTGGCCTTCTTCAGTCTTCGGTGAAATAGAAATAAAATCGGTAAAGCTAGCAGGGCTTTCGCGCAAGGCGGCAGTGGCTTCAAGGGCTTCTTCACTGAGCTCTCTGCTATCTTCGTCGTTATTCTCGTAGTCATCTTCAGCGCGTGGACGCTGGCGAGCAAGTTGTTCGCGGCGTCGATTAGCTTCTTCGTAGTCGATACCGTCAAGCATCAGTGTTTCGTTGCGCGCCCCGTTTCGAATAATTACACGGTCGTTATAGACTTTTTGTAATGTGGCATTAGTGCCTTCAATTTTTTCACCCAACCCGTATACCGCTTGGCTTCCACGATTTTCTATAATTGCAGTACCTGAGTCTTGCTCAGAACTTGCAACAACCCCTGTCAGCGTAAGGTTTAAGCGCGTTTCAGGTGCATCGGTGACCTCAACAACGGCCTCTACTTTCGGGGCAGCCGCAGCGTCACCGAATAAATTAAGCTGTTGTATTTTGCGTAGGTTGACCCCATTTTGCCCTGACGGCGAAGAAACTACTGGCGTACGGGCAACAACAGGTGTCGCAGATAGCTGAGGTTCAGGTATAATTCGCCAAAGCGTTTTGGCAGCAAAAGCAATTAAATACAGGCTTAGCAGAACCACCACTAGGGTATTAAGCTGTTTTTGGTGCTGGTTCACATAAACAACCAGAGAATGTGGGTTGGGTTTGTTGAATGTCATGCTGCCACTGATGGTACTGCTTTTTATAATTAAGTGAATTTTTGGTTAACCGCGCTTTAGCGAAACCCATAATAGCCTAGTAAAGGTGGGGGTCACAACACTAAAGCCACACCATTACGAAATTATTACATGAGCCAAACGGATAGCAACAATACAACACAAAATGTCAGACTGGACAAGTGGCTGTGGGCCGCAAGGTTCTTCAAAACTCGTGCTATCGCCAGAGACATGGTGCAGTCGGGTAAAGTGCATTACAACGGACAGCGCGCCAAGCCAGGCAAGCATGTAGAGCTGGGAGCAATGATAAAAGTTCCCTCTGGCTGGGATAATCGCGAAATTAAAGTACTAGGCTTAAGTGATAAGCGACTTAGCGCTCCGTTGGCGCAGGCACTTTATGAAGAAACACAAGAAAGTGTAACAAAACGTGAAGAAAACCAAGTGGCGCGTAAAATAAATGCGTTTCACAGTCCAAAGCCCGAGCACCGACCTGACAAAAAGCAGCGACGACAAATTATTAAATTTAAGCAGCAATAAGCGGCTGCGCAACAGGATTACTTATGAGCGACTTCGACAAATTACACCGCTTTATGTTTACCCAAGCCAACGTTCGTGGCGAATTAGTGCGCTTAAACGAAAGCTTGAAGCAAATTGTGCACAGCTATGAATACCCTGTGCAAATTCAAACGTTGCTAAGTGAAATGGCGGCGGCGACATCATTGCTTACCGCTACGCTAAAATTTAAAGGTGAAATCTCACTGCAAATTCAAAGCAAGGGGCCGGTAAGCTATGCGGTAATTAATGCTACGCACGATCAGACGTTTCGCGGTGTAGCCCGTTGGGATGAATCACTGGCATCATTACCGGAAACCTTTTCGGAATTACTGACACAAGCTGTGCTTGTTATCACTATTACGCCAGACGAAGGCGAACGCTACCAAGGTGTTGTGGCACTTGATAAGCCGAGTTTAGCTGAGTGTATTGTGGGTTACTTTGAACAGTCAGAACAGCTTGCTACTCGTGTGCATCTAATGACTGATATGGGCAATCCTGAAGATCCGAAAGCATCTGGGGTATTGCTGCAAGTACTGCCCACCGACTCTAGCGCGACTGATGTATCGCAAGCCAATGAGTTTGCGCATATTGCTAAGCTCACTGAAACACTGACAAAAGATGAAATGTTCTCTTTGACGGTAGAAGATATTCTTTATCGCTTATACCACCAAGAAGATGTAGAGATGTTTCCTGCTAAAGATGTCTCTTTTAAATGTACATGTTCAAAAGAGCGCAGTTCAGAAGCATTACGCCATGTAGAAAAAGCAGAACTACTCGCTATTGTCGAAGAAGAAGGCGCAGTGAAAATGCATTGTCAGTATTGTCATGCAGAGTATCGTTTTGACAGCATCGACATTGAAGCTATTCACAGTGGTAATTTTGGCGCATCGCCTGCTAACCAATAATACGCTGGTGTATTGCTAGTGCGTTAGTTACTGGCAACGCAAATCAGTAAAAACTGACATCAACATTGTGAGACATTGCAAGCCTATGCTTGCAGTGTTTCCTTTCTCCTCCTCTTTTTAGCGCTTCTCACTTCATACGTTTTTTACACTTCACATGTGGTCAACTTTTGAACACTAGTAAGCCTTTCGCTCCTCTTGTCACCCTGAACTGATCGCTAACTGAATGTACCTTTGAAAAAAATCAATAATGCTTACAACTTTTTTTGTTGTGAAATCTATCGATCAATATCACGTCATTAGTGAAAAAATTTGAATTTATATGCAAGGAAAACCCTTTCCTTGTAATTAAATTACAATATTTATGAAAGTTAAGTCTGCTAAATATTGACTATGTGATTTTAAAATACGCCTTACCCCTTGTTTACTTTACACTCGTGGAGGTGATACTTTTTTGAAAGTGCTTTTGAAAAATTACATATAGGGTAACAGTCATGACTGCAGCAGCCTCACTTCAAACGGATCTGAAAGTAACTCCACTCACTGACCTGTCTAATGCAGAGCTTATCGAACGCGCAGTAAAGCGTGGTGAAGGCGTACTAGACAAAAACGGTGCACTTGTTGTTGAAACAGGTAAGCGTACCGGCCGTTCACCAAACGACCGATTTATTGTTAAAGAAGCCACAACAGAAAACGATATTGATTGGGGTAAGGTAAACAAACCCTTCGATGCAGATAAATTTGACGCCCTGTGGGATCGCGTTGAGGCGTATCTTTCAACACAAGAACACTTTCTATCACACCTTCAAGTAGGCTCAGACCCAGAGCATGCGCTTTCACTAGAAGTAAGAACACAAACTGCATGGCAGCACGTGTTTGCGCGCAACCTATTTATTATTCCTGAAACGTGGAATGTAAAAGGCGACCAACCTTGGCAAATTCTTAATGTTCCAGGTTTTACGTGTGAGCCAGAGCGCGACGGTACAAACAGTGACGGTACGGTCATTATTAACTTTGCCAAAAAGCGTGTTCTTATTGCGGGTATGCGCTACGCGGGTGAAATGAAAAAGGCCATGTTCTCGGTACAAAACTTCCTACTACCAGCAAAAGACGTATTGCCAATGCACTGCTCTGCTAACGTGGGTGAAGAAGGTGATGTAACCCTATTTTTTGGTTTGTCTGGTACAGGTAAAACGACCTTGTCAGCTGATCCAAAGCGTTTCTTAATTGGCGATGATGAACACGGTTGGGCACCTGGTAGTGTGTTTAACATTGAAGGTGGTTGTTACGCTAAGTGTATCGACCTGTCGCAGAAAAATGAGCCCGTAATTTGGAATGCAATTAAATTCGGTACTATCTTGGAAAACGTAGTACTTGATGACACGCGCACGCCTGACTACACAGATACCAGCCTTACGCAAAATTCACGTGCAGCATACCCACTTGAGCACATTGAAAAGCGCGTAGCTGAAAACCGCGGTGGCGAACCTCGCTCTGTCGTATTTCTTACCTGTGATGTAAGTGGTGTACTTCCTCCTGTGTCTGTACTTAGCGAAGAAGCGGCTGCTTATCATTTCCTAAGCGGTTATACCGCTAAAGTAGGTTCTACGGAAATCGGATCAACCAGCGATATCGAGTCTACCTTCTCAACATGTTTTGGTGCACCGTTCTTCCCTCGCCCTGCAGGTGTTTATGCTGAGCTACTGATAAAGCGCGTTAAAGCCTTTGGTGCAAAAGTGTATTTGGTTAACACTGGCTGGACTGGCGGTCCGTACGGTACCGGTAGCCGTTTCGATATCCCTACCACACGCGCCATTATCGACGCTATTGTTTCGGGCAAATTAGCTGACGTAGAAACACAGCATATTGACGCATTGAACCTTGATGTACCTGTGGCTGTTCAAGGGGTTGATAGCAACTTACTCATACCTCAAAACACGTGGGCTGATAAAGCGAAATACGAAGAGTATGCCGCTAACTTAGTTAACGACTTTAAGCAAAATTTTGAAAAATACGACGTTAGCGACGCTATCGTTAAAGCTGGACCGGGTAACTAGTTAATCGGTTCTGCCCCTTCCCAACGTTCATCACGCTCAACGTGATCGATGTTTTAGCCCGCACCGTGTTGCGGGCTTTTTTTGTGCGGCTACTGCTTAGTTCACATGGCTTTCGAGAACTAGCTAAGTTAATCGCACATGTAATATTAAAGTATTGAGTTAAACCAGTTCGTTGATACTGGAGTAAAGTTGACGTCGGCCTTGTACTGAAAAAGCTTACTGTCCATATGACTATCTCTTATCCAGTATTTCTGTTTATCAATAGAGATAAGCCTTAGGGTGTAAGGCACGCCAAATGGATCTAGAGGAGCAGTTTCGATAAGTAGCGAAGTATCAAAAATACGAATCTCTCTTTGTTTGTTGTTTGGTGGTGGAGTTAATTTGTTTTGAGCATCATAAATAACTGGGATATGTAAATACACAACGCCTTGTGGGAGGTTATGTTTACTGACAACCTCAAATAACTCTTCGCGATCAAATCCCGATTGTTGGATGTCCCAACTTGAGTCAATAAACACTGTCGCTAAAGCGACGCTATTATCTCCAATATGAATAAATGCGCTAGGCTGAAATAATCTGACAAAGCAATAAAACCCAAATAAAGATGTAATGACACAAAATAACATCCATCGCATTATTCATTTCGCTCTAGATTAACCTTAATCGGAAAGATTGGCATCGGCGCATAATCAGTTGATGGCATAACGAAGTATTCTTCCATGATTAATAGATTCCCTGTTTATACATCTTTTTATATCAGTAAGTGAGCCAAAGAGCTAATCATTAATAAAGCAATTATTGTTAACAAATTTAACATTATGAATACGTATGTTTATTTAAGTTGAGCAATGCACTGGCTATCATTCACCGTACACAAGTAGGCTTTAATTAAGCGCGCTTCGTTAATTAAATGCGGTTCGCCAATTAGGTGCGCTTCGCTATGAAGCATAAAAAAGGTTTTAAGCATGATAGACAAGAAACAGCGTATAGCACTTGCATGTGCTGGTTTGGCATTTTTCTCTGTAAATTCGGTAGCTGAAGTTCAAACAGCAACACTCGAAAAAGCAACGCTAAATATTGATACGGATACCAATGACTTCACGATAAGCGCGTTGCACCACAGTGGCTTTCAAGTAACGTATCTTACTGATGATAATGGTACGCCTTACGTAAATCTTCCGTCTATGGCACTTCCCGAGCCCGCGTTGACTGATGTTACTAACAGAACAGCTAATGATGTAGAGCTAGTTGAAACCGCGACAACCCTAACCTTAAAGCTCAACAATATTGCAGCGCATGTTGATAAGGCGACGCACGCTATCAGCTATTCTGTTAACGGCCAAATCGTCGCGAAAGAGCAAGGCGGACTAAGTATTTCCAGTAACGGCGTCAGCCTGTCGTTTGCGCTAGATGAAAACGAAAAGCTCTATGGTGGCGGCCAGCGGGTTTTAGGTATGGATCGTCGTGGTCATAGCATGCCGCTATATAACAAAGCACACTATGGCTACACCACATCGTCAAACCAAATGTACTATGGTTTGTCTGCCGTTATGTCGTCAAAACATTATAGCGTACTGTTTGATAACACCGCGTCTGGCGAGCTAGATATTGGCAAAACTAACAGCGATGAGTTGCTGTTTAAGGCGCAAGGCGGCCGCGCTAGCTACATCATGGTATTAGGTGAAAGTCTAGAAGATACGGTAACGTCTACCGTAGCAGTAACGGGAAAGCAGCCGCTTCCACCGCGTTGGCTGTTAGGTAACTTTGCGTCTCGCTTCGGTTATAAGTCTCAGCAGCAGGTCATGGATGTTGTCGACCAGTTCAATCAGCAAGATATTCCTGTAGACGCCGTCGTACTTGACCTTTATTGGTTTGGTAAAGATGTAAAAGGGCATATGGGCAATTTAAGCTGGGACACTGAGGCGTTTCCGGCACCTGAAACCATGATAGCGAGTCTTCGTGAGCAAGACGTTAAAACGGTGCTGATTACTGAGCCGTTTATACTCACTACCTCTAAACAATGGGAAAGTGCTGTTGCGGCCGATGCACTTGCTGCGAAAGAAGATGGCTCGCCTTACACGTTCGATTTTTACTTCGGCAATACAGGGTTGGTTGACGTTTTCAGCGAAAAGGGACAAAACTGGTTTTGGTCGTTCTATGAAAAGCTAGCTGCACAGGGCGTTGCAGGCTGGTGGGGCGATCTTGGCGAGCCAGAAGTTCACCCTGACGATATTCAGCACATGTGGCAATCCACAAAAGTCAGCGGAGCAGAAGTGCACAATGCCTATGGCCACCAGTGGGCAAAAACCGTATACAACAACCTAACGGCGTTGCAACCTAATACACGTCCTTTTGTACTCATGCGTTCAGGGTTTCTAGGTAGTCAACGCTTTGGTATGGTGCCGTGGACAGGCGATGTAAGCCGCAGTTGGGGCGGCCTTAAACCACAGGTTGAACTCGCATTACAAATGAGTGTGTTTGGTCTTGCCTATACGCATTCTGACTTAGGCGGTTTTGCAGGAGGCGACACCTTCGACCCTGAACTCTACACGCGCTGGCTGCAATTCGGTACTTTCTCGCCAGTGTTTAGGCCTCATGCCCAAGATGCCATTGCACCTGAGCCTATTTTTCATGATGACCCCGTAAAATCTATTGCGCGTGACTTTATCAAGCTGCGTTACGCGATGTTGCCCTACAACTATTCGCTCGCATTTGAAAACGCATTGCATGGCACACCGTTGATGCGCCCACTTGCGTTGTCGTTCGACCAAGACAGATGGTTTGAAGAGGCTAGCAGTTACATGTGGGGCGACGCGTTTTTGGTTTCTGTGGTAACAGAGCCTAACCAAAGTGAATGGAAAGTGACTTTGCCAGAAGGGGTTTGGTTTGACTTTTTCTCAGACACTAAATACCACGGTGATAAGGCAGGTAAGGTGGTTAACTATCCACTAACAGACGCCACGTTCCCCGTATGGGTGAAAGCGGGTAGCTTTGTGCCGATGAGTGAAAACATGTCGCGTACAGAAGACTACGACGCCAGCAAGCTTACGCTGCATTATTACCATGATATGTCGGTTGAACGTGCGCAATATCAGCTTTACGAAGATGATGGGAAAAACCCACAAACGGTGGAAAAAGGATTATTCACCACTATCGCTTTGTCGGCTTCTACAACACGTGACGGTGAGCTTACCCTCAACATAGCCAGCGATGGTAGCTATATTGGCATGCCTAAAACCCGCGAGCTATCGTGGGTAATTCACGGCGTGACGGCTAAACCGCAACACGTGCTGGTGAACGGGAAGGCAATATCAAGCGAATGGAATGAAAAAGGGAAAACGCTTTCACTTGTATTTTCGTGCGACTACCAGCAACCTGTAGAGATTAAAATCTTGTAAGCTAATCTTGTGTCATTAGACAGCAGAGGGCGCACGTGAAGCGCCCTTTTTTGTTTTTACCTGATCGTACTAATAAACATCATTTTCGGAGCGTTAATGAGCAGACTTCCCGCCACTATCGTGATATTTGCTGGGTTTTTCCTAATAGGTAAATTATTTATCTTATGGGGTATTTTGCTACCCGATATCGCGACAGACCTTGCTATGTCAGAAGTGGTCAGTGGTGCGTTATTCTCACTTTTTTCGGTAGGTATGCTGTTTGGGGCTGTACTGGGCGGTAAATATGCCAGTCGTTTTGAATATATGCCCTTGCTTGCCAGCTTATTTGGTATGAATACGTTGTTGCTGGTTTTGGTGTCGCTGTTAACGTCTTGGCAATGGTTTCTTGTGTTGGCTGTGCTTATTGGTGTAGTCAGCTCTACTATTTTTACCATAGGTCATACGCTAATAGCCCGTATGTATGCTGAAAAGCGCTTTACCATGATGGGACTGATGGACTTCATGTTCAGCTTAGGTACGTTTGCGGCGTCGTTCTTTGTGACGTTGTTGTATTTGATGGAGGAAAGCTGGCGCTTGCCTATTCAGGTATTAGCTGGGGTGATGATGGTGTTATCGTGTTACACCTATATTGCCGCGCGTTCCCAAGCAAAGCTGTTAAAAGGTCAGCCAACAACAGCGAAAAAGACACTGACATTTGGTGTAATCATCAAACAACCAGTATTTATTTTCTTAACGCTTCTCACCTTTGGCTATGGTGCTGTCGAATTTGGTAACGCTAACTGGTTTGTAAGCTATGCGCAAAATGGTTTGGGCTTTACTGGCGAACAGTCACGTAACTTATTGGCTTGCTTTACCGCAGGTATGGTTATTAGTCGCCTTGTATTCCCGTTTTTACTGCGTTTTGTGTCGGTACATCGCATGATGTTATTGATGGCAACAGCGTCTCTAGCAGGGGTATTTGCACTTAAACTTATGCCGAGTATGTACGGCATTGGTGCAGGTAATTTACTGCTTGGGTTGGGGCTAGGAGGGCTATTCCCTCTGGCACTTTCTGCTGCAATGAATATCGACAGTGACAACGGTCCTGTGCTGTCGGGTATTTGTATTATTGGAAACTCGACAGGGGTTCAGGTGGCGTCTTTTTCAACAGGGTTGTGGGCAAATTTTGCGTCGCTCACCACTGCGTTTTGGGTGATCCCTCTGGGGGGCTGTATTTTATGGCTTGCGACTTACGGGTATAGCCGAAAAATTAAGTATCACCGGGCGTAGGGCGCGATAAGGTAGCGGGCAGGTATCGGCTAGTCCTTGAAAGGCGAGTAAGGCAAATAGAACTCTGCTACCAAGCCTTGGTGTGGATGATTGCGCAGCGAAACTTCGCCATCATGGGCCTCAATGATACGTCTTATGATGGCAAGTCCTAGTCCAGAGCCCGATGAGTTTCTGGCTTTGTCACCCTGAGCAAATGGCATAAATACACTGTCGAGCTCTTCTTGCGGAATGCCTGGGCCAAAGTCTCTTACTTTACAATACACACGCTTTTCATGGCGGTTATAAAAGCTGCTAATGGCAATATCGTCAGAGCCATATTTAAAGGCATTTTCAATCAGGTTATCCACCACTCTCTTCATTGCTATACGACGTAAAGGCAGCGGTGGAATAGCATTGAGTTTAAGCTCTATGTGGTGCTTTTCATCCAAATGTCGTGCTTGAACAAGCTCGGCAATAATGGCATTAAGATCGGTTTCTTGCGTGACTTCTTCAGTGTCATAGCGCGCATAATCAATGAATTGGTCGATAATGGCGTTCATATCTTCAATGTCATTCACAATGCCGTCTTTTATCCAGTCTTGGTCTTCCGGCAACATTTCTGAGGCTAATCGAATTCGCGTTAGTGGCGTGCGTAAATCATGCGATATACCCGCAGTCATAATATTGCGGTCGTTTTCTAGCTGTTTTATCCCTTGGTTCATGCGGTTAAATGCACGTGTCACCTGAATCATTTCAGTACTACCTTGCTCGCGAAGGGGCTTAGGGTGTTCACCTTTGCCTACCGAAATAGCCGCTTTCTGGAGTGCTTGCAAAGGACGCGTCATACGCCTTACAAACAACCAGCCGCCTGCAACACTTAGAATACCGATAACCATTAAGTACATGGTAAGTGGCGATATATTTGCTTCGTTTAATCCTGAAATAGGAATAGAAATCCAGGTTTCTGGATAGCGCGTTAGCGAGATCCATACAATATAAGGCGCGCTATCATCACTGGCTTGGGTAGTGGTGCTAATGCGAACATCAGCAAGTTGGTTTAACTGTTTGCTGACCTGCGATGACATAAAACCATAGTAAACGGCACTTTCTAAGCCATTTTGGCGTGCGGCACTTTCATCAAGTACTAATACCCGGGTTTTCTCAAAATACTCGTCACGGGTTTCTTGGTTTGTGACCAGCAAGTCATTCGCTAAAACAGACTTTACTTGCGTAGCCAGTAAGCTGTTAATTTGCTGGTAACTTGGCTGAATAAAATAGTAGGTAACAGAGATATAAGACACAATTTGGTTAATAAGCAGCAGCACGCCTATTAGCATGACGGTTTGTCCAAACGCACTTTTCGGTATTAAGCGCATAGCAAACCTTTTATTATTATTTTGCGGTGCGAGGTATTACACCGCATGGCGCTGCACAACAAGGTCATGTTATTTATTCATGGTTAGGCTGCGTGTACCTACACTTGCTCGCCATCAGGCACAAAAACGTAGCCCAATCCCCATACCGTTTGAATATAACGCGGGTTAGCGGGATCGGCTTCTAACATTCTACGAAGACGAGACACTTGCACATCAATGCTTCGCTCTAGCGCACTGTAATCACGCCCACGTGCTAAGTTCATCAGTTTATCTCGAGATAACGGTTCTCTAGGGTGTGTGACTAGCGATTTTAGTACCGCAAATTCACCGCTGGTGAGCGTTAATGGTTTGTCGCCTGCGGTCATTTCTCGCGTTGCAAGATTAAGCTTATAATCACCAAACTCAATAATTTGTACGTCTTTTGACGGTGCCCCCGGCGCTTCACTGCTTCGGCGACGCAATACTGCTTTAGCGCGCGCTAATAACTCGCGAGGGTTAAACGGTTTCGGTAGGTAGTCGTCAGCGCCCATCTCAAGACCAATGATACGATCAACTTCGTCACCTTTGGCAGTGAGCATGATAATTGGCATGTCATTTTCTTGTTGGCGCAAACGACGGCAAATAGACAAGCCATCTTCACCAGGCAGCATAAGATCAAGCACCATCAAATGAAAATTCTCGCGCTCCAGCAGTCTGTCCATTTGCTCCGCATTGGCTGCACTGCGAACCTGGTAACCTTGTTCAAGCAAATAGCGCTCTAATAAGCTACGCAGACGCATATCATCATCGACGACAAGAATTTTTGAGGTTTCCTGACCCATACTCATACCTTTATTGCTATTTTTCTTTCACTATAACCACAAGGCGCGAAATACAAAAGCACCAAAACGTAAAACCTCGGGTGTGATTGTTACAAATAGTGTCTATAGTGGGAAAACAAGCAGTTATAAAGGAATAACTGCTTGTAAAAGCTACCGAAGGCTTAAAAGGTCACCACGTTAAGCGCCTTTGTATCGGCCTTTCCTGCTAACGTATCTAAATAGAGCTTCACCATGGCGTCAGTGCCTGCACACGAATGCTCGTAAAAGGTGGTATCAATTTTGTGAGCAAAGCCTTGCCACGCTTTTGCATATTTGGCGAGAAACATCTCGTGTCCCCACTCGCCCTGACGCAATTTTACTCGCGCTGGCGCAAAAAATATCTCTGCATCTAACGCCTTCGGGTTAGGTTTTTCTGAGGCTTGCCAGTCAGTTGCACCAATGAGCGTGACCTTGCTTAAGTTGTCACCTAACAACTCAGTAAGATTATTAATCAAGGTGCCATTGGCTGCAAAATCCAATAACCAGTAGCGGTCATTGCTATCTAACGTTGCTAAGTCGTCATAGCTCACTACGTCATCATAACAACCCGTGGCCTTTACCATGTCAACATTGCCCACAGAAGTAAGCCCTACAACACGGTAGGTTGCGCCACGGTTCGCTTTCTGATCTTTCAACAACTGCGCCGTTCCAAGAGCCGTTTTACTAGAGGCACTGGACAGTAATAACGATTCACCTTGCGATACATCATCAACAAAGTCATCTAACACAAACGAGGTCATGTACAGGGGGCGAAAATTCAGCTGCCATGCTTCTCTTTGCGGATTGTAGCCGGGGTCATTGGCACAGCGAAGATACTGATCATACACAGGGCTAATACTTTTGCGTTGTTCGTGAATGTCTGAAAAGCCATGAGACGCTACTTTGCCAGCCTTAATTACCCAGTGGCTTGCCATAGGAAGGTAACCAAAAACTTTCTCACCTTCGTGAATATCAGGATGGTTCGAGGCTTTAACTGTTGCAAACCCCCACACAGGAACAATACCGAAGCCAGTTTCTTGCGTGGGAAAAAAGCCCCAATAGCCCATTTTGAAACCAAGCGCGGCATAGGTGATGTTATTGGCAGAAAAGCCAAAACTATCGGTTTCTAGTATCACTTCGTCAGGCTGAAGCGCATTCATATCAAGAGGTACACTAACTACTTTGGTATCGTCAAGCGACTGTTGATTTACCCAAATTTGTTGACTGGTGATAGTGGTCATAAAGCTGCCATTTGTCAGGTTCGTTTTCCTTAGACTGACTCAGCTTTCAGACAATTGCGACTTTCAGTTGTAAATATATTGTTATACAGCAAATGTATAGAGGGCCCAAAATATCAATGTCACAACCCTACTTTCTAGTAAAAAGAGAAATGCTAGCTCATCGTTGATCGCAATCAACAAGACCTCAAATGTATGCTTTAATTATTGAATTATTGAAATATTGGACAACACTTACACGAGGAAACAGTAGTTTTACGTTTGCGAAGCATTGCAACGTATTGCAACGTATTGAATGTCTGTAAAAAGTTTGAGGGAGTATTGATGAGCGAGTTGTTTGAATTTAGCCCAGAAAAAGAGACCCACATCACATCAGGTGGTAGTTGGGTAGTACTAAGTGTGGAAGACGATACATCTTATCAAGATGTATTAGAAATCGCGCTTCAGGGCGTAACCTATGATGGTCGAAGCATAACGTTGCTTCGCGCTCCCTCAGCGGCGTCTGCATCAACTATCTTGTCTTCGCGCCACGATATCAGCGTTATTTTACTTGATATCGTGATGGAAACTGATGACGCGGGATTTTACCTCATTAATACTATTCGCAATATTATTGGTGATGACCTAGTAAGGATTATTGTGCTTACTGGGCAGCCTGGCGTTATGTCTCATAACAAGGCTATCAGTGAATACAACATCTCAGAGTACTGGAACAAAACAGAACTTAGCGCAGAAAAATTGAAAAGCGTGGTAGTAAGCAACCTTCGAACTTGGCAAATCTCACAGGAGCTTAGCATTGCTCGAAGAGGATTACAGCTGATAGTAGATGCATCCCGAGCATTAACTGCAAAACAAGATACAAAAGCATTCTCTCAAACCGTATTAGAAGAGATTTCGCGTATTATCAACGTACCCGATACTGGTGGCATTGTGTGTATTGTCAATTCTGGCTCAGATGTTTTTCAGCATGCCCCTATTGTTGCCGCGAGTAGTCACTTTAAGCATTTGTTGAATTATGATTTGAAAGAAGCGCTTAATATTCACAGCGATGAGCGTCGAGGTCGTATTGAGCAAGCGGCACGAAGGGCATGGGAAAAGCATGAGCATGTGTTTGAAGACGATTTTTCTCTTCTTCATTTTGATACTAGTGAACATAATGAAAAACAATATTTGATGCTAGTCGATTCACCTAACCCTCTTGATAATAATCAGCTCTATTTATTACAAGCTTTTGCGGAAAATATTAGCTCAGGATTTATCAACCAAGCGTTAATGAGCAAACTCAGCCAACTCGCCTATCTTGATACTTCGACAGCGCTTCAAAACAAGAACTGGTTGATAAGAGAATTGACACAACAATCAGTTTTTCACCTCAACAATAGCTCTCTTGTCTTATTTCGACTACTAGACTATGACACTGCGGAAATGATTGCAGGGCATGAATATGCCATCAAAATGTTTAAAACGTTCAGTAACTTCATCAAGGCAAAGTTGCCAGATCACTATCTAATGGCGGTATGGGATAAAAAAACGATTGCGCTCGTATTTACGCTGGATAAAAAGCCCGCGAAAGATGTACTGGAAAGCATGCAAGCAACTACTATGGAGATGGATGAGCTCGACATTCAATTACAGTATCAAATAGGCATATTGAATTTTAGAGATACACAAACTATTGGCCTATCAGAAGTATTGGTATTGGCCGACACCGCGTTGAGTAAAGCGCGTAAAATGGGGCTTAAAATTTATAGCTTTGATTTCGAGGTAATACGCCGGCTTTCAGACAGAATGCATATCTTGAATGCTCTACAGTCAGCACTAACGACTCAGGACGCTTTCTTCCTTGTCTTACAACCAAAAGTAAAGCTAGAAAATGCAAAGCCCATTGGTTTTGAAGCGTTACTTCGATGGAAATTAGAAGATGGGACGCTGTGCCCTCCGTCTGAATTTATACCCATCGCAGAAGCATCAGGTTTAAGTTTAGAAGTCTCTGAACTGGTATTAGCAAAGACTATTGAGATAATTAAGCAGTTAAAGCAGGCGGGATTTCAGCTTCCCGTCTCATTCAACTTAGCAAATAGCGATATTGTGAGCCCGAGTATTTTCAAAAAAATAAACAGCAGTATTAATAAGGGCGACATTGACCCTGCATTGCTGGAAATCGAAGTTACCGAAACACAAGCTACAGAGGATTACGCTGTTATAAACCCCATTTTACGCTCGTTGATAGAAAAAGGGGTTAAAGTAAGCATCGATGACTTTGGGACAGGCTATTCTTCGCTAACGCAATTTGCTGAGTTGGCGGCCACCACAATAAAACTTGATAGGAAGTTTGTCAGCGATTTGTCTGCACAAAGTAAGGATAAACCAATACACATAATTCAAATGATTGCTCGTCTTTCTGAGCGATTTGGATTTGATTTAATTGCCGAAGGTGTTGAAACAGAAGAGCAAAGACAATTGCTTTTAGACAATGGATATAAATACGCACAAGGCTATTACTTCGCAAAGCCCATGCCCGTAGCTGAAGTGTTTGAGTGGTTACGCACGAGTGAAAAATAACACTATCGATAGTAATTCTCCTATTTTAGAGAATTGGCAATACTTGTGGTTTATTTTTATTTTGATTGTGTGCGCTGTTGTCTTCCGCTTTTCCTACATAGAAAGGTTCAACGATATAAAACGACCCTATGAGCTCCGTCAAAACGCAATAGTGGACAAGGCTGCCTTATTGATCAATGCGAGACTCAGCTTAGTCGAAACACAAATTCGGTTGTTTAAGCACGAATTGATGTTGCTCAACCCTTCTGAAGACCAATTAGAATCGGTGATGAGTGCTATGTTTGCACTGTATCCCGATACACTTCAAGTACGCTGGATTGATTTAGAGGGCGTTGAAAAAGTGCGGCTGAATAAAGCTGATGATAGCCATGTTCAAGCCGTATCTACGGCGAAGTTGCAAAATAAATTTCAGCGTTATTACACACAAGCTGGACTAGCATTAAATGAAAGCGCAGTGTTTGTTTCCCGGATTGACCTTAATGTTGAACAAGGTGTTGTCCAAATTCCAGTACAGCCGACTTTGAGGGCTGTAACAAGAGCAAATCTGCCAAGTATGGGAGATGGATTACTGGTCATTAACTTCGATTTACGATCACTGATAGGCCATGTAGAGTCACTTAATCAAGCAGATATCCAACTGTTAATAGGCGCAGGCGAAAAGCGCTGGATGATACACCCCGACAAAAGCAGAGAGTGGCGACCTGATCTAGGAAAAGCACCTGCTAATATCCTTGATGACTTACCTGAATTATATCAAAGCCTAAACAAGGAAGTCCCTGCTCAAGATATTGATATTAACGGTCAACGTTATATTGCACAGCGCATTCAATCGCCTTATTCCAGTGAAGGCAGTCTTCAAGATATTTATGTTGTCACCAGAACTGCACCGTCAGTGCATAGTATGATAAAGAACAAAGCAATATTACATGCCTCTCTAGTTGCTGTTGCTACTGGCTTGGGCGGGTTTATTATATTTGTTCTGTACTTCAGACATATCCACACTGTTCGTAAACTTAATACAGCGCTAAGTAAAGAGAGAGATAATATAAAACAGGTGCTTGAACGTCAGTCGTTGCTCATCGACGAGCTTGCCGAGTCTAAGAAGCTGTCTTCACTAAGTGTCATGGTTGCCGGATTGGCACATGAACTCAATACACCTGTAGGAGCAACGTATCTCGCGTTGTCTAATCAATCAGACTTGTTAGCTGAACTAGTTAAACGAAAAGCTCATGGGCTTACTAAATCAGACTTCGAAGACTACATTGAGCAATCTCAAAAATCATTAATTCAAGCTGAGAATAATAATCTAAGAGCTATTGAGTTAATAAAAAGTTTTAAACGATTAACGTTTGAGCGAGCAAGTGACGAACAGGTTTGTTTTAGTGTCGCACAGCATTTAAACGACCTTTGTAAGTCGATGAAAGGGCTTCTACAGAAGCACAATATTTCTCTTAAGAAAAATATTGCAGAGGGCATGTCACTAACAGGGCATGCCGGTGCATTTAGTCAAATTGTTCAAATTTTTATTAGCAATGCAATTGACCATGCTTTTGAAGGCATGGCTGGCGCTTGTATTGAGATTACTTGTAAATCTCGCGATGCCGATGTAGTCATTATCGTAAAGGACAATGGCAAAGGCATTGAACCAGAAATACTTCCTACTATTTTCGATCCCTTCATTACGTCAAAGCGTCAGCACCAGCACACTGGGCTGGGGCTGCATATGGCTAAAATTTGGATTGAGCAGGTCTTTAACGGAGAAATCTTCGTCGAATCAATAGTTGGCAAAGGCTCTCGTTTTGAGCTCGTCTTTCGTTCAATTCAAACGAGTCATCTCGAGTCGCAGTCGTGAGCTTCTCGTACCTGTTGGGGATATATGTGGGCAGTCTTTTGATTTAAGAGAACTATTCGTCAGTACTCAACCAATCCATTTGATGACCAGCGCGACGCTTTTTATTAAGAATATCTTCAAGCAGTGGCGTTAATATCAGCTCCATTGCCAAGCCCATTTTTCCGCCCGGCACGACCAGCGTATTTATGCGAGACATAAAGGCGCCATCAATCATTTTAAGCAAATAAGGGTAGTCGACGTTTTTCATTTCGCGTCTAAAACGCACGACGACAAAACTTTCATCCTGTGTAGGTATTTCGCGTGCACTGAAGGGGTTTGATGTATCAACGGTGGGTACACGCTGAAAATTAACGTGGGTACGCGAGAACTGCGGGGTTATGTAGTGAAAATAGTCATCCAAACCACGTACAATACTACTCATAACAGCTTCACGTGAGTGTCCGCGGTCAGTGGTGTCACGCACAATTTTTTGGATCCACTCTAGATTTACAATAGGCACCATGCCTACCAGAAGATCAACATGCTTAGCGACATCATTTTCTTCGGTTTTTACGCCGCCGTGTAGACCTTCATAAAACAGTAAGTCGGTGTTTTGCGGTAAGTCTTGCCATGGGGTAAATGTGCCCGGCATTTGGTTAAACGGTACAGCCTCATCAAATGTGTGTAAGTACTGTCTAAATTGACCAGAGCCAGAGCTGCCATATTCACGAAATAGCGTTTCTAATAGCTCAAAATCATTGGCTTTAGGACCAAAGTAACTAATATGCCTACCTTGTTCTTGTGCTTTGCGAATTTCTACTTCCATTTCTGGACGCGTAAAGCGATGAAAACTGTCACCACCCACAATAGCGGCATTCACACTTAAATTTCTAAAAATGTGTCTAATGGCATTGGTCGTGGTAGTGGTACCCGCACCAGAAGAACCTGTTATAGCAATAATAGGGTGTTTGACAGACATAGGAGTTCTTTTGAGAAATGACAGTTACTAGTTATAAGCTGATGTGCGTGAAGAATCAAGGGGCATGGTGGTTACTATGTGGTTCATCTGACCCAGTATTTTCTGCGACGTTATGATGATGCTGCAACAATCGCATGATGAGGTGCGCTTCTTCTTCGTCGAGATCAAGTAACTCTCTAACTCGCTCAATATGGTGCATATCATGCGCACTTAACATGCCATCATCCAAAGCGGTGCGAACAGTATCTTTAAAGCGATCGCGTTTTAACTGCATTTGCGATGTGTAGCTTGAAGACAATATGCCAGCGGGAAGCGCGTAAAAACAAATGCCCATGATGGTGATAAAGCCGCCAAAAATTTTACCTAATGCAGTAACAGGCACAGCGTCACCATAACCTACAGTCGTTAGCGTTACTAACGCCCACCACAGCGAGGCGGGTATGCTACTAAAGACCTCTGGCTGGGCATGATGTTCAATATAATAAATACAGGTTGCGGCAATCACGGTGAATAGCAGCAGCACGCTGATTGCGGCTAACAAACTATGGGATTCATTTCGAATAACAGTGACCAGCGTTTGCATAGAGCGCGAATAGCGTCCAATTTTGAGTATCCGCAACACCCTAAAGACACGCAGTATGCGCAAGTCAAAAGCAATAAATACACTGAGATAAAACGGCAGTATGGCCATGAGATCGATGATGGCCATCGGGCTTTTCATATACTGCCAGCGCCTTTTCCACACACTTTTATGTACAAGCTCTGTATTGCCATGCACGGGCGCGGCAGCGCTACTGTAAACCCGTAAAGCGTATTCAATGGTAAACAATATTACTGACACAATTTCAATCAGGTGTAGCTCATAGGACCATACGTTCGCCACTTGAGGAACTGTTTCCAGCATCATGGCTGCTACATTAATAAGTACAAGTAGTATGAGTACCCAGTCGAAGACTTTGCTGATCGCCTTGTGTTCACGGGCATCGCTAGAGGCGGTAAGAATGTTGTAGCAAGTGGTCTGAAGTGACATAAAAAATTTGGCGTATGGATACGTGTTTATTACTCTACCAATAATTAGGTAGCAAGCCAAAACAGATACTTGGCAAAAGGATAACGCAATGACTTTGAAAAAAATGCTCGCGGTTGTGGCTCTAGGGTGTGCCATCGGCGCGCAGGCCAACGAGGTGGGCTATACACAACAAGCACCTACTATTGACGGGGTAGCACTTGAGAGCGCATGGAAGACGGCACCATGGTACGACATGACCTCAGTTATGATAGGTGAAACACCTTCCTCAAATGACTTTTCGGGGCGTTATAAACTATTGTGGAATAAGAACGCTCTGTATCTGTTGGCAGAAATTCAAGATGACCATTTATCTGATACTTATGCAGACCCACTAGAGCGCTACTGGGATGATGACTGTTTAGAGATATTTATAGATGCTGACCGTTCTGGTGGCGATCATCTCAATACCTACAATGCCTTTGCTTATCACGTAGCGCTTGATAATCAGGTTGTTGATATTGGGCCGGCAAAAGGTGAAGAATCTAAGCCACGTTTATTTAATGATCACGTAGAAAGTGTATGGAAACGCAGTACTGAAAAGCCACATAGTATTATTTGGGAAACAGCCATTCGTGTATTCGGCGATGACTTTCAGTACGGTGACGCCAACACGCCAGTAGCATTGAAAGCGGGTATGAAGATGGGCTTTATGCTGGCTTATTGTGACGCAGATGGTGGCGACCGAGAGCATTTTGTGGGTTCGCATGAGATTACCCCTGTCAACGGCGATAAGAACCTTGGTTACAAAGATGCTTCAGTGTTTGGTGAGCTGACGCTGGTGAGTAAGTAACAGAAGCGATGCGCGTTAACTTGCTTATATACAAGGTGTACCAAGGTCTCAATTGACCGAACAATAAAAAACGCGGCATAAAGCCGCGTTTTTTGTGTTAGCAACGCCAACGTTATAAAGCGTTACGTTTCGTTACGTTGCTCTGCATCAGGCCTCAGCTTCACGAGCAATCGCGCGATAAGCAATGTCGTTGCGGAAATATACGTCTTTAAACTGAATAGTTTTGACTAGCTCGTAGGCTTTTTGCTGGGCCTCGGTGACGTTATTGCCCAATGCGGTCGCACACAATACACGGCCGCCAGCGGTGACTACTTTGCCGTCTTGAAGTGCAGTACCAGCATGGAATACTTTACCGTCTAGCTTTGCAGCGGCGTCAAAACCAGTAATTTCGTCGCCTTTATCATAGCTGCCCGGATAGCCTCCAGCGGCAAGCACAACGCCAACGGCTGCACGGTCGTCAAATGCAATAGTTTTGCCCGCTAGTTCACCTTTACACGCCGCTTGGCATAGTGAGACCAAATCAGACTGAAGACGCAACATGATAGGTTGTGTTTCAGGGTCGCCAAAACGACAGTTATACTCAATAACTTTTGGCGTGCCATCTGCCATAATCATCAAGCCTGCGTATAAGAAACCTACGTAATCGTTACCTTCAGACGCCATGCCGTTAACCGTTGGCATGATCACTTCATCCATAATACGGTTGTGAATCTCTGGCGTGACTACCGGAGCCGGAGAGTATGCGCCCATACCGCCCGTATTGGGGCCCTTATCGCCGTCTGCTGCACGTTTGTGATCTTGGCTGGTGGCAAAAGGCAGTACGTTTTTACCGTCTACCATTACGATGAAAGAGGCTTCTTCACCGTCTAAGAATTCTTCAATAACAACGCGACTACCTGCTTCGCCAAACGCATTACCTGCTAGCATGTCGCGAATAGCGTCTTCGGCTTCTTGAAGTGTCATTGCAACAATAACACCTTTACCCGCCGCCAGACCGTCTGCCTTGACTACGATAGGCGCGCCTTTTTCTCGCACGTAGGCAATGGCTGGGTCAATTTCAGTAAAGTTTTGATACTCTGCCGTTGGAATGTTGTGGCGAGCCAAGAAGTCTTTAGTGAACGCTTTTGAGCCTTCAAGCTGTGCTGCCGCTTGTGTAGGCCCAAAAATCATTAGTCCTTCATTCGTGAACGCGTCAACAACACCTGCAACCAGCGGCGCTTCTGGACCTACGATAGTCAGCTCAACGTCATTGCCTTTCGCAAAAGAAACCAGGCCAGCAATGTCATTTACATCAATCGCCACGTTCTCTAGCTTTGGCTCTGTTGCAGTACCAGCATTACCCGGTGCAACAAAGACAGTTGAAACATCAGAAGACTGCGCTGCTTTATACGCTAGCGCATGCTCGCGGCCACCACCGCCAATTACAAGTACGTTCATTAACTGTTCCGTTATATGTTTATGGTTTTACAAATTTAAGTGTCATTCGGTTGCTCTCGCCAATGGCAAGATACTTTTCACGATCTTGGTCGTCTAGTGCTAAACGCGGTGGCAATGTCCACACACCTTTAGGGTGGTTTGCATTATCCATCGGGTTTGCATTTACGTCACTGCTTTCAGCCAGCTTAAAGCCCGCTTTTTCTGCTGCTGCAATCACGTAAGAGCGCTTCATATAGCCGCTCTTTTTCATCGCTTCGTCATCGGCACTTTCCGGTAGTTCATGCTCAACTACACCTAATACACCGCCTGGCTTTAGCGCCTTAAAGAATGCACCAAATGCATTGTCGATGCCTTCATCGCCATGACGCATGTACCAGCTGACACACCAAGCGTTGCGGCTAACACTAATTGGGCTAACTTCTTCATTATTATTTCCTTTTCTGTCGAGGGTATTGTCAATTGTGATAACAGTATTACTACAATGTACTGTAAGACAGATCAAGCCTACCAGTTAACCATGACAGTCATTCGACATCCCAACAGAATAATTCGTAGCTTTGTCGCTTAAGGTAGCCCGAGGTAGAGGGCGTGTTTATCCCTCTACCTCGAGTGTAATCATCATCAAGTGATGAAAGGTTTTAGTGACGGAAGTGACGCATACCTGTGAACACCATAGCAATGCCGTGTTCGTCAGCCGCATCAATTACTTCTTGGTCACGCATAGAGCCGCCTGGCTGAATTACCGCTTTAATACCGGCTTGTGCCGCAGCGTCAATGCCGTCACGGAATGGGAAGAAAGCATCAGACGCCATGACAGAGCCTGCGACTTCTAGATTTTCATCAGCCGCTTTGATGCCTGCAATTTTGGCAGAATATACACGGCTCATTTGGCCAGCACCAACACCCACAGTCATGCCGTCTTTGCAGTAAACAATCGCGTTAGACTTAACGTATTTTGCTACCTTCCAGCAGAACATAAGGTCGCGCAGTTCATCTTCGCTTGGCTTACGCTTAGTCACCACTTCTAGGTCTTCCATTTCAACCATACCGAAGTCGCGCTCTTGTATTAGCAACCCACCGTTTACGCGCTTGAAGTCATAGCCTTCAGTTAGCTGACCAGCCCAATCGCCACACGCTAGAAGACGTACGTTTTTCTTTGCACTTACTACGTCTTTCGCTTCATCGCTTACCGTTGGTGCAATAATGACTTCAACGAATTGACGGTCAACAATCGCTTGTGCTGTTTTCGCATCAAGCTCGCGGTTAAACGCGATAATGCCGCCAAATGCAGAGGTTGGGTCAGTTTTAAACGCACGGTCGTAGGCACTTAGAATGTCTTCGCCAATAGCCACACCACAAGGGTTCGCGTGCTTCACAATAACGCATGCAGGCTGGTCGAACTCTTTTACACATTCAAGGGCGGCATCGGTATCGGCGATATTGTTGAATGACAACTCTTTACCTTGTAGCTGGGTAGCGGTAGCCACAGACGCTTCTTGGATGTTGTTTTCAACATAGAACGCGGCTTCTTGGTGGCTGTTCTCGCCATAGCGAAGGTCTTGCTTCTTAGTTAGCTGCATGTTGTACGTGCGTGGGAACTCACTGTGCTGGTGGTCGCAATCTGCTTCACAACCTGTGCTGTCTAAACGCGCACCAAAGTAGTTCGCAATCATGCCATCGTATTCAGCCGTATGTTCAAACGCTTTAATGGCAAGGTCAAAACGGGTGTTGTACGTTAACGAGCCGTTGTTGCCGTTCATTTCTGCAAGCACGCGAGAATAGTCAGAGGCGTTAACCACAATAGTAACGTCTTTATGGTTCTTCGCGGCTGCGCGTACCATCGTTGGACCGCCGATATCGATATTTTCAATGGCGTCTTCAAGTGTGCAGTCTTCGTTGGCAACGGTTGCAGCAAATGGATAAAGGTTAACCACAACCAAATCAATTGGCGCAATACCATTTTCTTCCATTACAGCTTCATCCACGCCGCGACGAGCAAGAATACCGCCGTGAATTTTTGGGTGAAGGGTTTTAACACGACCCGCCATAATTTCAGGGTGACCTGTGTGATCAGACACCTCTTTTACCGGAAGGCCTGCATCAGCTAGCAGTTTTGCAGTACCACCCGTCGACAGAAGTTCAACTCCAGCGTTATGCAGCGCTTGAGCGAATTCGAGGATACCAGTTTTGTCAGAGACACTAAGGAGAGCACGTTTAATAGGTTTTGGAGTTTGCATAAATTATAAGTTTCTAAAGTTGTAGTGTTGAAACAAAAAGAGCACCGATTGGTGCTCTTTGGTGGGCAAAGCCCTTGGAATCTTAGTTCATGCCGTATTGCTTAAGCTTCTTGCGAAGTGTGCCACGGTTGATGCCCATCATGATGGCAGCGCGGGTTTGGTTGCCGCGTGTGTAAGTCATGACTTCTTCTAGCAGCGGTGCTTCAACTTCAGCCAGTACCATTTCGTACAGGTTGTCGATGTTGGCGTTGTCCAATTGCTTAAGGTACTTGTTAACCGCTTGCTTTACAGAGTCACGCAGTGGCTTTTGAGCTTGCGTTTGTGAAGGCGTAGTTACTGTAGTAGTAAAAGGTGAAGTCACGTTTTGATCGAACATAATACTGTGTTGCTCTTAAGTTAGTCATCACTATGCTGCGGGAGAAATCTGTCGGGTTTCTCGTGTCTGCAGCGCTTGAAAATATGCATTAAGTGCTTCGAGTTGCTCACTTGCATCATCGATAGCGTTAAACGTTTTACGAAACTGACGATCCGTATCATGCTCCGAGAGATACCAGCCCACGTGCTTACGGGCTATTCTCACACCAGAGATGTCACCGTAGAAGTCCTGCACATTCGTTACATGCTCGTGCAAAATTTCATACTGTTGTGACACCGGTGGTGGCGCTAGGTTCTCGCCCGTTTCAAGATAATGTTGAATTTGATTAAAAATCCAAGGTTTACCTTGCGCGCCGCGGCCTATCATCACACCATCTGCCCCGGTGTAATTAAGCACCTCTTGTGCTTTTTCTGGAGAAGTAATGTCACCATTAGCAATAACCGGAATTGAAATTGCTGCCTTAATTTGGCGAATGGTGTCGTATTCCGCTTCCCCTTTGTACATACAAGCTCGCGTTCTACCATGAACAGCTAGCGACTGTATGCCGTTTTGCTCTGCAATGCGGGCAATATCAACCCCATTGCGGTTTTCTGGGTTCCAGCCGGTACGAATTTTCAGTGTTACAGGTACATCAACCGCGTTTACTACCGCTTTAATGATTGCTTCCACTGTATCTGGGTATTGAAGCAGTGCAGAACCTGCTAGCTTCTTATTCACCTTTTTAGCAGGACAACCCATGTTGATATCGATGATTTGTGCACCATTCTCAACATTAAATTGCGCTGCTTGCGCCATAAGCTCAGGATCGGCCCCAGCTATCTGTACAGAGCGAATACCTTCTTCGCCTTCGTGATTCATACGCGCTTGTGATTTAGCGGTGTTCCACACCTTTGGATTGCTCGAAAGCATTTCCGATACCACAAGTCCTGCACCTAAGCGTTTACACAATTGACGAAATGGACGATCGGTCACACCTGCCATAGGTGCCAACATTAAATTGTTATCTAACTCGTAAGGTCCAATACGTATTGCTTGTCGCATAGATTGTCGTATAGCTCGCCAACTAAAACTGCACAGAAAATATACACCCGGCTAAAACGGGGCGCTAAGTGTACGCGTTTTCACAAGGCTTGAAAAGGCTAAAAATCGCACAAAATTTTACTTAGTGCTCTTGACAGTGAAAAAAAACTGTCACATTAAAGAGCTAACGCACATTTGTTGGCTAAATTTTCTTCTAAAGTCTTACAGCCCTTTGTTTAAAAGGGCTGTAATGTGAAAAAAATTAACAAATTTCGAAGCGCTATTGGCTTTTATTTTAAATTTTTGAACCCGATACTCGTGCCCATTCACCATCAATTGCGCTTGGCTCAAGGCGAATATCTCGTGAGTATGCTTTCTCAATGTTGTCGACTTGCTCAGCTAAAATACCAGACAACACTAAAAGGCCGTCTGATTTGCAGTAGCCGGTAATGATATCTTGGAGCTCTAAAAGCGGTCCAGACAGTATGTTTGCCATGACAACATCGGCTTCAAGCATAGGTTGGTTTTCAGGTAGGTACACATCTAAACGGTCTTCTACACCGTTTCGTCTTGCGTTTTCTTCGGTGGCTTGCAGAGCTTGTGGGTCTATATCAATCCCAATAACGCGTTTAGCACCCAACTTGAGTGCTGCAAGTGCTAAAATGCCCGAACCGCAGCCAAAATCCACAACGGTTTTGCCTGTCATATCGATGCCATCTAACCAGCGAAGGCACAATGCGGTGGTTGGGTGTGTGCCAGTACCAAAGGCAAGCCCCGGGTCTAACATGACGTTTACCGCAGTAGGGTCTGGTACATCGCGCCAGCTCGGACAAATCCAAAGACGCTCGCCAAACTGCATGGGATGAAAGTTGTCCATCCATTCACGTTCCCAGTCTTTATCTTCCAGTGGCTCTAATTTGTACTTAAAATCTTTACCGAGTACCTTGGCCTTACCCAAGCGTGCCAAAATGCCTTTCATGTCAGCGTCAGCTTCAAATAGGCCAACTACTTGCGTGTCAGGCCATAACATGACTTCACCAGGCTTTGGCTCATACATTGGAGTATCTTTTGCGTCAACGTAGGTCACCGCCTGCGATCCGTTAGCCGTTAACATATCGCCAATTGCTTCTGCAGTCTCAGACGTAGTATTAATTCGTAATTGTAGCCAAGCCATAGTGTTTATTTGCTAAAGTGTTTGATGCATATTGTACATCCCACGGCGAACAAACAAAACGACAGCGAAGGTATTTACTGATTTTAATGATAGGTTTTTGATGACAGGTTCTTAACGACAAAACATACAGTGCATGAAAAATGTATTCTTTTGTCGACTAGTAAAATGTTGAAGTAAACTTATACAATTAGCCGTTGACGTTACTTCAGAGTATCTACCTTTTTTATGCGTCTATTTTCTTTTTTTGCCAGCCTTCTTATTTGCATTCAATCAAGCTGTGCAAAAGAACTCGATGTCGTGGTTGGATGGGACAAGCCACCATACGTAGTGTCAGCCGATCATTCCGGTTTCGAAATTGACTTGGTACGGGCCATTTTTGCTGAAATGGGTCATGACATTTCGCCAATTTATGTTCCTTTTGGCAGAACTGCGCGCTTGTTAAAAGACGATGCGGTAGATGTGGCGCTTACCATCAATGATTCACACAAGGTCGACCCTACGCTACTAACCGACTTTTATATCGTTTATCAAAATGTTGCAGTGACACGCGCTGACCGCAATTTAGCTATCACCTCAATTCAAGATCTTACTGATAAAAGTGTTATTGCCTTTCAAACGGCAAGTGCGGTGTTAGGCGAGGAGTTTGGTGGTGCGTTATCTTCTTTACCAACATATATAGAGATGGCACGACAAGATAGGCAAGTGAACATGTTGATGCTTGGAAGCGTTGATGCCATTGTGTTGGACCGTAATATCTTCAATTTTTTAAAAGCGCGTAACGACATGTATGCCAACGATGAAACTGTCTTTCACGAGCTATTCCCAATTACGCCATATCGCGCAGCTATTCCAGACCCAACGTTGCGTGAAGCATTTAATAATACCTTACGCCTATTCATCGAAGACGGACGTTATCAAGCCTTACTCGACAAATACGGCCTTGAAAACTTATTTAACAAGCTATCTCTCCCTGACGTTCACCCATAAGCCAAATACGCTAAACGACTGTATTTGTGGATTGACATTGGCGTTCAAAAAATAGTCTTATTTCTGTAGACAGTGAACTATTTCTGCGACAGCGTATAAAAAGTACCACTGGCTCAACTCTGGGCATGTTTGCTGAAACAAGGAAATAACGATGATTAAAAAAGGGTATGTACTACTGACTACAGTACTTCTGCTGTGCAGTGCTTGTGCAACAAAAGCCACTACTAAGAGACAGATAGACACATGGTTAGATAAACCAGCTCATGTCCAGGTACAAGCAATAAAAGCGGGAGACATTACCTCTGCCGATTTAGTTGCAGGCTATTTGGCTCGTATAGAAGCACGCGATACTAAGGTAAACAGCGTACTTTCTCTAAACCCAAATGCGCTTGCACAAGCGAAAGCGTTAGATAAGCGCATTGCAAATGGTGAGCAGGTGGGCGTGTTAGCAGGTCTTCCGATATTGCTTAAAGACAATATTGAGTCGACTGAATTGCCGACTACCGCAGGTTCACTGGCGTTGTTGAATAATGACACCGGACGTGACGCGCCGATTGTATCGAAGCTAAAAGCTGCAGATGCCATTGTTTTAGGAAAAACCAATTTGTCAGAGTGGGCGAATTTTCGTTCTGAATCATCAATCAGCGGATGGAGTGGCGTAGGCGGCCTTACCCGCAATCCACACATATTATCACGCAGCGCGTGTGGTTCTTCTTCTGGCTCGGGAGCGGCAATGGCGCTGCGCTTAGCCTCTCTCGCAGTAGGCACTGAGACAAATGGCTCGGTAATCTGCCCGTCTTCCATTAACGGAATTGTGGGCTTTAAACCAACGGTGGGCTTATTGTCACGTACCCACATTGTACCCATCTCATTTAGCCAAGATACCGCGGGCCCAATGACCGCTACGGTGCAAGATGCTTGGTTGATGACGTCAGTGATGGCAGGTAGCGATGCTCAAGATAAAGCAACTGCTGATGCAGATACGCATATTCCAACATTACCTACGTCCTCTTTAATAGCAACAGACTTAAAAGGTATCTCTGTAGGCGTTGTGCGTTATCGTCAAGGTGATAATCCTCACGTACTTGCCATTTACGAGCAAGCACTTGAACAACTTAAAGCATCTGGCGCTACGTTAGTTGAAATTAGCGATTTCAATCAGCCAGATACCTTCTGGCGAGACTCGTACAACGTATTGTTAAGCGAATTCCATGCATCTATTAATGAATACCTGGCCTCTTCGCCGGCACAATTGCCCGCTCGAGACCTCGAAGGCCTGATAGCATTTAATAGCCAAAGTGAGCGCGAACTAGCATTGTTCGATCAGAGTATTTTCGAGAAGTCGTTGGCATCTGATTCACTGGAAAGTGAAAACTATAAGAATGCCGTGTCGCTCATTCAAGATACAGCTGGTAAGAGTGGTATTGATGCGTTGATGGCAAAGCACAAGGTTGATGTGCTTGTCGCACCTTCAAATAGTCCCTCGTTTCTCATTGATGGCGTTTATGGCGATCACTCACCTGCAGGGTTTATCGGTATTGGCTACTTAGCCGCAGTTGCTGGGTATCCGCACCTAACCATTCCTGCTGGTGCCGTAAAAGATTTACCCGTGGGAATAAGCTTTATTGGGGCGAAGTGGCAAGATGAAAAAGTGCTTAGTATTGGCAGTGTATTTGAAGCAAAACACGGTTTTTACATCACACCAAGCTTGCTGCCTACTCGATTTGATAACCCTGCACTTAAAGCAGTAACAAAGCCTTATCAGCCATAGCGTGAGGTTAACTGACACATAAAAAAGCCCCGATGTGTTGTCGGGGCTTTCAAATGTGAATAGCAAAAAGCGGTAGTATAACTGCTTGTTAGCCTGGCTTTTTCACCCATGCACTACACCAACCGTCTGCATTTACCAGCTTGTTCGGGAAGATGTTACAAGGACGGTATTGCTCACCATCACTACCTTGTACATACATGCAGTTAGCACATTTAGCACCATCAACGGTTGATGATGGGGTGTAGTTTAATGCTTTTGCAGTTGCATCATCTGCACTTAATTGCTCTTGTGCTTGCGCGCGAAGCGCAACGCCACCTAATGTAAGACCAATTACTGTAGAGCCTGACAGCTTAAGAAAGTCGCGGCGATTTACAGATTTCATAACACTCTCCTTAAGAGATAGAAACGATAATGATTCTTTTTTATTTAGCGCCTTAAACGCAAAAACCTGCCAAAGCGGCAGGTTTTTTTACATAACTAGATACTATCTCTTTTTCAAAAAAGATCGAATAAAAACGTACACTTTCTATTGATCTACATTAAATAAACGTCACACGCCTATGTGTTTGATACAGCATCGAAGACAAAGTTCACTTCGTTTTTAGCGCTATACCGGGCTTGGCGTAGGCGAACTGTGCCAAACGGCTCGTTGCGTGATAACTATCTAAACCTGATATACAGGCGCTCTTCAGCCCTTCAATATCAACAAACCCATCACTTGCAATATAGTCTTCGCTGATATGTAGCTCTTGAATTTCGCCTATGATCATCTCTGTATCGTTGATGAGCGTGAAATGTTGTGCCACTTTAAGCCCGATTTTCACTTCACTTTCTTTTACAAAAGGTGCCGAAAAGGTCTCACTAAAAAATGGTGTTAGGCCCACGGCGTCAAATTCACTTTCATCCGGCGCATAGCGTGCAGAGGTTTGGTGCGCTTTATCAATCCAGTCGGTACTGACGTGGTTTAGCGTATAAAAGCCACTTTTTTTAATATTACCCAATGAGTCTCGTTGGACCGTGTGCGGACGCATGATCATGCCAAGTAGCGGCGGATTAGCACCGATGTGCACCACCGAACTGATAATTGCGACATTGTGCGTAGTACCATCGGAGGTGCCTAACAGCACTGCAGGCTTAAAGCCGGATAAGCTGTTTATAAGGTTAGCGCGATAGCGCTGTTCCATGCTGTCGATGTCGGTTTTAAACAAGGGGCTAGTCATTTTCTCGCGTAGCCTCTAGTTGAAGTTCATCGCCATGCTGGTAAACGTTAAGTTCAATCGGCTGGCAACATACCTGACAGTCAAGTACTTGCACTTGTCCAACATCATTTATTTCATCAATTTCAACGTCGTTCGGGGCCATACAATAAGGGCAAGAAAAGCCCATCGCGCGGGTTAAGCTCATAAAATTGTTCACCGTTTTACTCTAGTACTATATGGTACGTGGTGAAGGCGGCGGGTGATCATCTTTCAACAGGTTTTCGCTGTAGGCAATTGGCATACGTAAACGCAAACTGAAGCGCACGAGAGTTGTTAATTTATCTGTATAAATATACACTATTTGCGTGTTCAGCATTACAGTAATTACTATGCGAAAAGACTTGCCTCCACGTTATTATTTAACGCATTTTTATGAATTCTTGCACTTCTTTGAGGGGGCAAGCGCGACGCTGTTAACTGATGAAGCGGCGCGTTTTATTTCCAATTTCAAAGCGCTTGATGAAGATAAACAGTGCGTTGTGGTTCGCGCGGCAAATAGAAAGTATGCCGTTATTGATCGCAGGCAGTTTAATTATGCAGAAATTACCGCCCCTCAACAGCAGATAGACTGGTTGATAGACAATGGCTGGTTTGGTGATCTTTCAAGCGCGTCAATAAGCGATATTGCTGGTGTTTTAACCAAAGAGGCACTGCTGGGGTTACTTGGCGAGTACACCAGTGTGAGTGGTCTTGCATCGCTGACGAAACCCAAACTAGTCACACTGCTTCGCAATGAAGTTGAACAAAAGGGCTGGCCAGCGAGTTTCTCTAGTGATGATTATTTGGTGTGCCTGTTCGATGAAGCGCTGCGTTTCCTATTATTTTTGTATTTTGGTAACACCAAAAGCCGTTTAAATCAGTTTTCAATGCGCGACTTGGGGGTAATGCGAACACGCGCAGATTCTGTTAGTGACGTTGCGCGTTTTGAAACAAAAGAAGACACGCAGGCGGCGTGGTTTTATGCAAACTGCTATCGACAGCTTAATGACTTAAGTGATAGCGAATTAGAAACCCTATCTCGAAGTGACTTTCCGCAAACCCATGGTGTGTCCGCATGCTTTTATAAAGATCAATTGTTATACGCCCTCGGACTTAAACTGCTTGGCATAGCGCGCAGTCGTGCGTTAGAAGTCTTAGCACGTGCGCAAAGCGACAAAGCAAAAGAAAAGTGGCTTAGAGAAAGTTATAAAGATGGCGCGACAGATGAAGTAAAAGCCGCCCTTGAAGAGATTATTGATAACCCGCAATCAGATACCTTATTAGCCTTTGCTGAAGACTTTTACGCAAGAAAGTACCACAAGAAACGCACGAGTGCGGTAACTGACATGCTGCGCAATGCAAGCCGCTCTTTAGAAATAGATGTGAGTCAAAATCAGCAGGTGGAGCGCGGTGTGCTAGCCCATTATGCGCGACATGGTATTACCGGTTGGCGGACAGAAAATCGGCTGTGGCGTAGCTTGTTTGGACTGCTATTTTGGCAGCAACTATACGAAGAAGATACGCTGGTTACAGAGTTTGATAGGCGACCATTGTCACTTAAGCAAAACAACTTTTATGCTAAGTTCGAGTCAAGTATTGAAGCGTTGTTATCGCGCTTAAATTCAAAAGAGAAGTTGCGCTTACACATACACAAAATGGCTACACAGCACTATGGCAAAGTGAATAGTCTGTTTATGTGGTCGAGTCATTTACTCGAGCCCATTGATGCACTGATTTGTCATGGAGCGCTTGACGCAATTTATGCGTTGCTGCGTATGATGAGCAAAGACTTCGAAAACCTTCGCGATGGGTTTCCCGATGTTATGGTGTTTGATGGCACGCTGAGATTTGAAGAGATTAAAGCACCGGGCGATCAACTACGTCGCAATCAACTCGTTACTATTCAACGGTTACAGCAAGCTGGTTTTCCCGTTGCTGTAACCACTGTGAAGTGGGTGAGAGATCCACAACAGCCATACGTTGTAGTAGACATTGAAACCACCGGAGGCAACAACAGCTACAATCGCATTACTGAAATTGGCATGGTGAAACTAATTGCAGGTGTTGAAATTGACCGCTTTCAAACGCTGATTAATCCACAGCGTCGAATTCCTGCCAATATTACGCGGCTGACAGGCATTTCAGATGATATGGTTCAAGACGCACCTATTTTTGCCGAGATAGCTGATGCCGTTGCCCAGTTTACTGAAGATGCGGTATTCGTTGCGCACAACGTTAACTTTGACTATGGCTTCATAAAACAAGAATTCGCACGTTTGGAGCGCGATTTTCGTCGTCCCAAAATGTGTACAGTAAGAGAGATGCGTCGAACCTATCCCGGTTTACCGTCATATTCTCTTGCTAACTTAACACGACATTTTGATATTGAAATGGAGCAGCATCACCGCGCATTAAGCGACGCTAAGGCTGCGGCGCAATTGCTGACGCTAGTCTTTGCAAAAGATGATGAAAGCGTTGCCTAGTATTTGACACAGTGAACAAAAATCGACGACTTGCGTATTAGTGCTCACATAAGTTTATAACGAGATTTGACTATGAGCTTAACTGAAGAACAGCAATCCAGAATTATCGAAATGGCGTGGGAAGACAGAACACCGTTCGAGGCTATTGAGCGGCTTTATGGCTTGCCTGAGAAAGACGTGATTAAGTTAATGCGTAGCCACTTAAAAGAAAAAACGTTTAAAAACTGGCGCGCGCGAGTGAGTGGACGAAAAACGAAACACGCGAGCTTGCGACCTGTTGGTGTGGATAGAGGCTACTGTCCATCGCAATATAAACCAAAAGGAGCGAATAAGTAGTCTGAGTTCACTCGTCGTTTGACGACGCACAGACTGTTGTTATTGGGAGTAGAAACGTTGTTATCTGCTGACGCAGTGGGCTTGGAAATACAAAGGTATTTCCTGCCTTATTAATATTTTTGGCGTGATGAACTTGACGTAACAAGTTAGCGTAAGTGTCGTTGTTTGCCTGAATGTGCTCAATATCGCACATGACTTTTTCAATAAATTCAGCCGAAGATAAATGACTGTTTTGTTTTATCTCATCTGCTAGCGCCTTTAATACGTAAGCCTCCCACTCTTTCCTGTAGCTTTCTTCCATCCGCTCCGGAAATAACGAGAGTTCCGATATATCTTGTGCAAGGTCAACGATATCAAGGGGATCATCAAAGCGTAGTCGAAATGCAAGTAATACTTCATCTGATAACCGGGAGATGGGAAGCTTTTCTTTCAGTTGAGAATAGCGACTGGACACAATCACACCTTTTAATCTTTTAATACGGCTAACTAAGCCATTGGCTTAGTTATTAGACTAAAGTATAAAAAATGGATCGGAAATTTTAAACCTATAGAGATTAAAAATAAGTAACAAATTTGCAATGAACTCAAGCTGTTCACGTCCCGTAATAACAATTGCACTGTTAAAGTGTGTACGCGTTCTTGCTGTTTGGCCCATCGTTTGATGGGCCTTTTTTATGAACATATGCGTCAACTCTCAAAGCTTCGCCATTTGTCTAGTTGCGACTAGGCAGCACGTTCGCGTATATTACAGTTACGTTAACGTGGTTTTTTACGGTGATGAGCGAAACACACAGACATCAGTTTCCCTCTAGAACTTGGGCATATATCTGCAAGGGCACACGCTTGCTTGTTCGTATGACGAGTTTGTTGTGCGTGGCTTTCATGGTCATTGCTACTACCGCTGCCCCCGTAATGTCGTCACCTGAACCCGTCATTTCCCCGTCCGTTAACTCTACATCTAGTATGTCATCAGACGCAGTAGCCCCCGATAACGAGATTAAACCCCTCGTGATAGGCGTCACACCACGTCCGGTTTTTGTGACAGTGGACGAGCAAGGTAATCTTGATGGTCTTGATATTGCGCTGGCCAAGGCAATTTTTGCCGAAGCGGGCATGCAAATAAGTTTTCAAGTATACCCTTGGAAGCGCATAGTCCATTTGCTCGAAAATGGAGAGGTTGATGTGGCGTTGTCTGCATCAGATTCTGACCAACGGCGTGAGTTTGCGCATTTCTCTTCTGAAGCATTTCGCTTAGGTCATAATCTCCTCTTTACGCGTAAGAAGAACGTAGCATTGTTTGACCCTAATAAAGGTCTTTCTCAACTTGAAGGAAAGGCGGTTCGATTAGGCGTGCAACGCGGTGTGGCTTACTCTCATGAATATGACGAAATGCTAAAGTCTGAAGCGTTTCGCCGTAAACTCGTGGTCGTAGATACGCCTCCTCGTCTGGTCGACCTATTGTTGATTGACCGTGTTGATGCTTTTTTGGGTTCTGAACGAGATTTACATCGCGAAATAATTAAGCACGATGCAGAAGGGCAAATTGTTCCTGTGTTTTATTTAATGAACGATCAGGAAGCGAGTTCTCACATTATGTTTTCGAAAGCGTCAGTACAAAGACAGTGGGTTGAAAAAGTTGATGAGGCAATGCGAACACTTAAAGCCTCAGGCCGCTACGACGAAATATTGAGTTCGTTTTAGGTTTTAATGTCTTAAAAACTCGCTGCGCGCTTAAAATTCGTCAAAATAACTGTGTACCAGGCCCACCTATTTCATTGCTTGAATGACATTTTTACCCCTGCTAATAGTCGGCTGACACTATCTACCACATCAACTCTGACAAACCATTCAAGTTTGTGCTGCTTTGACGCGACACCACTAAACTCCAGTGAGCCGCCGTGCCCTGTGCCAAGAAAATCTTCAATAAGCTCGGCCCTAGGTCCAAATACCGTATCGATATAGCTATAGTATGCAAAGTATTCAATAGGGTAGGAGGCATTGCCGATGGCGGCAGTAAACTCGCCGCTTGCACCCAAAACAATTTTGGCAGCGGCTTCGTCTGTGCGTTGCACTAATTCGAAAAATAGGGTGTCGGCATCGTTTAAACGGTATCTGTACTCACCACGAACAAAGCTACCTTCAATAATGCGCTCTACACTGACTTCGTAACTATGGCGTTCACCCATTCGTGCAGAGTACTCCAACTCTATATACTCTTCTTCATTGCCAACGTTAAACGCCTCGCTAGCTTGGGCATCGCCAAGCTGTCCAATGACTACCTCAAGCGCGCTGTTATTTTTCAAATTGCGTACGTGCCGTAAACCAGTAATCCACCCATCCTTAGACAAACCGGTAGACGAAACACGCCCTTTATAGGTGGGAATAATGCCTACTTCTGTTTTGCCGTAATCGGCTTTATGACGAAGATACAAACGGCGTGCGTATAAATGGTCAGTCGTACTGCTGCCAAACGTGTTGTGACTTGAAGAAAAATCATCACCTGTCACCACGAAACTGTTAAGTGACCAGTTATCAGAAAGCGTTAACGCGGGATAATAGCGCAAGCGATATTGCTCGCGGCTAGGTCGGTTTGAGCGATTATCAAAGCGCACTTGTACATCAAGTTTTTGTGAGAATGTTAGTTCAGATGCAACGCCATGCTTTTGTGTGAATGACGTACAGAAGAGAAGTGCTAACAAAACGGCAATACCGCGCACGCGTAGTCCTTAATTACTCGATTATGCTGCTTATACGTATCTTGCCTGTACATGGGGTTAAAGTAAAAAAAAAGCCGGCAAGGGTGCCGGCCATAAGTGGAGGTGGACTCCAATGAGGGTTGAACTCGTTCATTAAACAGTTCGGAAACACACATTTCAAAACAGGGAGATGTCTTAAAACTTGAAATAAGTATAGGGCGGGTATTTAAATAAAAAAATCGCTAAAAATTGATTGTTGTAATCGTATTTATAGAATTTGCTGAATAGCGAATAGCGAATAGCGAATAGCGAATAGCGAATAGCGAATAGCGAGAAAATTGGGCTACACAAAAAACAGCGTGTAGCCCAAAGGGGGGATTAGGCTAAACCTAGTTTCTTCTCTAGATAGTGGATGTTGGTACCACCTGCAAAGAAGTTTTCGTCGGCCATAATCGCGCGTTGAAGTGGAATGTTGGTTTTAATACCTTCAACAACAATCTCTTCAAGCGCATGGCGCATACGAGCGATAGCTTCATCACGGCTTTCACCGTAGGTAATAAGTTTACCAATCATTGAGTCGTAATAAGGCGGTACGTGGTAGCCTGCGTAAATGTGCGACTCCCAACGAATACCAAGACCACCCGGTGCATGGAACATATCGATAGGTCCAGGGCTTGGGATGAAGGTCTTAGGATCTTCTGCGTTTATACGACATTCAATCGCGTGACCACGAATTTGAATTTGCGACTGATCAATTGACAGCGGTTGTCCTGCCGCTATGCGCAATTGCTCTTTAATCAAGTCGACGCCAGTGATCATTTCAGACACCGGGTGCTCAACCTGAATACGCGTATTCATTTCAATGAAGTAAAACTCACCGTTTTCATACAAGAATTCGAATGTACCTGCACCGCGATAGCCAATTTCAATACAGGCTCTGCGACAGCGGTCACCAATTTTTGTACGCATTTGTTCAGAAATACCAGGTGCAGGTGCTTCTTCAACGACTTTTTGGTGGCGACGTTGCATAGAGCAGTCACGCTCACCTAGGTGGATAGCATTACCTTGACCATCAGCAAGTACCTGAATTTCCACGTGACGAGGGTTCTCAAGGAATTTTTCCATGTATACCGTCGAATTACCAAACGCGGCACCAGCTTCTGCTTGCGTGGTTTCAATGGCTTTAATGAGTTCGTCTTCGCTGCGTACAACACGCATACCACGACCACCACCGCCACCTGCGGCCTTAACAATAATTGGATAACCAATACGCTTAGCAATAGCTTTATTGCGTTCTACGTCGTCAGTAAGAGGGCCATCAGACCCAGGTACACACGGAACGCCTGCTTTTTTCATTGCATTAATTGCCGAAACTTTATCACCCATCAGGTTAATGGTTTCTGCTTTAGGACCAATAAAGATAAAACCGCTCTTTTCAACGGCCTCGGCAAAATCGGCGTTTTCTGCTAAAAAGCCGTAGCCTGGGTGAATAGCAATTGAGTTTGTTACTTCAGCAGCAGCAATAATGCGCGGAATATTAAGATAGCTTTCGGTTGCTGACGCTTTGCCGATACAAATCGACTCATCGGCAAGCAACACGTGCTTTAAGTTTTTATCCGCAGTGGAATGCACCGCAACGGTCTTGATGCCTAATTCCTTACAGGCTCTCAAGATTCGTAGGGCAATTTCACCACGGTTAGCAATTAGTACTTTATCTAGCATAGTGAAGTACTCGCTTATTCAATGATAAACATTGGCTGATCGAATTCTACTGGGTCTTGGTTGTCTACCAAGATAGCCTTCACAACACCTGCTTTATCAGCTTCAATTTGGTTCATCATCTTCATTGCTTCTACGATACAAAGCGTATCGCCCACTTTAACTTGCTGACCTACTTCAGCGAAAGGCTTCGCTGTAGGTGAAGATGCGCGGTAGAAAGTACCTACCATTGGAGACTTAACGACATGTCCGTCTGGCTGTGCTGGCTCGGCAGGAGCTTCTGATGCTGTTGTTGCCGCAGCTGCTGGTGCAGGAGCTACTTGAGGTGCAGCAGGTGCCGCAAAGCTGTAGTTTACTGGCGCTTGAACACCAGTAGGGCCACGGTGAATGCGTACTGACTCTTCGCCTTCAGTGATCTCAAGCTCGGCAATGCCTGATTCTTCCACTAGCTCGATGAGTTTTTTAATCTTTCTAATATCCATGTTCTGTCTCTGCGTTATTTTTGCGATTTCGGTAAATTGATTGCCGCAGTTAGCGCGAGCGAATAGCCCATGGCACCAAGACCAACAATGACGCCAGCTGCAACATCAGAAAAATAGGAGTGATGACGAAACGGCTCACGGGCGTGAACGTTCGACAAATGCACTTCAATAAACGGGATATTGACACTCAGTAATGCATCGCGCAGTGCGACACTGGTGTGCGTAAAAGCAGCAGGGTTAATGATAATCGCGTCAACGTTACCCATAGCAGCATGTACACGTTCAATCAGCGCATGCTCCGCATTTGATTGAAAATGCGAGAGCGTTACGTCACTTGACGCAGCCTGTGCCGTCAAGTCATCTACGATGTCTTGAAGCGTTTGTGTGCCATACTTATCGGGTTCACGTTGGCCTAACATATTTAAGTTAGGGCCATTTAATAACAAAATATTCATCTAGTTTGCTGCTATCTTCGGGAAAATGTCACTGTTATTGCTATTTCAACAAACTTTTGTGACAGTTGCACGAAAAAAAGCCAATTTCTTTGCTCGTTTATTGTGTTAATAGATGATTATAGAGATAGAGAAAGATTTCGCAGCAAAATACTGGTCTAATCAGGTGTTTTCGGTGCAAAGTTAGGTGGGATTTCGCGTGCTTAATGGCTTATTGGGAAGACAGTTCGAAAGGCACACTTTGGTAGCCGCCGTGAAACTTTGCTACATAGATGCCGAAATGTAAGTGCGGCAATGACGAAAAACCCGTATTACCGGTGTAACCGATTAGCTGCCCCTGCTGAACTTCTTGGCCTTGTTTGACCGCTACTCCCTTGTACTTCAGGTGGTAGTATTCGCCCGTGGTGCCATCGCTATGCAATATAACCACGTAATTAGCATGTTTGGCAAAACGACTTGATGCCCCGCCTTTTTTCCCATCGTCTTTGGTATCGATCACCACACCGCTGCGCGCTGCTAAGATGGGCGTACCCACTGGCGCTGCAAAATCCAGAGTATAGCGCGACGGACCTGTGTGGCTAAAATTGCCGTTGAAGCCCTGAACAATGCGGTACTGCTTGGCAGGTTGTAATGGAGGCAAATACTTGATGTTGTCATCGTGAGTCGCGTTTATGTCGCCTACGGTCCATTTTACGCGCATTGTGCGCCAAAATTGGCGCGTGCTGGCTACCTCGCCAAGTACAATGGGGTCATCTGAATCTAAGAATGCGTTTGCGTGCGCAATTGGCTTGCGTGTTGATGCTTCTGATACCCCGTGACGCTCTTTATGGGAATAAAGTGCATCTGAATATAGGGTAAGTGCAACAGGTAGCGGTACATACCGTTTTACGGTTACTTGATATCGGGTTTTATCATAAGAAAGTGGGGTGAGTTCAAAACAAAATCGACGATTGTCAAAACACCCTTCATTTTTATTGTTTGCATTGGCTGGTATAAGCGATGCGAGCGAAAATACCAACAACACGACAAACACAACACACGAGACAATAAGCCGAGGCTGAATATTGCCCCGGCTTTCTTTATGTTCACTATTTGTTTGCATTTCCATTAACGGTGGCATTGATATGCGAGGTGAACTCGTCTGCGTTCATAAAGCCGGTAACACGCGCTTTATTAATTTCGCTGCCGCTGGTATCGAAAAACAATATTGTGGGCAGCCCGAGTATTTCAAACTCATCAAACACTTCTTGACGCTCTGGTGTATTTTCAGTCAAGTCCATTTGCATCCATACTGTATTACTCAGGGCATTCAAGACGTTTGCCTCTGGGAAGGTGTACTTCTCGAACTCTTTACATGCCACACACCAGTCAGCATATAAGTCGACCATCACGGTTTTGCCTTGCGCATTAGCGTCAGCTATTTTGCGTTGTAAATCGCTTAAGTTTTTGGCGACAACAAACTCAGGGTGCCCTTTCTTATCTCCCCAGTAACCTGTGTTCTCACCTGCTTGATAAATCATCCCAACGCTGCCCATCACGCCAATGGCTACAACAACTGCGCGCAGTAATTTCATTTTACTATTCGGCGTGGCGCGATTTATCGTCCAATAATAACCAAATAACCCAGTCGCTAATGCAGCCCACAAGAAGTCGGAATAAGGACTGTTCCACAAACGCTCAATAAAGACGATAGCAACAGCCAGCATCATAAAGCCGAACGTAACCTTAACCACATTCATCCAATTACCCGCTTTGGGTAGCAGTTTGCCGCCAGTCATACCGAATAGAATAAGTGGTACGCCCATGCCTACCGACAACAGGTATAGCGAAATAAAGCCCAATGTCATATCGCCTGTTTGTGCAATAAAAAGCAAAATGCCGGTAAGCGGTGCTGTAGTACAAGGCGAAGCAATAAGGCCAGACAGTACACCCATAACAAACACGCCAACAAAGCTGCCTGGTGTTTGGTTGTTACTCATATGCGTGAGCTTTTCTTGATACTTAGCGGGCAGTTGAATTTCAAAGCCGCCAAAAAGTGCCACTGCCAATAGCACAAAAAGTACAATGAATACCGCTAATACCACAGGGTGCTGAAGCGCTGCTTGAAATTGTGCCCCTGCCACCGCAACCACTAAACCTAGCAGCGAGTAGGTGATGGCCATGCCTTGCACATAAACAAACGTAAGCCAAAATGCATGCGACGTCGTTTTAGGTTTTCCCTGTCCGATAACAATACCCGACACGATGGGGTACATTGGAAAAACACAAGGCGTAAAGGCAAGGCCAATACCTAGTGCAAAGAAAAGGGCTAAAGTAAGCGGTAAATTGTCTTTATTAATTAGCTTTTCTGCAAGAGTGAACTGCTCACTAACCGGCGTGTCGGTGTTATTGGTGGGTGTAGCTGCCGCATTAGCAGCATTGGCACTGTCTAATGCACTTAAGTAAACCACCTTCACCGTTGGGGGGTAACATAAACCGGCATCAGCGCAACCCTGATAGCGTACTTTCACCACACCATTATCGTCGGCACTTTCAATGGGCAGGGTAATCGTTACGGTGTTGTAAAACACTTCAGATTCACCAAAAAATTCATCTTGGATCATAGTGCCTTGTGGATAGATCGCCTCACCCACCTCGGCTTGCTTTGTAACGTATTTAAATTGCTTTTTATATAGGTAATAACCATCGGCAATAGAAAAGGTAAGCGTTAAAGTACTACCTTGTTGGTTGAAGTCGAAAACAAACGCCTGATCGACATCAAGAAATTGAGGTTCGTTTGCAAAAGGGTCGTCAAACCCGCCGGCAATCTGAGCATTGGCCTGTAGTGCAAAACACGCAAGCATGAACAGCATACACACAAGCGTGAATGCACGTGCTGCAAGTGAGCGAGGTGCGCTGCTGCGCTCGCCCGAAAATTTCGATAATGTCGTTGTCATAGCGTATAAATCAATCTTACTTCTTTAACTCGTTATTATTGCAAGGTGGCTTGCAGCCAGTGCCCATAAGCATGACTGGCCTCGGCATTAAGCTCAAGCCATTCTGGTACGTCGTATGGGTGTAGCTTGCTCACCTTTTCATATGCTTGCAATACCTTCTGGGTATTCGTTTTGATAATTAGCTGACACTCGGTATCCGTTTCAATCTTACCTTGCCACTCATAAACTGACCGTATGCCTTTTATTATATTTACACAGGCAGCCAGTTTGTTTTGCAACAGAGCGTACGCAATATCGTTCGCAACGTCTTCATTTGGTACCGTGCAAAGTATTAATTTGATTGTCATGGTGCATGCCCTTCTGTCGAATAAATTGTGCATCGACTCAGTCACCACAGTATACGCAGACCGTTAATGCGCACACATTCTTTCACACCTTTAAAGGTGTAAGCGTGTTATCGGTCGCTAGCACTGACCGATTGACCGATTCAATGGCACCTTTTCTTGTTATTACGTTCAAAGACCCTATAACAGAGTATGAGAATATGAAAGAGGAACCATTTTGCGGGTTTTATTTATACTTTTTGCCGTATTACCCATTATCGAAATCGCCCTACTTGTTAATGTTGGCAGCATGATTGGTGGTTGGAATACCATTGGTTTAGTTATTTTAACTGCCTTTATTGGCGCTTATTTTGTTAAGCGTGAAGGTATTAGCACCCTTCAGACCGCACAAGCGAAAATGCAGCGCAACGAAGTACCAGGGCGAGAACTCGTGGAAGGCCTAATGCTTGTCGTGGCGGGCGTGTTATTGGTCACGCCTGGGTTTATCACTGATATTTTCGGGTTTATGTTTGCACTACCAGGCTCAAGACACTTGCTTGCCGCGCAAGTAACCAAACATTTGAAAATGCATGTTGTCGCAGGCAGCGCGGGCGTAGCGGGTGCGTTTGGACAAGGATTTAACCACAATCAACACAATCCGTTTAATCAACCGAATTCCCAGCATGGCAATGGTGATGTGTTTGAAGGAGAGTATTCAGATAACACAACCAACGATCCAGATAAGCGCCTTAAGTAGCCGTCAGATTGTTAAAGCGCACCATCGACCTTCACGCCGTTTAGCGCGACAAACGGCGTTTACTTGCCTAGCAAAATTAAGTATTTAGCCAAAAAACCAAATTTTTTACATTTTTTTGCTTAAAAACCCTTGAAGTTGTCTGGGTACTACCCCATCTATCCGTGCAGAAACGATTTTAACTGCTCAGTAATGAGCAACCCAGGCACACAACATTCAGGCAGTCTGAGTGTTGGTAATCACATAAACTTGAATAGTGGAATTTTCAGGAGACTTGAAAATGGCAATTCGTCCTTTACACGACCGCGTAATCCTTAAGCGCGCAGAGCAAGAAAGCAAATCTGCAGGCGGTATCGTTCTGACTGGTTCTGCAGCAGAAAAATCTACACGCGGCGAAGTAATCGCAGTAGGTAACGGTCGCATTCTTGAGAACGGCGAAGTTAAAGCGCTAGACGTTAAAGTAGGCGACACCGTTATTTTCAACGACGGTTACGGCGTTAAAACAGAAAAGCTGGATGGTGAAGAAGTACTTATCCTAAGCGAAAGCGACATTCTAGCGATTGTTGAGTAATTGCAACTAACGTTAAAACGAATTTTAGAGGAATTTGATCATGGCAGCTAAAGAAGTACGTTTTGGTGATGACGCTCGCAGCAAAATGCTAAAAGGCGTAAACACACTAGCTAACGCAGTTAAAGTAACACTAGGTCCAAAAGGCCGCAACGTTGTTCTAGATAAGTCTTTCGGTGCACCGACTATCACTAAAGATGGTGTGTCTGTAGCGAAAGAAATCGAGCTTGAAGACAAGTTCGAGAACATGGGCGCACAGATGGTTAAAGAAGTTGCGTCTAAAGCGAACGACGAAGCAGGTGACGGTACTACTACTGCAACTGTTCTAGCGCAAGCTATCGTAACTGAAGGCCTTAAGAGCGTTGCAGCGGGCATGAACCCAATGGATCTTAAGCGCGGTATCGACAAAGCAGTTGCGGCAGCAGTTGAAGAGCTTAAAGCCCTTTCTACTGACTGTGCAGACAGCAAGTCTATCGCTCAAGTAGGTACTATCTCTGCAAACTCTGATTCAGAAGTTGGCGACATCATTGCTCAAGCAATGGAAAAAGTAGGTAAAGAAGGTGTTATCACTGTAGAAGAAGGTCAGGCACTTCAAAACGAATTAGACGTTGTTGAAGGTATGCAGTTCGACCGCGGTTACCTATCTCCATACTTCATCAACAATCAAGAAAACGGTACTGTTGAACTAGACAACCCGTTCATCCTATTGGTTGACAAGAAGATTTCTAACATCCGCGAACTACTTCCTACCCTTGAAGGCGTAGCGAAAGCGGGTAAGCCGCTAATGATCATCGCTGAAGATGTTGAAGGCGAAGCGCTTGCTACACTAGTAGTGAACAACATGCGCGGTATTGTTAAAGTTGCAGCGGTTAAAGCACCAGGCTTTGGTGACCGTCGTAAAGCAATGCTTCAAGACATCGCTATCCTAACTGGCGGTACAGTAATCTCTGAAGAAATTGGTCTAGAGCTTGAAAAAGTTCAGCTTGAAGACCTTGGTACTGCCAAGCGCGTAGTTATCAACAAAGACAACACAACTGTTGTTGACGGTAACGGCGACCAAGAAGCGATTGAAGGCCGTTGTGCTCAAATCAAAGGTCAAATTGAAGAGTCTACGTCTGACTACGACAAAGAGAAGCTTCAAGAGCGTCTAGCTAAGCTTTCAGGCGGTGTTGCAGTAATTAAAGTTGGTGCAGCAACTGAAGTTGAAATGAAAGAGAAGAAAGACCGCGTAGAAGATGCACTACATGCAACTCGCGCAGCGGTTGAAGAAGGTGTGGTACCTGGTGGTGGTGTAGCACTAGTTCGTGCGGCAGCTAAACTTGCTGACCTTACTGGCGACAACGAAGACCAAACCGTAGGCATTAAGCTTGCACTACGTGCAATGGAAGCGCCTCTACGTCAAATCTCTATCAACTCAGGTGCAGAAGCATCTGTAGTAGTTAACGCAGTGAAGAACGGCGAAGGTAACTACGGTTACAACGCAGGTAACGACACTTACGGTGACATGTTAGAGATGGGTATTCTTGACCCAACTAAAGTAACGCGCTCTGCACTACAGTTCGCATCATCAATTGCTTCACTAATGATCACGACTGAAGCAATGGTAGCTGAGCTACCTAAAGAAGACGCGCCTGCAATGCCTGATATGGGCGGCATGGGCGGAATGGGCGGCATGATGTAAGAATCGCCCCGCTTTCAGGGTCATTATAAATCAATGACTTAGAAGCCTATCGAAACCAACTGTGGTACGTTTTGTGTCACGGTTGGTTTCACACTTTTCCCTTAATCTTTTTCTACAATATTCCATCAGCTTCCCAATAGCTACCCCTTATCTTTACCTCAATCAAATAAGCTCTGTATGGCTCTCTACGATCACGTAACGTAGACATAAGCCAATGCCTTACTGTGTCTAAAAGTCGCCTCACAGAACACCTGACGATCTCCTATGGGTACAGGGGGGAGGGGGCGAGGTAATACCCTTCCTATGCGATTGCGGCGTTCCATGCTTTTTGAAAAAAACGTGTGTTACTTTTGGTCATTTTTTAATAGGCTGAGTTAACTAAGGAGAGTAGCAATGCAAAGAGAAATAGATCCATTAATCTTACAAGTTGCGGAAGACCACAAGACTGCGTACCAGACTGGTAAAGATGGGCTGTTTAGATATTCGCTCTATTCTAAGAAATATGCTTACAGGCATGCCGCTCTCTTTACTGATGGGCTGTTGTACCACAGTAACCCTAACTCATTTAACGACCCCTTTGACTGTAAGTTCCACATACCTTTTCCTGACCCCTTAATCGATGACGACAACCTCAAAGGTTTCATAAGTGATATTGAGTTTATGCACAAGTTATACGAAGAGTTAGGAATTGCATTACCGCGCCGGTCTATGGACAGTATTCTTTCAGATGCGAGTATTAGGGAGTCTTTTTATAAGGCCATTAGTGGAGAATATGAGAAAACAAGGGTCTGCTGTTTTACCTCTAAAAATGATAACCCTCTTTTTTGGTCTCATTACGCCAATTCACATAAGGGATATTGCGTAAGGTTTGCAGTGACTGACAATCCCAAAAGCGTAATTCATAACGCTAGGCAGATCGTTTATTCAGAGGACTACCCCACGATAACATTCCCAATTATGACGAAATTAGTGAAGGCGTTGATTCCGTATTTCCGTAAGTCTAAAGAATGGGAATATGAGGATGAATACAGAAGCATTTTTAGTCCCCATTGGTTCAAGCAGCTTGAGAATAACGGAGAGTCATTATTGCTTACCAACGATAAAATCACTGACGTCTATTTTGGTGTCAAAATGTCAGATGAAGATAAGAAAGACGTTATTCAGCTCATCGATGACGGTCCCTTCACCCCCCAAATTTGGCAAACAAAAACACACCACAGCAAATATGAACTGGAGTTCGAGGCTTATAAGCCTTAACTGTCAAAATTTCACACTTTTAAACTGACACTGTCACAAACCTGATTTTTAGAGTTGTTGACAGTGCATCTCTTGGGTGTCAATATCTCTTGAAATCTTAACGGCATAAGCGGGTTGCGTTATAATAACGGCTATATTCACTTACTGAGCACACACATGGCCACAGCATCTGCCGTTCATATCTTGGTTAAAACCGAAAAAGAAGCCTTGTCTATTCTTGAGCAGTTAAAGAAAGGAAAAGATTTTGCGACGCTTGCAAAACGCCACTCTACCTGTCCTTCTGGCAAGCGCGGCGGCGACTTAGGTGAGTTTCGTCGTGGTCAGATGGTGAAAGCTTTTGACGATGTGGTGTTTAAGAAAGAGGTACTTAAGGTACATGGTCCTGTGAAAACGCGTTTTGGTTATCACCTTATAAAAACTCTTTATCGCAGCAAGTAAGCGCGCCATTGCGTTATTTATGCGTGTTGTTACGCGCTAAGAATATTGTTGCTCTGATGGCGAGACAGTACTGTGGTTATACTCTGCATATTGATTCTTGCCTGCATGTTTAGCCTGATAGAGTGCTTTGTCGGCATGAGAGTACAATTCAGTTATGGTTAATAGTGCTTCTTCTGGCTTAGCAAATGCAATTCCACATGAAGCCGTTACTATTTTATGAGGCGGGTTGTTGATATGTTCAATGTTCAGTTGGGCAACTTGCTCACACAGTGATTGGCAGAATTTGAGTCCGTTTTCGCGGTTATCGCATGTAGCCACGAACGCAAATTCTTCTCCGCCAGTGCGAAACGCATATTCATTTGCCCTTCTACTGAGACGAGTTAATAGCTTTCCTACTCGTTTTATTACGGCATCTCCTTCAGGATGTCCATATTTATCGTTATATCGTTTGAACTCATCTAAATCTAAAATGATGAGCATTAACATGCTTTTCTCGCGATGAGCGCGATTAATCTCGTATTTCATTACCCGATTAAATTCGCGACGATTTAACAGCCCCGATAGTTCATCTGCTTTAGCTACCCCTTCAATTGCCTTTTCAGTAAGCCGCACGTAGCGAATAAGGAAATACCACAGAACAAGGACAAACAAAAAAGAGATAACCATCGAAAGGATCAAATAGAAACCGCGCTGCTCTTGGCTTTTATTTATGTCGAACTGTGTGCGTTTAAGTACTTCATCTATGGCATTGGTCAGCCCTTCACTAAACGCCATTTTATAAGCTTGATATTGCTCACTTTTCAATAGTTGTACGGCTTGGGCCCGTTGATTCTGGGCTGCTAACTCAAAAGCGCGTTTTTCAAGGGCAATTAATTGATTATTAGCCTGTGCGGTATCTTCAAAGAAACGTGCAATGCTAGGGTCTAACTCTGATGCCTTTTGAAGAGATTCATCTAGCGAGGCTTCGTACTTGAGGTATCGGGCACGCCACTTTTCATCGTCATCTAGCGCGGCAGCCAGTGCTGACATAGAAAGCACTTCATCGTGATAGGTAATTTCCTGAGCCAGCAATTTGAGCGAATGAAACTGCGAGCTTAAAAAGTACTGTTTATTGAAAAAGTACACGGTATTGGAGGCCGTAAAAATAAGTGCCACAAGCGCAATACTAAGCAATACAAATAGTGTTAAGCGCAATGAGTAGATGCGCTTGGGTACAAAGTGACTTTTTTTCAGAGCATCTTACCTATTTGTAACCGTAAGGTAAGTGTAGAAGTCTCCCGCTAATGTGTCGAAACTGTTGCTCGTAAAAAACATTAAATTGTTGTGGGGCTAGTTACCGGGTATCCATTTTTCACCACACACACTGTGCTTGGTGTAAATGGCGTAAGGGCTGCCTTTTTCATGAATATCGCGGCGTAATGCTTCGTTGTGATCAACGGTAATAAAGGGCGTTGTAGCGGCTGTACCTTCGCTATCTAGCGAGTAATAGCTGCTGGAATAATTCGCAAGCAGCATTCTATTATCAATACCGTTATCGGTTAAACGAACCCGAGTGACTGCCTTAAATGTGGTATTGGGATTGGTAAGTCCTACTATTTTCTTAAAGTAATACCCTTTGTCAGACTGTAGCTGCGAAAAGCCGTTGAGTGTCTCAATGAGGTTTTTAAGGGTGATGGCTTCGCGCTGAAGCATAAAGTCGTGGTGAACACTGTTGCCGTCTTTGCCCGCGGTATAGGCTTGCTCAGACTCAAAGCTACTCAGTTGAGCTTGTCCTTCTTCGGTGTAGTGCACTAATGCTTGTGTATTCATATTTACGTAATAGTCACTGATACCAGCAGGGACAACTTCAAATAACATGATGTCAGGGGTTGCTGCACCACGTTCTTCAGGTGTTTGTGGGCCTTTGGCAACGCATTTGTCTGATATGAAATAATAATACTGCCCTGCCTCAATGGCATAGACTGGCGCTGTCGCTATGCTGCCAAGTACTGTTATTAACAGCATTAATACAGTTCTTACGCGTTGGGTATTTTGTTGGTTTGTATTAAGAGGCATAGCGATATGACCTTTACTATCATTTCTATTTCGGTGAAACGTTATTGTAAGGGCTTAGTACTATAAGGGCGAGAGCTGCTTCGCTTTTGCTTGTTACTGCACGCGCGAGCGAAGCACAATGGTATCGTCAGTATAGTCTGTCGAAATTTGTAAATTGTCTGCCAACGTCGCAATTAGTGCATCAACATCGTTGGTGTTAAATAGGCCTGCAACTTGTAGATTGGCTAACGAGGTATCGCCAAGCACTACGGTCTTGTCAGTGTAGCGGCTAACCTCTTCAATAACATTTATGAGCGTTTCACCGCGAAATACAATTTTGCCTTCACGCCAACTTAAGTCATTGGCAATATCTTGTTCTGAAATAGGCTCCACAGTGCTATTTGGTAAAGAGAGCACTGACTTTTGACCTTGAACCAAGGTCATCGCATTGTTTGTGGATTTGATCACAGGGGCCAAAAGCCTATTGCCGTCGGTTTGCGTTAACGTATAGCTGGCTACCTCTACGACACCCTCAGTGACAACAAGCTCTAGGTCGCCGCGATGATATTGCACATTAAATGCGGTACCAACGGCTTGAATCGCTTTTCCTGCCGCCAGCACATTAAGCGGTCGCTGTTTGTCTTTGGCTACTTCTATATGAAGTTCACCGCGCAGAAGTTCTATTGTGCGAGACGTATCAGTAAACGCAATATTGACCTGCGAATTGGTGTTGAGCCACAGTGTACTGCCATCTTCTAAACTAATGCTTTTGTGTTCACCGGGTTTAGTCGATGCTTGTAATGAATAGCGCGCCACTTGCGCAATATCGTTATGTTGCGGTTGCGATGAGAAAAACTGAAAACCTTGGAAACTCAACACCCCTACTAGCAGTAAGGACGCAGCAATTGCTATTGGACGCTTCCAGCGCAAATTAGCCAAGTGCGTCACGGTCTTATCGCTAGACTCAGGCGCGTGGGGTACGATATCCGCCAACTCATTAAGTACCGACATTTTGTCCCATAGTGCCACCATTTCTAAAAAGGTGTCGCGATGCAAAGGAATAGCCAACCACGCTTTAAGTGCGTTCGTTTGTTCAGCGTCGAGCCCACTTTCTAGCTTAACCAACCACATGCTTGCTTCATCCAGCACGCGCTCGTCGCTTTTTAAAGGTACTACGTTGTCTGGCGACTGGTTTGGTGAATTAGTCATGTGCGTCTCTCTTTACCCGCTCACTGTTTGAATGCCCACTACGTATATAAGCGCTTGGCCGTGATTGCGGACTGCTTTCGCTACCTTGCCGGCGCATAAACAAGGTGCATCGTTTTATACCTTCGGCAATATGTTTTTCCACGGTCTTTTCGCTAATCTCTAACTCTTGGGCAATCTCTTTAAGAGAGTAGCCATACACTTTCTTTAATACAAATGCGCGCCTACATTGTTTTGGGAGCGCGCGCACCGCATCACAAAATAGCTTAAATTCTTGTTGTGTAGCATTGTTGTTGAACGTTTCATCGTCAACACCACTAATCGCGCTTTCAAGCGCTTGTGCCACTTCAACACTGTCGTCGACCATACGCGTATCGGCGCGTTTTAAATGGTCGTATGCCAAATTTTTTGCTGTTTTAAACAAAAATGATTTGGGCTCTTTAATATGCTCTGTCGATTTCGCCTGACATAAACGCACGTAGGTATCCTGGAGAATATCATCCACTTCTTTAGGCGGCACAAGTCGCGATAGCATTTTAGCCATCGAACCACGGGCCGACATATAGGCATTATGTATGGCTGTTTCTATGGGCATATTGTTATTTTTTATCGTTGTTACTTATACAGACGAGTGCGCGGTCATTTTCCCCCAATGTTTTTTCAATTAGCAATGAAAAACATCAATGAGAAATTAAATTTGTTAATAGGTTGTATATAATGCGCCGCTAGTTTAAAACAAAAAAGCGGGTGAATTTGGTAGTTTCGCATTCAAAAAAATGAACAAAGATAAACAGGCTGTAGCTACTACTCGAGAACTGCAATAAATAAACTAATGAAAATAATAAGATAATGCCTTTGGGAATACGCCACCGCTCAACGCTAGCTTTGCTGCCATTTACGCCGCGCACTGTGTCGCTAGCGGTAAGTTTGGTAGCTGGTGGGTTGTGCTTACCCGTATGTGCACAATCTGTCTTACCCCACGAGCAGTCTGATACCCAGTATTTACGCCAAAGTACTGACCAAAGCACCGATAAAAACACCGATAAAAGCACAAATGCCAAAGAACACCCCGCAGTTCACAAGGTAATCGCCTTTTCCATTCCTGCTCAAAGTGCCGACGAGGCACTTATTGCGTTTGCTAGTCAAGCCGGGCTAACAGTTGTCTTTCCCTACAACGAAGTTCGCCATACTTTTGCAAATGAAGTGAGTGGTAACTATACACCGCAAGAAGCAATAGCAATGCTTTTGGAAAATACGCACTTACAAGCGAATATTGTTGATAAGAGTCGTATAAAAATTGAATCTACACGTAACAAGCCGCGCGATGAGCATGTTATTTCGCGACTATTTAGTTCACTCACAGCGCAAGATGAAAGCTTAGTCACCGTACCTGATGAGCAGGGCAATTACCGCATTGAGTTTATCGAAGTAAGAGGGCTTCGTGCGAAGGTAGCGCAATCGGTTGGTATTAAGCGAAATGCCAGTGTCATTATGGACACGATTGGTGCCGTTGATATGGGCAAGTTCCCCGACCAAAACCTTGCTGAAGCGCTACAGCGTGTATCGGGCGTTTCTATCGACCGCGCTGAGGGTGAAGGTCAGTTGGTCACGGTACGTGGTTTTGGGCCAGAGTTTAATCGTGTATTGCTTAATGGCAGACCTATGGCCAGTGATAAGTTGGGCCGCGAGTTTAGTTTTGACACGCTAGCCTCTGAAATTGTAAGTAGCGTTACCGTGTACAAACAAAATCAGGCAGCAATGCAGTCGGGTGGTATAGGCTCTACCATTGATATACAAACTGCCAAGCCGTTATCTTTTAAGGGGATGCGCGCTGCCGGTAGTGTAAAAATGCAGTACGACACTAATTCCAAGGCCTATACCCCTTCAACAACAGCGTTGTTCAGTAATACCTACTTAAACAATACGCTTGGCGTATTGGCGTCGTTCAATCAATACCAACGAGAAGCACGTCTTGATGAGGCGCAAATTGACGGGTGGTTGGTAAATACTAACATTCCAGCTGATGAACTATCAGCAAGCGCAAACACGCTTTACGTTCCAAGAAATTATGATCAACGAGTGAGGTTTGACGAGCGTACACGAACCGGTGGCACGCTGGTTGTTCAATATCGCCCAAACAGTTCGTTTGAATTGTCAGCGGATTACTTAGGGTCAACGTTCGATGTAGAAACATCGGCAACCTCTATGGGCCATTGGTTTACTTCAAGCAATTTAGAGGATGTGACATTAGACCCTAATGGTACGGCCGTAGCATTTTCTCAAAATAGCGGTCATGCCACCGATTTTCATGCTAGGACCTTTAACCGCTCTTCATCACTTCATAGTTATGGTGTAGATGCCAACTGGATTGTCGCGCCCAATATTATTATGGATGCGGATGTTTCATACTCATCTGCATCAGTGAATGACAACAATGGCGAGGGTAATGCACTTTCACTCATTGGATATTTAAATCGCTCTTCGTTCGATCACACTCGAAACACCGTGTTACCCGCAATTTTTGGTTTTGAAGCCGCCAATCCAGCGCAAGTTAACGCACTCGGAGAGCCCGTAGGCGTGGGACCTTATCTTGATGCCGCTAATGGTCGCGCACATGTTATGTTGAGACGAGGGTGGAGCATCGATGATGACATTGGCCAAGCAAAGGTCAATATCAGTGTGCTAGGTGAGCAGCAGTGGTTTAGTAAGCTTGATATGGGCGCGGCGGTAACGCAGCGAGAAAAAGCTAACGAGCGACGAGATAATGAAGCGGATGCCAGACACTGCACTTTTTGTGGGTATTTCGACTCCCCTGATATTCCCGATCATTTTCAATCGGTATTCGACGCCGGTGATGATTTCTTAAGTACTATTAGTGGACACGAGCATATACCTAATCAGTGGTTGCGCCACGACGGCGATACGTTGTTTCGTTTTTTGGAACAAGCAGGCAATGTGAGTTTAGCGCCAGAAACGCGGGGCAGCTCATTTGCAGTGAAAGAAACCGTGTATGCTGCCTATGCACAAGCCGCTATAGAGAAAGATTTTGCGCCGTGGTTTGTTGATATACATGCTGGCATTCGCGCTGAATATACTGATGTAAATGTGACTGGTGTCGATGAGCAACTTTCGGCATTAGTGATACTTGATCAAACCGAGCTGGGGCAAGAATTTGGTGCCTCTGTCGGCATTGAAGAAGCATCTAACTACAGTAATTTCCTTCCTAGTTTCAGTGTTAAAGCGAATTGGCTTGATCAGTGGGTATTTCGCGTTGCCTATAGCCACAGTATTACTCGACCAACACTAGAACAGATGTCGCCAGGCGTTACTTATACCACTACCCGCCAAGGCGGCGATTTACGTGCTCGCATTGGTAACGCGCAATTGAAACCTTTCGAAGCCCAAAACATCGACTTGGCTATTGAGCACTATTATCAAGACAACAGCTATTTGTCGGCGAGTTATTTTCGAAAAACCGTAGATAATTTTATTGTTAGCCAAAGCAATACGCTTTCGTTTAATGGTGTCACCGACCCAAGTACCGGAAGCGATATCAACGCGCCAGATGATCAAGATGAATTAGCGCAGTTTTCAGTAATATCGCCTAATAATGGACGCTCGGCCACCGTTGAAGGCGTTGAAATAGCCGTGCAACATTTGTTTGGTGAGTCAGGTTGGGGTATTCAAGCTAACGCCAGTTTTGTCGATAGTAACGCCGAGCTAGATACAGCCAACGTGCAGTCTACCTTTGCTCTTACCGGTTTGTCAGGGGCGAAAAATATGGTGCTGTTTTACGAGAGAGACGCTTTGCAGTGGCGATTGGCGTGGAACCACCGCGACGGTTTCTTGCAATCATTAAACCAAACTCAAAGCACTGAACCTACCTTTGTTAGTCCTTATGAACAGTGGGATGTGAGTGCGTCTTACCAGTTAAGCCCGCATTTATCGGTATTTTTTGAAGGCATTAATATCACTAATGAAACTGTGCATAAGCGCGGTCGTTTTAGTAATCACCTGCTGTTAGTGCAAGATGCCGGCGCTCGTTATGCGTTGGGTGTTAATCTTATTTACTAATGCCTATTTAGGGCTTTCTAAACGCTCAATTTCCTTCCACAGTTCTTCTGATTGGGCAGTAAGCATTGAATAGGTTTTTATATCGCCGTTGCGCTGAGCATGCATCGCTTTTTCAAGTAAAGCATCGTATTGCTTGCGCAGTTTTTTGGTAGGGTTGGATTTAAAAAGGCCAAACATCACAGGTACTCACTAATAAAATGTTACCCAATTAACGCATTAAAAGAGACTTTCGATCACATCCCCATTTACTTTTAGCGAAAACGATAAAAGCGAAGCCACCTGAATAAGGCGAACTTCGCTTTTAAATGCGCCGTGTATCAATTAAAACTGATACGTAACGTAGGCGCTTATGCTTCTACCTGGTTCAGAGAAACGCTGATAGCCGTTGTCGCTAACGCCAGAGAAAAAGCCGCCTGTACCTGTACGCACGTTGTTCATTACTTCCCAGCGGTAATACTCTTTGTCAGTTAAATTATAAATCGCGGTGGTAAAGCGCAAGTTATCAGTAATATCGTAAAACGCCATCAAATCAAACACGGTGTAACCACTTGGGTAGTATGCCGGGCCGTCGCCATTGTTTAGTGAGGTGAAGCTGGTTTGCGACGTTTCATCAACGCCCTTACTGGTAATGGCAACCAACTCAGCGCCCCAGTCACGGTTGTCAGACACATACGATAAAGCCATGGTGGCGGTATCTGGTGCAATGGTCTCTAAATCATCACCGGCATCATTAAAGCTCGACGCTGTATCGTATTCGCCGTTTAACGCAGTGTACGCAAATTGCCCACGCCAGTTGGCTGTGAAGTCATAAGAGGCTGATACTTCAATACCGTCAACGGTAATTTCTCCCGAATTTTGTGGCTGTGTGAAGGTATCTTCACTGCTTACTTCAACGGTACAACCAAAACGACTGCACACCTGTTGGGTAAGTACGGCATCATAAGGGTTTGAAAAAGTTTCATCTTGAATCATGTTGGTGTAGTCAGTTCTAAATACAGACACACTCACGTTACCATTTTCAAAATTACCCACGTAGGTAAGCTCATAATTCATCGAATCTTGTGCTTCTAGCTCACCATTTGCAATACGATCAAGGTCAATAAACGTGTTACCTGTCACAATATCTACTGCTTCGTCGCCTGAGTTAGTGCCGAAGTAAAGGTCTTGAAGTGTAGGGGCTTGATAGCCTTGCGCAATTCGCGCATTGAGTGAATGACCCGGCGCAAAGGTGTAGGTTGCCCCTAGTTCACCTACAACAGCACTAAAGTCAGCATCTTCAATACTTAGCCCTGTAGGGTCAGAGAATGTATCGTCAATAGTTGGCGTGTATTCTGTTGTATCGTATCTAAGGCCTGCATTTACGGTGAGTACATCGCTAAGCGTAACCGTGTCAGCAAGGTAAGCGGTAAATACCGTTTTTTCAGATTCAGGTACAAAGCTTTGGTCGCGAATGGGGTAGCCGTCGAGTATACCTGCACTTACCGTAGCGCCTGCATAGCGACGGTCGTACATTTGTGCACTGGCATCAACTTGCTGATAGCTCAGGCCATAAATAATCTCATGATTAATATCACTATTAATTGACTTGGCGATATCGACATTCAGGCTTACTTGTTCTTGGGTAAAATTACGGTCTTCAGAGCGCAAAATAGGGTCGGTGGGGCCAGTGGCAAACAAAAAGTTGGTTACACCAGCGGTATACAATTCTTGGTAATTTAGTCGTACATCGATACTGTCTGCTAATGCTGATTGCACGTTATCAGCACTATAAAATGCACCAAGTCGTTCGCGGTTATTTTCGTCTTGCGACGTAAAATCAAAATAGGTGCTGCTTTCTCGAGACAGAGGGATGCCGTCGGTATCGCGCTGGGTGTTTTCATAAACCAAACCGAATTGCTGGTGGTCTGAATAATTGTAAGCCAGTTTAATTAACACGGCGTCCAATTGTGAATCCATTGGATCTGCTTGTCCGCGGCCTGCCCCCTCAATGGCATCGCCATTGCTATGCGCTTGTGTCTCGCTGCTATCGCGCATTGTGTATTGCACTAACGATTCTAGGTTATTTGTTCTATTGGCTACAGTACCGTGAACAAGCCATTCGTTAGACCGCGCATCAAACCCGGTTTTAAGTTTAAAGGCTGTGTCGTCGCCAGTGCTTGTTAAAAAATCGGCGGCATCGTTGGTCACATATGTAACTGAGCCTGCCAATGAGCCTGAGCCTTGTGCCACCGCGCTAGGTCCCTTGGTAATAGTGATAGCCTTTACGTGCTCAACTTCTACCTCACCGCGACTCGAGCCAAACATACCGTAAGCTGCAAATGAACCAGGGTTAAGGGTTTCACCCTGACCAATACCGTCAATGGTTACTGCTACAGCATCGCCTTCAAGACCACGAATGTTAAAGCCATCGTTACCAAAGCGGTTACCAGTATCGTTTACCTGAACACCAGGAATATAGCGCGCGGTGTCTTCAATGTTTGTAATTGAACGCTTTGACAGGGCGTCTGTATCAAGCACAGCCTCAACTGTGGTGGTAAGCGTTTCTTCGCTTTCTGCTTTGGTCACCGCCAATTCAGTTTGTTGTGCCACAGCAGGTAGTGATAGCGCACAGCCTAATGCAATAGAAACTAAAGAGAGTCTAAAAGTCATGTCTTTCCCAAATAATCTAGAGTGTGAGTGAAGTGTTTCGCGTTATTTTCTCGTGCCTGTCAAAACGAGATTCGACACATCCCGGTGTCAAAATTTGATCTAAATACTATTGATAACAATTATCATTTGCAATAGTATATTTTCACTTTTTCACTACCAGAACAAAAAAACACCATGAAAAAACACTCGCTTATAAGCCTTAATTTGTTACTTGCAAGCTGTCTCAGTAGCAGTGCATTTGCCCACGTTGCTTACTTAAAGCCACTTCAATTTGAACCTGTTCGCGGCGGCAAAGTAACGCTAGATGCTTCGTTCGCTGAGCAGTTTTTTGTGCCAGAAGCGGCCGTTTCTAATGCGTCGTTTGAAGTGGTTACGCCAAGTGGAAAAACAGAGCGCGTTGATGAGGTGGTTAACTTGTCTACCCGCAATGTGCTTGAGCACACGCTAAAAGAAGAAGGTACGTATCAGTTTTCTACCGGTAAGCGAATGGGCGCAGTGTTTCGTGTTTACATGAAAGATGGCGAGCGAGGCTCAATACGTGGTAACGACAAGCCGCTGCCAGAAGGTGCAGAGCTTACTGAACACTTTCAGTCCGTTACTTTCGCTAGTACCTATGTCACCAAAAAAGGCCCAACTGAGACGGCCCTTAAACCGCGCAATGAAGGGCTTGAGATAGTGCCTCTTATGCACCCTAACAGCCTTTTTAGCGGCGAGAGTTTTGACTTTAACGTGCTTTACAACGGTGAACCAGTTGCGAACCACGAAGTGGCATTTTATGAAGGTAAAGATCAGTTTGCCGAAGAATCAGATGTTGAAAAAGTCACCACGAACAACGCCGGAGAAGCGTCATTCACCCCTGAAAAACAAGGCGTTTATTTGATGCAGGTACGCTTGCGTACCGATGCGCCAAAAGGCGCAGATGTACCTACGTATAGCTATACCACCACGCTTTCTTTCGAAGCCTTTTAATCACAACGCAGACCGGAGACAACAACAATGAAACAAGTAACCGCAGCAGTGAAAACCGCACTCCTTATCGCGGCAGGCGCAGTGGCTTTAGGAGGCACCGTTACGGCTGCCCCGCATAGCGCGAGCGGCATTATTCTTACTTACGACCTAAACAAAGATCAGTCTTTGCCTTTAGAGGAATTTGTTGATGCACGCCGTGCGCGATTTGCTGCCTCTGACAAGAATGGTGATGGCGTGCTTGATGAGAGCGAGTATGTGTACGAGTGGGAAGGCAAAATGGAAACGCGCTTGGCTGAAGACAGAAAAGCCTCGGTGAAGCAAACGCATATCCGTTTTCATGCGGTAGACAAAAATGACGATGAGCGCATTACCTTAGACGAAGTTGAAGCCGTGGGCGAACGCAGCTTTGCCCGTATGGATGCCAACAAAGATGGCGTTGTTGCGAAAGGTGATCCTGAACCAGCCCCTCGTCGCACCTCGCAAAGCGATGCCGATAGCGCGCCTACACTTAAGCAGCGCCCTATGTTACGTATGCCAACAAGCCACAATATTGAAGGCTTTGTGACGCTTTATGATCAAAATGGCGATGATGTTGTGACTAAAGACGAGTTTAATGCTGTTCGCGAAGCACAGTTTCAGCGTACAGACGAAAATAGCGACGGGTCGCTTACCGAGCAAGAGTATGTGCTTGAGTTTGAAGATAGGCTTGATGCTCAAATTAAGAAAACGTATGACGGGCAAATTAAGCAAACCTACGTACGTTTTGGTGTGTTAGACACTGACGAAGATAAAAAGATGACCTTTGCCGAGTATATGGTATCGGGCTTTGCAGCATTTAATCGTTATGACACTAATGGCGATGGCTTTCTAACGCTTGCCGACCCTGCACCTAAGCCGCGAGAGCGTGAGCAAAACACGACTACCACTGCACAAGCTAGCGAATAATGGCCTTGCGTAGTTTATTGGTAATAACAGCACTAGCGGCGTTAGCTGCTAGTGTTTCGGTTTTTGCTGATTCATATACATTTCCCGCGCCCAACGGCCAGTCTACTCTTGTTATCACGCTTGATAGCAATAGCACGCTAAATGAAATTCAGCGAACCAATATCGAAGCACTAGTGAAAGAAACTTACCTTTCGCTCGACAGAAATAACATCCATGGCGCGCTTTACGCGTTAAACCAAGGCGATTCTGCGCCTTTGCCAACATGGCTTTATAACGCCATTGAACGGTGCGAAAAATGGTTCCAAAAAACCGAAGGAAACATAAGCTGTCGTAATGGCGCACTTTATGACTATTGGCGTGACTACAGCCAGGGTAAAAGCGGCCTTTCAAGCACAAGTTTAAGTACAGACAACGATAAGGCCGTTAAGTCGCTCTCGCGTCGCGAAGTAAGACGCCTTGCACGCGTGGCCAGAATTGCCGATGTTGCGTTTCAAAAAAACAATACCATCGCGTTTTCAGCGCCTATTCAGTGGGATTTAACCACCTTTGCATCAGCACTTGTGGTAGAGCGCGTTGCTGATTTTCTGAGCTCTGCTGGGGTTTCTGAATTTCATATAAGTGTGGATGCGCTGCAAACGCATTTCTCTGCAAACAATGCGAAATGGCAAAGTCAGCTTGATGGGCATGCGTTGGTTTTTTCTAATGCGACGTTGGCACATTTGAAGCCGTGGCAACGGCCTGCCTATTCAGATACACAGGTAGTATCGCAAGAAAAAGGCGTGATAAGCCATAGCGATGGCTGGCCAAGCGCGCGCTTTGAAGTGACGGCACTTGCTAGCAACGCGTTTGATGCTGCATTGCTACTGTATTTTGGCGCAACGAAAACGGCGCAGCAGTCGCTAGATTTAGTGAATTCGCAGCCCTCGCTTGCCCTAAAGCTAGTCGATGCAAATGGACGGGTGTTTACAAGCGATACCTTTGCTGCTCGCACGGCCGTAAGTGATAAAACAGGTACGGCGAGTAATGGATTGATCATAGATGTCGCGCTACCCATGTTTGATATTGCGGATTATCGTGGGCCATACGTCAGTGTGTGGATAAGCGACGACAAAAATAGACTTGTTAAAAGTTTAGCGCTTCGAGGTACCAGTGAACGCTGGCTAAGCGAATTGCGTACATGGTGGCGCAGAGTGGGTAGAAAAGAGAGTGGTCGAAAAGAAGCTGGCCGCAATAGCGAGAGCTTAATTGATGGCTTTTCCGGTGCAACGAAGAAAAACACGCCGCTTCATATAGTATGGGATGGGCTGGATGATTACGGCAATGCAGTCATCGACAAACAGCTCGTTTTGCATGTGGAAGTGGCCAGAGAGCATGGTGGTAGAAGCTATGAAAAAATTCCCTTCGCTGTTGATGAGCTAACCCAGCCAATAGAAGTGAAAGGGAGTGACGAGATTGCTTCTATTAAGCTGTCAGTTAAAAAGAATGCTGGCATTGGCAGTTAGCCTCGCATTTTTGACATCGAGATGACGTCCGTGTAAAGCAGTTTTGTCGATATCGTCAGGTAAACAGCCGCTATGTAGCAAGTTAGCGGGATAGAGTAGCGCACGGTTAAACAGCGCCTCTACACAGGCGATCTGTTTAAACATAGCAGTATCACCATTGATGTACGCTTTAGCAGGCAAGCCCACCGAGGTGGCTTGGCGTTTTAACGTAGAAAAATAGTGATGATATTGGTTGGCATTAACCCGTTCTAGCCCCGTTTCTTTGTGTCGATAGAAGGCTGTGCCCCCTAAAGGAGCACAAAACAAATAGTGAACTAACGCCCATTCATTATCGCGTTGAGTATCAATATGAGGAATACACTGAATGGGAGATAGCTGGCTTGGATGTTGGTTAGCGATAGACAACTGCGCCATTGCCAGCTGAGGCTGAGATATATCTACCAAAGCCCCGTTTAATTCAGCGAACAGCGCAGGCAACGTGCGATGCAGGTGCGCGACATACGCATCGGGCGCATGACTTCTTACACCGGGGTAAAAGTCATCTGTTTTTTTCTCAAAGCGATGACTTTGCGCGATAACGTCGACCATGCTTTGCGCATCAGGCAAAAAGTTATCAATCACAATGACCGGCGTGGCGTGTTCGCCCACGTTAATTAGTTGGTAGTTTGAAACCATGCGTCTGCGTTTTTGTTCGCTTTATTCTTTTTATCAATAAGCGCGTAAATCTGTGCGTTTGACGCTACCAGCGTATAGATACTTTGCAACAAATTTTGCGCATGTAAATCGGCAATGGCTTGTGGGCTTAGTGCCGCAAGCTTGTTTTCGTCTATGGTGTACAGCCCGGTAATTGACGTTTTGCTTTCGTTTTCAAACGTAATGTCGAGAGTAAATGGCGTAATAAGATTGTGTTGCACTAGCGCGGCGATAAAACGTTGATTTTGCGTTTCGCCATCAAGTAGCTGCGCCAATATTTGCTGTTTTTCCACAAGGTAAGACGTTGGTTCACCCATGTTATCGAACAGTGGGCTACCGTCTTGTTCATTGACCGATGAATTATCCATATCAATGCACAGCACACGGTTAGCCTGTGCGTTTGTATTTGACTGCTCTGTGCCTACATAAAAAGGCAGGCGCTCAAACTGTGCAGGAATATAAACCCCATCCCACTGGCCTTGTTGCCAAAACAAATTCTCGTTTTCTTCAAACCCAAGTAACGCCGATAAGCCAAATTGACCCGAGTCATCCAATTTAGTGATCACAACAGGATAGTGCACAACAAGTTTGTTTAGCTCAGACATTACAACAGGTACTAGGTGCTGATTAGCGCTAAGGTTCAAAGCGTCGCTAGTGACTTTAAGGCCTGCATGCTCTTTATTATTAATAGCAACCATGTTTGTCATACGCGGGTCCTTTTTCTGGTTAGTCGATTAAACGGCTTGTAAGCCGAACTGGTGAATTTTATTAATTAGCTCGCGATGTTGTGGCAGCTTTTCTACGGCGATGGCGCGTGCTTTTTTATTTTGCATTAGCTGTTGGCTGGCAAAGTCGGCATTCACCCATTGCTGATGTGCACCAAGCTCAGAGGTAAAGCCCATGCCGTAGAGCACATATTGATAGCTTGCTGCTGGGAATACTTCATTATTACTGGTGAAGTCTTTGTCGCTTGGCGGGTGGTATTGCCACAATGCCAATAGCTCTTTGAGTGAGTCAGGGATAGTCTGGCTCTCACGGTTGTCTCGCCAAAACGCGCTATCATCGCGCTTGCTTAACATATAGTGCAACTTTAGAAAGTCGATAATGCGTGCCCAGCGATACGAAAAGGTATCGTTGAAGCGTTTAGCCACAATGTCCATAACCGCGCGGTTTGCTGGCAGTTGCTCGGCAATCATTGACGCGGACAGTTCCACTAATACCAGCGCTGAGGCTTCAAGGGGCTCTAAAAAGCCCGCTGCCAGGCCAACGGCAACACAGTTGTTTTGCCAAAAGCGCTGTCTGTGACCACTTTGAATAGTAATGTCCTTTACATTCAAACTGCCAATACCATCTAGTGCACTGGTTTGGCGTACGTAGGTGTCTAGTCGTGCATAGGCGTCGTCTTTACTCTGGTGACGGCTTGAATATACGTGGCCTACTCCACGACGGGACTGTAACCCAATATCCCATACCCAACCGGCATCTTGTGCAGTGGAAATGGTGTGTGACGCAATTGGGCTTTGCGCGTTCTCGTAAGGTACATGTAACGCAAGGGCACGGTCGATAAATAACACATCGTCGCAGGGGATAAAGGGTACCTTGAAGTGTTCGCCCAACAAGAGCGATTTAAAGCCCGTGCAGTCTACAAATAAATCACCCTCAATAACGACGCCTTGCTGCGTGTGAAGCGCCTTAATGTCGCCATTATCTGCACTTTGCACTTCACTCACATCGGCTAAAACATGGTTAACGCCTAGGTTTTCAGTGCAATGTTTGGTTAAAAATGTAGTGAACTTACCTGCGTCCAAATGGTAGGCATAGTTTGCCGTGCCTGAGTACTCTGCGTGACGAATGCTTTTAGGTGCTAGGCCTGCTTCGCATATGGCTTCTTGAACGCATACGGCTTGTGAGAATGATTCGTTTAAATCTGGCGCTACCGTTTGCCAGTATGGGCCTAAGTTTCCTTGTGAAAACCCTTGCGGCAGCATCAATGGGTGATAGTAGAAGTCGTCTTCTTCACCGGTCGTCCACTTTGCAAACTTGGCTCCCTGTTTAAAGGTAGCATCGCATTCTTTGATAAAGGTGGTTTCACTTATTCCCAGCGCAATAAGTGTTGAGCGCATGGTTGGCCAGGTGCCTTCACCCACACCAATTATCGGTACGTTAGGGCTTTCAACTAGCGTCACTTTGATATTGTTGCGGGTAGCACACTGATGTTGTGCCGCAATACGACCAGCCGTAAGCCACCCTGCGCTGCCGCCACCGACTACTACAATGTGCGTTATGGGAGTTGCTGTTGTCATATCGAGTTCCTGAATAAAAACTGTGGCTACCAAGTGGTAGCCACGAATGTAGGGCCAACAATCGCTGGCCCTTAATACGCGAAATTAAAAGTTTCCGCGCACACCGAAAGCCCAACGTCTGCCGCTGTCTTCAACCAACAACAAGTGATTAGCGAAGCGTCCGCGCTTGTGTACAAACTCTTCTGTTAGGTTAATACCTTCAAAGAAAATTTCTACATTGTCTGTCACGCTGTAGCTACCGCTAATGTCAAGTTGTTGATAAGACTCAACAATAGTTGGGCCGTCACCCTGCCCTTGTGTTAACGACTGAACAAATTCGTCACGCCAGTTGTAGGCAAGACGAATCTGGTAGTCGTCAGTTTCATAAAAAGCCACTAAGTTGTAAGAATCACTCAACCCAGTTAGCGCAAATACTTGGTTAATATCGAATGGATCAAGCTCGGCATCACTGTCAACAATCGTACCGTTGGCAAGTACACCAAAGCCGTTATCGAATGTGTGTTGAAGAGCAAGCTCGAAGCCGTCCACCGTGGCGTCTTCACCATTGTTCGGTAAGGTGTTTGTAAATACCGCTACGGCGTCACTGGCATCTGGCGCGCCTGCATTGCTGCCCGTTGACGGGTCAGTCAGCAAGCTACCATCAGCCAGTTCAAAGGTTTTATCTTCTTGACTGTTCACGATGAAGTTAGAAACCAGCTTTCTGAAGTAACCAATTGAGGCGTAGCTTGCTTCGTCGTAATAGTATTCAAGTGATAAGTCGAGGTTATCTGACTTAAACGGCTCAAGTGCTGGGTTACCGCTGGTTGAGGTTAAATCACCGCCTTGACGCGTTGTTGTGATAACCGTTACTGGCGACATGCTATTAAGCGTTGGTCTAGTAATGGTTGAGCTCGCGGCAAAGCGCGCAATTAAGTCGTCAGTAATTTCTAGACGTACACTGAAGTTAGGTAATAGCACATCATAGTCTGATTCAGTGGCTATGCTTTGTGCGTCACCAAACCCGGCTAGCATTTCGGTTTGATCCAAAATGGTGAGGCCGGTAATAGGGGCTTGTGTGCCGTTAACGGTCACGTCTGTCATTTCGTAGCGTACGCCTGCGGTTGCACTTAAGAACATGTCAGCCACTTCGCCTTCAAAATCGAACTCTAAGTAAGTAGAGATAATATCTTCTTCTACTTCAAAGCTATTGTTACGACGCACCGCATCAAAACTAATGGCTTCGCCATTAACGCTTTGGTAATAAGACTCTAGAAACGCAAAGTTGGCTTCGCCATCGTGGGCTAACCAAGAGGTTGGCATACGGCCGCTACCACTAACATCTGAAAGGAAGTCGCTACCGGCATCAAAAACGTATTGGCTACCTGCTGGAATTTCAGGTAAATCAGGGTAGCCACAGTACGTACAGTGAATACCAACGCCTTCGTTGTCCCAGCGTGTTAGTGATTTGGTTTCGGTGCTGTACTGTGCGCCAAAGCGAATTTCAGTCAGGCCACTGCCGTCAGTGACATATTCACCGTCAAAGCGAAGCTGGCTTACTTCGTCTTCTACTGCCCATCCGCGACGTAGCATTACGTGGGCACGACTATTCGCTTCATCAAGGTGATTACTTACTCCGTCAGGCGTTAGTGCAGGGTTGTAAATAGGGAAACCGTCTGGACCAGTAACAATAGCGCCATTCAACTCTTGCTGCCCGCTATAGATATTCGCGTTGGGCGAGGCAAACATGCTAGCCACAGGTAAGATGTTGTCATCAACTTGAAAGCGTACACGGTTCGCATACCCGATAAGTGATAACTGATCGCCACCACCGTTATTTGCTTCGCGCTCTGCTTCTGAGTGGCTTAAGTCGAATGACAAGTTCAAGTTATCAGAATACTGATAATCGAAGTTCAGGCCTACGGCATAAGTATCGGTCAAACGGTCAAACGTTTTGGCGTGCATATCAGTTGCCAAACCCACTTCTTGATACAAGTCTATGATAGTGCCGTTAGCATCAACGGTTGGGCTGCGGCGGTTACCGTTTGCATCAAATAAGCTGCCATCATCCCCTACGCCTTGGATATTAGGCGCAGTAAACCAGTGCCCGTATGAGGTGGCTTCTGACTCGACATCGAAGTCTGAATAAAGTGCATCTGCTGTAACTACGAGCTTGTCATTAGGGGCATATTGAAATACCAAATTAGCATTGGTACGCGTACGTTCTTCAAAGGTCACTTTATGGTCGTAGTTGCGTGGCGAGAACACGTTACCTGTCCACGCTTGACCCGATTCAGTGACAGGGTTTGGCACACCAACGTTTTCAAGCCATCCATCCATTTGCGCCTGATTAAGGCGTGTTTTACGCTCTTGGTGTGAAACCGCCAGTAACACACCAAACGTGTCGTCGTTAAATGTATTGCTAATGAGTCCTGAAAACTGTGGCGTAGTTTCTTCGCTGTTTTCGTCGTAAACGCCTTTCACAGAGCCAGCCATTTTGAAGCCGTTCAGCGCGAAAGGACGTGCCGTATTGATGTTGATAGTTGAACCCACACCACCTGATTGCATAGTAGCCGTAGACGTTTTATGAACGTCAAGGCTGCTAACAAGCTCAGAGGCAATAGTGTCGAAGCTAAACGCGCGCGAATCGTTTTCAGAAGCCATCTGACGGCCGTTAACAAGCACCGTATTAAACTGAGGGCCAAAACCACGAACGGTAATAAGTTGACCCTCACCGCCTGAGCGGTCGATGGATACGCCTGTAATACGCTGTAGTGATTCAGCTAAGTTGGTATCGGGAAAGTCGCCAATATCTTCTGCACTAATGGCGTCAACTACGCCAGCAGAACTGCGTTTAACATCCATCGATTTTGCAACCGATGAACGAATACCACTTACCTCAATCACTTCTACGTCATTGTTGGGTTGCGCGTCTTGGGCAAATGCACTATTTGCAGAAATAGCTGACGCTAAAACTGCTGCCACTGAGCATGCAAGCTTGGTTTTCCTATACATGATGGTGTGTGTCCTAAAAGTTAGTTTTAATGTGCCAGATGGTGTGCACCCCATGTGGCTTTTCTCACAGCATTTCGCTGTTAACTCTTCAAGACGACATAGATTGTAAAATCCCCCAAATTAATTTAACAAAATTTTAAAAAGTGCCGTTTACGCATCATTTTCACGCGTCGATTACACCTTTACGTGTGTTTGTTTTTTGTACAGCAAATGGTGTATTCACAACATATATGGATTTGTATTGGGTGTACTAACCAACAATATGCCAAATGTTTATAAATGTTAGTTATGACTATGAAGTAAAAGATACTAGTTGTTGATGGTGTTTTCGCGTAGTTTTGATGCGCTATTGCGCGAAAAGTAATCGCTACAAGCGCTTTTCGGCCTTACAGTATAAACAAAACGATTGGTTGGTTTGGTTTTAATTTCGACAAAGAATGATAAGCATAAGCGAATTAAATGGCTTTAATTTGATTAAAGGGTGTCATTCTCGAAAGAGTCCAAATAAGAGGAAAAGCGTGTGAAAATCATAATAATTAATGAATCTACATCGCCAGATCCGCTGAATAATGTGGAAAAGCGCTGTGCAGCTACGCCAAGTAGTGCACAACGACTGGTAAAGAAAGGGGCGACACTGCTGCTTGAAAAAGGTGCTGGTCTGTCCTCTGGTTATTCAGATAAAGAATATGAAGATGTTGGTGTTACTGTTATAGATGATGTGAATGAGGCTTTATCATCTGCAGATATGGTCGTAGCAGTTAACAAGCCTACCGATATTCAATTGGGGCGGATGAAAAAAGGGGCCATTGTGGTGGGCCATCTCGACCCTTTCTTTCAGCAGTCGCTGGTAGAGAGCATTGCCCAAAAAGGGTTAACGGCTCTTTCTGTGGAAATGATTCCGCGTTCATCACGCGCGCAGAAAATGGATGCATTGAGCTCGCAGGCAAGTCTTGCGGGTTATGTCATGGTAATGCAGGCGGCAAATCAGCTTCCTTCCATTTTACCCATGATGATGACGCCGTCAGGCACCATTAAGCCCGCAAAAGTATTCATCATTGGTGCGGGTGTGGCAGGTTTGCAAGCGATAGCAACAGCGAAGCGCTTAGGGGCGAATGTGCTTGCATACGATACGCGCCCTGTTGTGGCCGAACAGGTGGAATCGCTAGGCGGTAAATTCCTTAAAATAGATATCGGTGAGACAGGGCAAACCAAAGACGGTTATGCGAAAGAGCTCACCGAAGAGCAAAAAGCAAAGCAGCAAGATGCACAGCGTGATGCTATTGCAGATTCCGACATTGTGATCACAACAGCGCAGTTATTTGGGCGTAAACCTCCCGTTCTTATTTCGAAAGATACATTAGCACTTATGAAACCCGGTAGCGTGGTCGTTGATATGGCGGCTACATCGGGGGGGAATGTTGAAGGCTCGGTAGCCGGTGAGACAGTTGAAATAAACGGTGTAAAAGTGATTGGCAATGGTAACTGGAGTCAGTATGTGGCCAAAGCGGCAACCGACATGTACGCCAACAACATTTATAACCTAATTGATGAGTTCTTTGATGACGATAGTAAGTCGTTTGATTTGAATCTTGAGGACGACATTCTGGCCGGTTGTGTGATTGCGCACGATGGCAAGGTAATCAATGACATGCTTATTAACGCCTATAAAGGAGCCTAATCATGGAAATCATCTACTTACTTTTCATTGTACTGTTGGCTGCGTTCTTAGGCTTTGAGCTTATTCGAAAAGTACCTGCAACCTTGCACACGCCTTTAATGTCAGGTTCGAACGCTATTTCGGGGATCACCTTAGTAGGTGCGCTGGTTGCTTCGGGTAGTGATAACAGTCTGCTGACCACTATTTTAGGTACAGCGGCAGTGGCCTTGGCAAGTATTAACGTTGTTGGTGGCTATCTGGTTACCGACCGCATGCTTGGCATGTTCAAAAAGAAAGATAAATAAGGAGTACGCAAGTGAATGATATCGTAACCATAATCAACCTTGCGTACGTAGTTGCTGCTGCACTATTTATAATAGGTCTTAAATTACTCAGCCACCCAGATACCGCCAAAAAAGGAAACTTTGTTTCAGCAGTAGGTATGCTAGTAGCGGTTGTTGTTACCCTGCTTGATCAGCAAATTATCAGCTATCACTATATTCTGCTTGGCTTTGTGCTAGGCGGTGCATTTGGTGCGTGGAAAGCGAAAACGGTTGAAATGACCGCCATGCCAGAAATGGTTTCTCTGTTTAACGGTTTTGGTGGTGCGGCATCGTTGTTACTAGGGTGGGCGACGCTTGCAGGCATGAGTGTGGTAACGCTCAATACACAAAGCACATTTACCTTCGTTACCTTGTTTTTCACAATTTTAGTGGGGGGGATTACCTTTTCGGGCTCTGTGGTCGCGTGGGGGAAACTGTCAGGTAAAATGAGCTCTAAGGCGGTTATTTTTACTGGCCTTCGCGAACTCTCGGTCTTGCACCTTATTGGCATGGGTGTGGTGGGCTATCTATTTACCACAGAACCAAGTAATACCCTTTGGATTTACTGTGCAATAGCGCTGTCATTAAGCTTTGGGTTGTGGGCCACTATCTCCATCGGCGGTGCTGATATGCCAGTGGTTATTGCACTGCTTAACAGCTATTCAGGCGTAGCAGCTTCTGCGGCTGGTCTTGCCACCGGAAATACCATTTTGATTGTGACCGGTCTTTTAGTGGGTGCGTCAGGTCTTATTCTTACCAATATTATGTGTAAAGCCATGAATCGCTCGCTAATGAACGTGCTGTTGTCTGGCTTTGCGAAACCTATTGAAGCAGGTGAAAAGATAGAAGGTGAAATTAAAGTGCTTTCTGCGCAAGATGCCTTTTATGTACTTGAAGCTGCGCAAGCCGTTTTGGTGGTGCCCGGTTACGGTATGGCGGTAGCACAAGCACAGCATGCGGTTCGCGAATTACAGTCGCTGCTTGAAGAAAACGGATGTACGGTAGATTACGCTATTCATGCAGTTGCAGGGCGCATGCCTGGACACATGAACGTGTTGCTTGCAGAGGCTGATGTGCCTTATGACCAGCTGTATGAAATGGATGATGTTAACCCGCGTATGGAAAACTACGACGTGGTTATTGTTATCGGTGCTAATGACGTAGTGAATCCTGCTGCCAAAGAGATGAAAGGTAGCCCGATTTACGGTATGCCGGTCATTGAAGCATACCGTGCAAAGACTGTCTTTGTATTGAAGCGATCAGCGAATGCAGGTTTTGCGGGTGTTGATAACCCACTGTTCTTTAAAGATAATACGCGTATGGTGTTGGGGGATGCAAAAGATACCATCAATAGCATTATTCGCGAATTTGGCGATGACTAAGCAAATGGCTTAGAATCTGTAGTAAGATGCTAAAAAAGGAAGCCATAGTGCTTCCTTTTTTGTTCTATACACTACGTTTAGTATATGAAATTGCAATGCAATTATTTTGCTCAAGAGAAGTAAACACAAATGCTAGTCGCGCCGTATCACATTGAACAGTTTAAAAACTGCATCCTAGTCACGCTTCGCGGTGATTGGGATATGGCGATAAATATCCGGTATTTGGGAGAATTGTCTGACTGTCTTAAGCAGCGAAGCGGAAAGCCGTTTCATTTGATTGTCGATATGCGGTCATGGCAAGACCCAAAGTCTGATTCAAATATGAGAATCAAATCGACTATCAGATTAGACCGGCGTAATCAGTTGAGTGAACTTTGGTTGGAAGACGAAAACAGCGATACAGGCCATATTGTAAAGAATTTTTTTGCTGACGTTTCGTTTCCCCTCGACAGAACACAGAGTCTCACAGAGTTTTTCTCGCTTTGTGAAACTAAGGCAGAGCCTTTGGTTGTAGAGTACATAAAGTCTTGGGTTGCCCAAAACAGTTGATTCGACAAGTTCGATAAACAAAATTAGTCGCGACCATAGATATTTTACATCGCAACAATAGTTGTGTTGTCTATAATACGCTGCTTAATTTTGCACTTACCATGCTAGGCATGCGCTTAGCTCATTAGATATAGGTGAATACATTGACAGATTGGAGTATCGAAGAAGCAGAGCGCGTCTATGGCGTGTCTCAGTGGGGTGGTGGCTATTTCAAAGTGGGTGAAAATGGCAACGTACATATTACCCCAGTGCCAGAGGATCCAAGTATCCAAATCGACTTTAATTCGGTCATTGAAGACATTCGCAAAGAGGGTGTGCAGTTTCCTGTTGTTGTGCGCTTTCATGACATTCTGCGATCGCAAGTTGCCGGTCTAAATAAAGCATTTCGAAGCACAATCGAAGAAGCCGAGTATAAAGGTGAATACCAAGGTGTTTATCCGGTTAAAGTTAACCAGATGCGCGAAGTCGTTGAAGAGATTGTTGACGCAGGAAAACCGTTTAACTATGGCTTAGAAGCAGGTTCGAAAGCTGAGTTACTGACCGTGTTGGCGATGAACACCAATGAAGACTCACTCACTATCCTAAATGGCTATAAAGACGATGAAGTGATGCGTCTTGCTTTATTAGGTAGAAAGCTAGGCCGTCGCGTTGTGGTGGTGGTTGAAAAATACACCGAGCTGCTGTTGCTGGTTAAGATTGCAAAAGAACTCAATATCGAGCCCATCATTGGTGTGCGCTCTAAAATGACGGTAAAAGGTCGTGGTAAGTGGGAAAGCTCCGGTGGTGAACGCGCCAAATTCGGTCTAACTATCACAGAGATTATCAATGCTGCACGTTACCTAGAAGAGCAAGGTATGGCGCACTGCTTGAAACTTCTGCACTTCCATATTGGAAGCCAATTAACGGATATTCGAGCGGTGAAAGAAGCCATCACCGAAGGTGCGCGTATATATGCAGACTTGCACAAAATGGGCTTTGAACTGGACTACGTTGACGTAGGTGGTGGTCTTGGCATCGACTACGACGGCAGTAACTCGACCAATGAGTCTTCGCGCAACTATAGCATGCAAGAATACGTTGCAGATGTTGTGTATGGCATGAAGGAAATGTGTGACTTGGAAGGCGTTCCTCATCCGAACTTGGTTAGTGAAAGTGGTCGCGCGATTACGGCGCATCACAGCTGTGTTATTACCGAAATTGTGGGTGAAATTAAATCAAACGCGTCTCAAATGGACACATCAGCTAAAGAAGACGAACATGTTTTCCTTAAAAATATGCGCGAGCTTGCTGACACCTTTGATGAGCAGACCAACATGCATGAAATCTACAATGACGCTTCGCAATACAAAGAGCAGGCCCTTGATGCGTTTAAGCTTCGCGTATTACCACTAGAAGAACTTGGCAAGATTGAAACATTGTATTGGCAGATAATGGAGCGCTTACAGAAGCACTACCGCAACGAGGAATATGTGCCTGAGGAGCTTCAAGAACTAGATTACAGCTTGTCATCACAGTATCTGTGTAATTTCTCTATCTTCCAGTCTGCTGCAGATACGTGGGCGATTGATCAATTGTTGCCAGTGGTGCCGCTTACTCGCATGAACGAAAAGCCAACAGTTAATTGTTCACTGGTTGATATTACGTGTGACAGTGACGGTAAAATTGATCAGTTTACTATTGGCCGTGAAATTACCGATGTACTACCAATGCACCCGCTGAAAAAAGGTGAGCCGTACTACGTTGGTCTATTCTTAACGGGCGCGTATCAAGACGTTATGGGCGATATGCATAACTTGTTTGGTCGTTTAAACGAAGTACACATCTACAGTTATGATGACGACCCTGAAGACTTCTATATTGAAGAAGTTGTGAAAGGGTCATCAGTTGAAGACGTGCTTAACGTTATGCAATACAACCCCCGCGCCATGGCATCAGACGTTAAACGTCTTATCGACAAACAAGTGTGGGATGGCAAGCTTAATCCACGTGAAGGTGTGCGTTGGACTGACTTCTATGAAAGTTGCTTAAGCGGCTATACTTACCTTAAGCAATAATATGTAAATGGCCGGCACTACGATTTGTTAGCGTCGGCTTTTTCGAAAAAACGCTTCCACAACTGCGCAGTGGTCGAATTGATCATATTCGACTCTGCATTCATCAGCATGACATATCCCACCTTGTGCTCTGGTGAAAACGCCACGTCGGCACGATAGCCTTTAACCCAGCCGCCATGATAATTCAGCTTAACGCCGTCAATATCATAAATACGCCAGCCCAACCCATAATGGGCATCGTCAATCATGCCTCGCCAACCGCGTCTGTAGGTTTCTCGCTTAGTTTTGACCCGTTCGGTAGTGACATACTCTACCATTTCTGGCGACATAACCGTGGGAAACTCACCTAAGAGTGCTTGCAAGTAAATAGTCATATCACTGATGCTCGCATTCACACCTGCCGCGGGAGAAAAGCGGTAATAGTTACTCTCGACATTCCCTTCACGCCATTTATTACGGGCAATGGCAATATGAGGGTGAGCCCAAGATGAAGATGAAAGTAGGCCACCTTTACCGACACTTGCGGTTTTCATTCCTAATGGCGCAAAAAGTTGCGTATGCATTTGCGCCGAATATGACGTGTTGTGATTACTAAAGTAATACTCTAAGGCACCAAATAGGGCGTTTTGGTAGGTATAACATTCGCCAGGTTTACATAAGGGCTCTAATTCGCCAAGCGACTTTAATACGCGTTCTAATGAGTAGTCTGCTTCTATTAGGTTGTCGTAGGCATTGGGCATAAAGCCGCTAGATTGCCCCACAATATGTTGCAACTGAAGTGATTGCATACCATTGCCTTTAAACGGAATATCAGGCAGCAATGTGCTAATAGGCGTATTCCACGATAGCTGGTTTTGTTCTACCAGTTTTGCAGATAATAATGCGGTGAACGTTTTAGATACTGACGCTAATCGAAAAACAGTATTTTCGGTTATCTTCTTGCCATTGCGCTTAGCCGTTTTACCATAAACGTATACGCGAGGTGCTTTGCCTTGCTCGTAAAAAACAAACGCGTAGCCGGGTACATTAAACTTATCAGCTTCACTTTGAACATACTTTGCATAATCATCCAACCAGTCTGCATGTACTGGAAAAGTATGCGTAATCAGTAAGAGTAACAACCATGTTAGAGATTTGCGCGACATCAATTTGCGCAATGAATTCAGCATATAAGTCGCTCTGTAGGCCGCGTTGCTCAACTAAAAAATGAGTGGCGGTCGTTTTTATTGTTTCGATATTATGCGGATAGCGCGGCTAATGATCAAATTCACGTCTTTTTTGTATGCTCACATAAAAACAATTGTGAGTTCCGATTTTGTCGCGCACATTGTATCAATGCGCTATAGACTAGCACTGTTCATTCAATAAGGCGCTGTAAATTCTTTATGTCAGAGCTTCAACTTAAAAACGGTACTAGTGTTGATTCCGAGACCTTAACTAAAGCTCGGCTAAGTCGCGACCCACGTTTTGACGGCACTTTCTTTGTGGCGGTTAAAACAACGGGGATCTTTTGCCGCCCGATTTGCCCCGCCAAGTTACCGAATGAAGAAAATGTAACTTACTATCAGCACGCGACCACTGCCATGGCACATGGTTTTAGACCTTGCTTTCGATGTCGCCCAGATAGCGCACCTCACTCGCCAGCGTGGAGTGGCGTGGGTGCAACGGTAAATCGTGCAATTGCGTTGTTATCGGTTATTCCTTCAGAATCAGTGTCTGGTGTCGCAGCACGGTTAGGGATAAGTGAGCGTTATCTCAATAAGTTGATGGTAAATGCATTAGGTTTGTCTCCTAAGTCATTTCAAAATATGCATCGTGCTTTATTCGCCAAGCAGCTTATTCAACAGTCTTCACTGTCGATAACTGATGTCGCATTTACGGCGGGGTATCAGTCATTACGACAGTTACAGCGCGCCATGGCCCAGTATTGCGATACTACACCGTCACAGCTTCGCAAACACCAGAGTCAAACTGAACAACAAATCACGTTATTTTTGTCTTATAGACCACCTTACAACTGGCCTTATGTACGCCAGTTTTTGGCACTTCGCGCTATCCCAATGATGGAGCGGGTGACAGAAGATACTTACGAGCGTTGGTTTGAATGGGAAGGGGCTGATGGTTATTTCAGTGTTAAACACGACCCTAAACGCAGTGGATTTTCAGTAGCACTTACGCTTTCAAATTTAATGCATTTGCATCGCGTTATTGAAAACATTAAAGCTATGCTCGACCTTAATGCTGACCCCATATTGATTGAAGAGAGTTTAACCAAAGCGGGGCTTGCGCCGCAACAGCTTACTTGCGGTTTACGACTTCCTAGCGCATGGAGCGCGTTTGAAAGCGGATGTCGCGCTATTGTAGGGCAGCAGGTGAGTGTTAAAGCCGCTATTGGGCAAGTATCGTTACTGGTACACCATTTAGGACGGCAGGCGATACACTTACAAGATAATCTGAATGCTCATGCTGAAAAAGCACCAGCACAGTCGTACGTTTATTTCCCAACACCTGACAATGTAGCGTCGAGTGACCTTGCGTTTTTGCGTATGCCGCAGGCTAGAAAAAATGCTATTCGTCAGTTCGCCAGTTTATTCGCGCAAAGTAAAATGCCATCGCACGATGATATCTTATCGATAAAAGGCATTGGGCAATGGACACTGGATTACTTAAGAATGCGCGGTGAACGAAACCCAGATGTGTACCTCTCTGGCGACTTAATAGTACGTAAAACCGCAGAGCAATTTGTCGTGCGTTCAGAAGACGCAGCGCCTTGGCGTAGTTATCTTACGCTTCAGATGTGGCAGTTGAGTGAGCACAATACATAAACACATTAATTAGTTGAAAGTACGTGTTACAAGCACATATTGAGAGTGCAATAAGAAAAGGGCTTTTATGGAATACACACAGCATATTGAAACGCCTGAAGGCTACGTGCAAGTGCATGCCAACACACAGGGTATTACTGCGATTGGGTTTGTGGATGTGCCCGAGAAAACCGCAATAAGTAATGCGTTAACACAAGAAGCGTGTGCACAACTTAATGCCTATTTTGCCAGAAAACTTCCCCAATTTGACTTACCTTTAGCTGCTGGCGGTACGCAATTTCAGCGCCGGGTATGGGAAGCGCTTGTGCAAATCCCTTATGGTGAAACGGCCAGCTACCTGGATATAGCAAACGCTATAGGTAACCCTAAAGGTGTGCGCGCCGTTGGTATGGCTAATGGTCGTAATCCTATTGCGATAGTCGTGCCTTGTCATCGTATTATTGGCAGTAACAAAACCCTCACCGGCTATGCCGGCGGTTTGCATCGAAAGCAGTTTTTGTTGAATTTAGAAGGAGCGCAAGGCGTATTATGGCAATAAAAGATCTTCTATCACTGTTAGTGCTAGCAGGTATTTGGGGAGGCTCATTTATATTCATGCGAGTTGCTGCCCCTGAGTTTGGTATCTATGTGCTCGTTGCAATTCGTACGTTACTTGCCACAGCGGTTTTACTTCCTTTGCTTATGTTGCGAGGTTCGATTAAAGATATACGGCAACATTGGTTAGCCATTGCGTTAGTCGGGCTTGCCAACACCGCAGTGCCTTTCGTACTGTTTAACTACAGCAGTTTGCATTTGGAAGCGGGCGTAAACGCAATTTTAAACGCCACAGCGCCTATGTTCGGCGCAATAGTTGCGTGGGCTTGGCTGGGTGACAAATTAACTAAATCTGCGATAGCGGGGTTGTTTATTGGTTTTATCGGTGTGGCGGTAATTAGCCAGCAAAAGCTAGGCGAAGGAGAAATAAGTTTTTTACCTATCCTTACAGCGTTACTGGCTACATTGGGGTATGGTATTGCCGCAAGTATGATGAAAAAGTGGTTGCAGGGAGTAAAGCCATTGGTCGTCGCTACGGGTAGCCAAGCGATGGCAAGTGTAATGTTAGCACCGTTTGCACTGGCGACCTTACCCGCTGCTATGCCAAGCACCCATGCTTGGGCAAACGCTGTGGCACTGGCCATTGCAGGTACCGGTATTGCATACATTCTTTATTTTAAGTTAATTGCCAATATAGGCCCAGCAAAGGCGATAACGGTGGCATACCTTGTTCCGCTATTTGGCATCGTTTGGGGAGTGTTGTTTTTGCAAGAGCACTTGTCAGCACAAACCATCATCGGTGGTCTAATGATTCTGTTCGGTGTTGCACTGACAACAGGTGTGCTCACAAGGAGGCGGCCTAAAGCACAGACCGCTACTCAATAAGCTGCATCCTCACTAAATTGCTTCCATCGCGCTTTGCTTGATAAAGCGCGTCTTCTGCATGTGCAGTGACTTCATGCATAGCGCGGCTTGATGCGGTATAAGAAATACCAATCGACGCCGTTATTTGTAGGTCAGGTAATTCTGCTAACGGCGGTAATGTGGCAATACCATGACGAATATTCTGAGCAAGATCAAACGCCACATGTGGGCCAGTATTTGGCAGCAGGACAATAAACTCTTCACTACTCCATCGTCCTAGTACGTCGCTATCTCGTAAGTGATCCGCTAAATACCCCACCACTTTATCTAGAATGTCGTCACCTGTATTTCTTCCGTGAGCATCCACTATGTCGCTAAAACCATCTACATTAATCAGCATCAAACTCAGTGAATTGTGTTCAGCCAACAGTGTTTTATAGATGAGCTGTAAGTTATCTTTTTCGGGCAAGCGAGTAGAATGTCGTACAACTAAGTCTGGCTGCATATCTTTTCTAAAGTAGTACAGCAGGTTGTATATAAGCAGAAACAGAGAAAACACAACAACAAGCAGCGTTACAACACTGAAAATAAACGCCTGAGAAATCTCCGCTTGTCGGTCTTCAAGAGGACTTAATAAAAATACGGTCCAGCCAAACTGATTAAGTTTAACTTCAGCAATAAGAAAATCTTTCTGATCAATGGTGACAAGCTTATTGTTAAGCGCTTGCTCGTCTTGTATGGCGATGGGCAGACTGGCATACCACGGCAATTCTGAGAGGTTCGTAAATTCAGAATATGACGCTATAAGTTCTGGATCAGATGACAGCATAATGTCGCCTTGTCCATCGACAAAGAGAAAGTCGTAGCCATACTCCTGCTTGTAGGTATCAAAAACTTCGATAAAGCTTCTAAGGCTTTTACCTACCCCAAAAAAGCCTAAGAATTTTCCAGATTCGTCATGAATTTTAATATCAATGTAAAAATGGGTATCTTCCCATTTGCCGATGTCTGCAACGGCATCAGCTGGGTGGTCTCGATACTTGAAGTACCAACTTACCTCACCCTCTACAAGATCAATTATCGAACCGTCAGAATTGTATTGCTTTCTGTCACTTTCTGAGGCGATAAAAAACGATAAGCCAAATTCATCTTCAAGACGATCCAATGTCTTGAAAACGGCAGTCTCATCAATGTTTTCACCGCGCATTAAATCGACAAGCTCAGTGGAGTGCCCCAACGCTTCAGAAATATGAAGTGGTTTAAGCAATTGCTCGACAATTAGCGAAATGGCGGGTGATAAGGATTGTTGTTGCGCGCGACTTTGCTCGGCAACAATTTTGGAAATACTAAAATGAACCAGTGTCACAATGGCGATGACTACCACGGCGAATAACACCAGTATGCTTCGATGCAGTGTTCTAAATGTGTTCACAGACTACGCATGCTCCCTTGCCTGACTGAACGTTATATTGTTAGTGCAATTATAACCGCTGCACTTATGAACTACTAGGTAGTTTGCTGTAAATTTAGACTAAATGACAAAAGCCTGTTTGACTAGTGGAAATGACGCTTTTTGATGTAATGAAGCACTGACATCTTCATCTACCTTAGTTACACTAGCCTCAATCATTGATATTTACTGTTTATACGTATTAGCAAATTAAAGGAATACTATGGCTTTCTCAGTTGTTGTTTTAGCCGCGGGTAAAGGTACCCGCATGAAGTCATCTTTGCCAAAAGTACTGCACAAAGTTGGCGGTGTACCAATGGTTCAACGCATTATTAATACCGTTAAATCACTGGGCGCTGACAATATACATCTTGTTTACGGCCACGGTGGTGACCAACTTAAAGCAACGATTATCGAAGACAACCTAAACTGGTGTTTGCAAGCTGAGCAATTGGGTACAGGTCATGCCGTTCAGCAGGCAGTTCCTCATGTAAAAGACGATGAAGATGTGCTCATTTTAGTCGGTGATGCGCCGCTAATACGAGAAGAAACGTTAAGCGCGCTTAAAGCGGTAAAAGCACAGTGTGACCTTGCGTTATTAACGGTAGAGCTAGATGACCCTACAGGTATGGGGCGCATCGTTCGTGAAAACGACAATATAACTGCGATTGTAGAGCATAAAGACGCGACAGACGCTCAGCGTGAAATAAAAGAAATTAATACTGGCATGATGATGATGTCAGGCGCAGACCTAAAACGCTGGTTGGGTGATTTAAGCAACGATAACGCGCAAGGCGAGTACTACCTTACTGATGTGATTGCGATGGCGGCTGCTGAAGGTAAGCGAATTCAATCTGCGCAACCGCAATCAGCGGTAGAAGTTGAAGGTGTAAATAACCGTTTGCAACTCGCTAACCTAGAGCGCGCTTTACAACATCGTCAAGCTAATGAACTGATGACTAATGGTGTAACGCTACTTGACCCATCACGCTTCGATTTACGTGGTTCAATGGATATTGGCAATGACATTGTTATTGACGTAAACGTTATTGTTGAAGGTGAAGTCAAAATTGGCAGCAACGTTACAATTGGTGCTAACTGTATTTTGCGAAACTGCACGATTGCAGATAATGCCGTGATTGAAGCCAATTCAATTATCGAAGATGCTCAAGTGGGTGAAGCGTGCGTAGTCGGCCCTTATGCCCGACTTCGTCCTGGCGCAGTTATGCACAAAAATGCCAAAGTGGGTAACTTTGTTGAAATGAAAAAAGCGGTTTTGGGTGAGGGTGCAAAAGCCAATCACCTTACTTATTTAGGTGACGCACAGGTCGGCCCGAATGCCAACATTGGCGCGGGTACCATCACATGTAATTACGATGGCGTGAATAAATCAAAAACCATTATTGGAGAGAATGCATTTATTGGTTCTAATTCTTCATTGGTTGCGCCTGTGTCTATTGGTGATGGCGCAACCGTTGGCGCTGGCTCAGTTATCACCAGTGCAGTGGAAGATAAAGCATTGGCTGTCGCGCGCGGTAAACAGCGCAATATTGCGAACTGGCCGAGACCGACCAAAAAGTCGTAACAAGGCGCAAGTAAGCCTTAGCTAATAAAAAAGCGGAGCGAGTTCTTTAATACAGACGCTCCGTTTTTTTATGCTTGTTATAGTAGTAGGTACAACACGCAAGTTTCAATTTCCCACCAAGGAGCACAAATGCTTTCTACCTTACTTGTTGGGTTTGGTTTTTCAGCCCAGACCTTTCATCTGCCATTTCTCAACTATCTACCAGACTTCGTTGTTGATGGAGTGGTATCTTCAAAACCTGACTTGGTAAATGCAGCGCTGCCCGACGCTACTGTGTTTACATCCTTAGATGAAGCGCTGGAAAAGCACACTTTTGACTTGGTGGTGATCACAACGCCAAATCACCTTCATGCACCTCAAGCTAAACTTGCTCTTGAATATAATTGTCATGTATTAGTCGAGAAGCCATTTACGTTAAGCACAGCCGACGCAGAAGCGCTTGTGAGTCTGGCAAAGTCTAAAAATCGCAAGCTTTGTGTTTACCACAATAGACGTTTTGATGGCGACTTTCTTACGCTTAAGAAGCTTATGGCAGAAGGCACCTTGGGAGATGTTAAGCGATTTGAAAGTCGATTCGACCGCTTTCGTCCTACACCGCGTAATCGTTGGCGAGAGAATGCCGGACCGGGCAGTGGTATTTTCTGGGACCTTGGCCCTCATCTTATCGACCAGGCTCTACAGCTATTTGGTGAGCCTAAAGCAGTATCAGCTGATATCGTTACACTTCGCGAGGGTGGTCAATCAGATGACTGTTTTGATGTTACGCTTCACTACGAAGATAAAGTGATAAAACTCGGCAGTTCTGCCTTTCAAGGCGGCGCTACATTGCGCTTTGATGTGCAGGGAACAAAAGCTAGCTATCGTAAATTCTATTTAGATCCACAAGAAGACCAGTTAAGGGGCGCGTTGCCGTTCACAGATGAAAAATGGGCCGTGACACCACATGAAGAGAACGGTGAGCTGGGTAATGAGGCAACTCAGAAGAAAGTTCCCACTCTTGATGGTCAGTATCTCACTTTCTTCAAAAAACTTGCAAAGGCCGTTGCAGGCAATGCTTCTTTGCCAGCAGATGCAAACAGTGTGGTTGCTGTAATTCGAACAATAGAGCTGGCCATTGAAGCAAATGCTGCACAGGCAAAATTGATGTATAAATAAACAAAACGCTTGATCAAAGTTTCGTAATAACATAGTATGCTTTCGAAATATAATTCATAACTTTCGTTTTGAAAGTTTTGCGTGTTTGCCACCTACTGTTAATATAACTATTAACCTAGCGGAACGAGAACAATTGAGAAGTAGTAAGTCAGTTGATGTGCGACGTCAGGCAATAGTAACGTGGATAAACCAGCACGGCCACACGCAGGTGGAGGCTTTGGCAGCACAATTTAATACATCTGAAGTCACTATAAGAAAAGACTTAGCGGCCCTTGACGCGCAAGGGTTGATAATTAGACAGTTCGGTGGTGCGGTACCGGCAATTGCGAAGCACGCGGTATCCGACGCGTTATCCCCAAAGTTAGGCAATGTCATATCATCGCTTTCTTATATCGGTGAATGTGCAGCATCATTGGTGAAGCCTGGTAGCAAACTTGTTATCGATTGCGGCTCAACAACCTCAACAATCCTTCCTTTTTTATCACAGATTGGTGGTTTGGTAGTGATGACCAATGCGCTGGCGACAGCGAACTACCTTACACAATGTGAGAAAGAGCCTACTGTACTGATGACAGGCGGTACGTGGGATGCACAATCGCAGTCTTTTCAAGGTGCCATGGCCGAACAATTGGTTAACGCCTATAGTTTTGATATTGCTTTTATTGGCGCTGCAGGTATTGATGTCAACCGCGGTACAACCACGTTTAACGAACTAACAGGTGTAACACGCGCTATGGCCCAAGCCGCCAGTAAGGTCGTTGTAATGGCAAGTTCGAAGAAACTAACTCATAAAATGCCCAATCTTGAACTAGGTTGGGACACTATTTCAGTTTTGATCACTGACGAGGGTATCAGTGCTCAAGATAAACGAAACATTGAAGAACAGGGCGTTGCGGTAATGATTGCTGCGCTTAATGGAGAATAATTATGTGTGGAATTGTAGGCGCTGTTGCCGAACGTAATGTAGTAGAAATTCTACTAGAAGGACTTAAACGCCTTGAGTACCGTGGGTATGACTCGGCTGGTGTGGCATTGTTGCAACAAGATGGCACGCTAAAACGCATTCGTCGTACAGGCAAAGTACAAGAGCTGGCTGACGCTGTTGCACAAGAAGACGCGCTCGGTGGAACGGGTATCGCGCATACACGCTGGGCAACACATGGTGGTGTTACTGAAGCGAATGCCCACCCTCACTTTTCAACTGACCGCGTGGCAGTAGTGCACAACGGCATCATTGAAAACTACGTAACACTAAAAGCGCAGCTTGCTGAAAAAGGGTACACCTTTACCAGTGACACAGATACAGAAACCATTGCGCACACCGTTCACGAAGAATTGAAATCAGGTAAAACACTTTTAAACGCGGTACAAAGCGCAGTTAAAACCTTTCACGGTGCTTATGGCACAGTGATAATGGACAAAGAAGATCCAAGTCGCGTGGTAGTGGCGCGCTCTGGCAGCCCATTAGTCATTGGTTTGGGCCTAGGTGAGAACTTTATCGCATCTGACCAAATGGCATTATTGCCAGTAACTCGCCGCTTTATCTTTTTAGAAGAGGGCGATGTAGCTGAAATCACGCGTCGCGACGTAAGTATCTTTGATAAAGATGGCGCACCTGTAGAGCGTGAAGTTATCGAATCGAATATTGAACACGATGCGGGTGATAAAGCGGGCTACCGTCACTACATGCTTAAAGAAATTCACGAACAACCTACCGTTGTACGCAATGCACTTCAAAATCGTATAGACGAGAATGGCCTAATGCCTGGCGTATTTGGCGAAGGTGCGGCAGAAATCTTTAGCAAAGTAAAACACGTTCAAATTATAGCTTGTGGTACTAGTTATCATGCGGGCATGACGGCGCGTTACTGGCTTGAGCAATACGCGAATGTATCGTGTAACGTAGAAATTGCATCTGAGTTCCGCTACCGCAAGTCTGTGGTTCACCCAAACAGTTTGCTTATCACCATTTCTCAGTCAGGTGAAACGGCAGATACATTGGCAGCACTACGTCTTGCAAAAGAATTGGGCTACATGTCGAGTCTGACCATTTGTAACGTACCTGGCTCATCGCTAGTACGCGAATCTGACCTTGCCTTTATGACACGCGCTGGCGCTGAAATTGGTGTAGCTTCAACCAAAGCCTTCACTACACAGTTAACGGCATTCTTGATGCTAACCTTAGCACTTGGTAAAGAGAACGGTATGACCGAATCTGATGCTAAAGGTATTGTTTCTGCGCTGCACAGCCTACCTGCAAAGCTAGAAGAAACCTTGGCTATCACAGGTGGTATTGAAGACCTAGCTGAAGAGTTTGCTGACAAAAACCATAGCTTATTCTTAGGTCGTGGTGACCAGTATCCTATTGCAATGGAAGGCGCGCTTAAGCTTAAAGAGATCTCTTACATTCACGCTGAAGCCTACGCGTCTGGAGAGTTAAAGCACGGTCCACTTGCACTTATTGATGATGAGATGCCAGTTATCGTAGTGGCGCCTAACAACGAGCTACTTGAAAAGCTGAAATCTAACGTTGAAGAAGTACGCGCTCGTGGCGGCATTATGTATGTATTTGCAGATAAAGACGCTGCCTTTGCGGGCGATGAAACTATGCGTGTTATTGATGTACCGCATTGTGAAGAGCCTATTGCGCCAATTATTTACACATTGCCACTACAGCTACTGTCTTACTATGTTGCACTCATCAAAGGCACCGATGTGGACCAACCGCGTAACCTGGCAAAATCGGTAACGGTTGAGTAAGTGTTTTTTGGTTTGCAGACCGTCATGTAGATTGACAAAAAACTATCACACTTACATAAAAGTATCATACTAAACAAAAAACTATCATACTTAATATAATCCGAGCTATGCTTTGACTTACTAGCCTCGCTCGGATTATCAATATGAGTATGAAAACCGCTTTCTTAAGCCCCTACCCAAAAGAAATTAAGAGTCTTCTTCAGCCTGCAATTCTGAGACGCTTACAAAAAGAAAAACGTGGTCAAGGTTATGGAAAAGATTATCAGCCCTTTCTAACTGTACGAGATGTTCCAAGCAAGGGAAGAGTACATCGCCGTCCAGCTCTTACTAATAACCGTATTGTCCATCTACTGTCAGACCTAGAGCTTGCGGCATTTTTACTTTTTGATTGGAATGATACCGTAGTCGATATACGTGAGCAGTTCCCTCTTAACCCTGAAGCCACTATTGATATTGCAAAAAGATTAGGTATCAAACATCCCGCATACAAAGGGATACTTCAGGTTATGACTACTGATTTTTTAATTGATATGGAAATTGATGGGGTTTTAGTTAGTCGTGCTGTTTCCGTCAAGTATGCTGAAGATCTAGAGGATGCGCGCACATTAGAAAAACAGGAGATTGAGCGTCGCTTTTGGGAAAATGAAAAAGTAGCTTGGTACGCATTTACAGAACACGATGTGCCAGTTACGTCGGTAAAAAATATCCGCTGGTTAGCGCCTCACATGCACAGTTATGACCTTGAGGTTTCCGAGAGAATGAGCATTTTCGAACGAATTGCCAAAGCGCTTGATGGCAATTCGGAAGAAAAATTGCCAGTTCCGTTGCGAGAGCTGGATGACAAATATGCTCAAGAGCCCGGCGCTCACCTCCAATACTTCAGACACTTAGCCGCACAGCATGCTTTTCTTTGGGACATTCACGGAACACTGCACACCAAGCTAAAAGCAAGGGATATAGAACTGTCAGAGTACTGGTTAAATCAGGAGGCAAATTATGTTCATGCCAAATGATGTTTATCAATGGGATACCAAGAGGATCAGAATACTCTGGAGCAATCCACAAGTAATCTATTGGATAAATATTGATGACGAAAGAGCCCTACCACAAGCAACACAGAAATCAGAATTTGAACACTTGTTGGCTAGAGCCGATCTTAAAATAATCAATGACCCTTACGTAAATATCAGTATGAGCGCACCTAAGGCAGGTTCGAAATCCGAGAAAGTACAACAAAATGCATGGATTGCTATCAAGAATGTAGTCAAGTCTGAGCCCGACATTTATGAGAGAAAGGCCCGTGGATTGCTAATGAGTAAGATCATGGAAGAGAACAAAGCAACAAAGCAAACGTTGTATCGTTGGCTGCGAAAATATTGGCAATTCGGTATGTGTCCGAATTCTTTGAGTGGCCGTTATGACTTGTGTGGGGGACGAGGAAAACCGAAAACATTTAAAGAGAAGCGAAACGGACCCATCCGTACCCGTAATCTGGGTGAAGGTGTCCCGATCACAGATCAAGTCAAATCTCTGTTCAGGGTAGTTATCCAAAAAAGTTATCTCAACGAAAATAAATATGACTTCGATTATGCATACAACCAATTATTGATCGCTTATGGGGTTAAAATTCCAGCATCGCCGGAAGACTTAATAAATGTGCCAACAGAGCGTCAATTTAAATATTTTTTTCAGAAAGAATATACATCGATCGAAGTGACCAAAAAGCGTGAAGGTGAAATTAACTATCTGAAAGATTTCAGTCCCAGTATTGGTACCTCGACAGCTGAAGTGCCTGGTCCTGGATACCTTTACCAAATTGATGCCACCATTGCTGATGTGTACCTTGTGTCAGAACAGGACCGAGCAGAAATAGTTGGCCGACCTACTATGTATTTTGTTGTCGATGTGTTCAGTCGAGCGATTGTTGGTATCTACATTGGCTTGGAAAATGCTTCCTGGGTCAGTGCAATGGAGGCGCTTGGAAATGCTATGGCAAATAAAGTCGATTATTGTGCAGAGCATGGCATTGATATCACGTCTGACCTATGGCCAATGCAGGGTTTGCCAGAACATATAATTGGAGACAAAGGTGAAATGCTTGGTCGACATGTCGAAGTACTCAGTAAAGCTTTTCACGTCGAGATTCAAAATACGCCTGCCTACCGAGCTGACTGGAAAGGAATTGTTGAACGCTATTTCCGAACTGTTCAGACTAAAATGAAGCCTTTTGTTGAAGGTTATGTAACCAAAAATCCAATTGGCAAGAAACGGCATGGTAATGATTATCGGCAAGATGGAATATTAACTCTAAAAGAGTTCACGAAAATGATGATTAAGATAGTGCTTCACTATAATAATGACCATGTTATTCGAACTTACGATATTGACTCTGATATTCCGAAAAAACTTCCAGCGAACCCTTTGGCGCTGTGGGCGTGGGGAATCGAATATCGCACAGGGTTACTAAGGAGACCTGACCCTAAACTAGTCAAGGTCAACCTACTTCCTCATACCAACGCGACTGTGACCGAGCATGGCCTAAAGCTTTTTGGCTGTTATTACAGCTGTAAACAAGCGCTGGAGTGGGGTTGGTTCGAAGAGAATTACAGAGGACCTAAAACGGTTACCGTTGCCTATGACCTATACAGTACGAATGAAATTTACCTTCGCCCCTCTGACTCGTATGCTGAATTTATACCCGCAAACTTAACGTCCCGAAGTCGTGCTTACGCCAATATAACCATATGGGAACTATGGGTTTTCCAGGACATTCGATTGGATGTAGCAGCCACTTCAAAACTTAAGAAACGATCAGGCTCGGTTAATTTGGTTAGTGAACTTCAGCAAATCAAAGACGAATCCAAGCAGCATCAACCAAAATATACGAGAACAGAGAAAGCGCAAAGAGCGAAAGGGATAGCGGGCAATAAGCGTAAAGAAAGACAGTATGAGCGAAGCAATAAAACAGCAGATCGGAGTGAACCTTTAGAAAGGACTTCTGCGACTGTAACACCGATACATGGGGCAAATACCGAGCAAAAGAGCTTTAAACTTCCAACTCGGTTGAAAGACCTATTGAAAGATGGGGACTCAGATGACTAATCCAAAAATTACAAGGTTTCCTGAAGCAGAATACAAAAAAACAGGTTTGCCTGAGTACGATGAAAACCCGGTGATCGCGGCGCTTCCGGTAATAATGAGCCCTATAGAAGTGGCAAAGTCTTTGAGAAAGAGACCCCACTTTCAACCTGAAGAAATTAATTTACCATGCCACATTCGAACCCATGCAATAAACCGCTTAACGCGAGATTTTTTTGTTCCCCAAACCAACCACATCATTATCGAACAAAAGCTGTCGAAACTGATCCGATGCAGCTACCTCAATAGGAACCCAAAAACCGCTACGTTTAAGCGAAAGCTAAATTCAATTCGTGGCTTGATTCAGAATGAAAATCTAACCACCTATATGCATGATGATGTGGACTCTCCTGCTTCATCTATGACGATTGCAGGAATATCCGGAGCGGGGAAATCAACCACGACAAACCTTGTACTGAACACTTATCCGCGTGTTATATATCATTCAGACCTTCATATGCTCCAGGTGCCCTGGCTTAAAGTTGATTGCCCATACGATGGTTCACTTTCCGACTTCTGCTTAAGCTTTTTTATCGCGCTAGATCGTCGGTTGAACCTTAATTATAGGCAGCAGTACGCATCCGGCAGACCAACCATCGCAAAAATGATGGCTGATGTTGCTGATCTTTGCCTGATACACGCCATTGGTTTGATTGTCATCGATGAGTTCCAGCACATGAGTCTCGCTAAAAGTGGTGGCGAGAAGAAAATGATCAACTTTTTGGTAACGCTGGTAAATGTCGTAGAGGTCTCCGTTGTACTTATTGGAACCCCTAAAGCTCTGCGGTTGTTTGCTAGTGAGTTCCGGCAGGCTAGGCGTGCAAGTGGCGATGGAAGTCTGGTCTGGGATCGATTGCGTAAGGATGAAAGCTGGGAAGATTTCCTTGAAGAACTATGGCCATACCAGTGGCTGAGAAATATGGTTGATAGAAATGAGCCACTAACAAATAAATTGTATGAGTTGACTCAAGGCGTTCCAGACATAGTTGTTAAGCTCTTTTGTCTTGCACAAGCACGCGCCGTCTTATTAGCGTCTACTCCAGAAGACGAAATTCTATCTCCCGAACTTTTGGAACAGGTATTTGAAGACGAGTTTTCAATCGTTAAACCTTTGCTTGATGCTTTGCGGACAGGCAACAAGAAGAAACTTGAAGATTGCAATGATCTCATTTTCCCAAAATTTGAAAGCAGCATGATAAACGCAATGGATAAGCTCGTATCACAACCTCTAAAAAAACCTAAAACGATTGAGTTGGGAGAGGCTGATGAGACGAACATCGCTAATTCAGCGATACAGACGATCGTCGCAATGGGCATTTCCGAAGATATTGCGAAGCCTCTCGTTACAGATGCCTTGGCGAGGAAACCAGACCTTACACTGATTCAGATAATACAAATGGCGACAACCGTGCTTACACAAACGGGCGAGGAAAAGACAAGAAAGACAAAGTCCGACTCCAAACCAGTCTATACAAAACGAGAAAGCTGGGGTCAGCTACCTGAGAAAGACCTCAGGAAGATCTATGCGGATAAATCAGGATCTATGTATGAGGTGATGAAGGAGAAAGGTCTTATTTACCCAGTCCATAAATTACTGGCTGGTTAGTATGCTGGGCTATTTCCCCGTTCCTTACCAAGACGAATTGCTATACAGCTTAGTTGCGCGGTATGCGCAGCATACCGGCTTAGTTGGTAATCAAAAATCTATTGTTCGAGAAGTGTTTTCGTCTTCAACAGCGGTTGCTGTTCCAGACTTACCAAGCCACTTAAGTTCTCTTGTTAATAATCTTCAACTTGCTTGGCCAACTAGTGTTGAAGAGCTTATTAAGTCATTCACATTGGCACCAGTTTATTTACCTTTCCTATCTCAGCAACAAGCTTCGAAAACGATTAGTTCCATGCGCTCAGACTCGGGAGGTGACATACATACTCGGTCTGGCATTGCTGCCAGCGTAATCAAACAACAGGAGTATTTTCGCTATTGCCCTCAGTGTTTGAAAGAACACCAAATGGAATTCGGCGAGTGTTATTGGCGACGAATCCATCAGTTGCCAGCCTTAGGGTTTTGCAGTAATCATTCATGCTTGCTGGAATACTCTTCGATATCTTTCCATCCGAGAGAGAAGCACCTTTTTGTCGCGGCGAACGAAATTAAATTGGATTCAAGTATCAGGCATATAGAGTTAAAAGATATTGAAGGGGCCCTGCATGACCGGTACGAGCAATTACTTCAAGCTTCTCAATTTAAAGGCCTTGGCTATAACCGCTGGACATTGTTTTACAGAAATTTAGCAGTTGAACTTGGTCTAGTGAAAAACAGCCGGGTCTGCCATCAGGAAATACATAGGCTACTCAAGAGGACATGGGCTGGAACAACATTTGAAGATCAATTTAACTATTCAGAAAACAACTACTGGCTGACTAACCTATTTCGAAAACATCGTAAGTCGTTTCACCCTTTGCGCCATTTACTTGTTACCACTGCACTGGTCTCCGAATTGTCTGTAACTAAGTTATTGGAAAAAGTGCGCAGACTTCCGGAAGGAGTTTTGGTGCCTAGCCATTTTAGCAAAAAAGTCACCGTACAGAACGCTGCAGAATACAGGTACAGTTGGGTAGATATGCTAAAGCGGCACCCAAGCGCAGGCGTCAAAGAACTTAGAAGTACCGAGCGTGGTGATGCTATTTATGCTTGGCTGTATCGCAACGACAAGAGCTGGCTGATGTCTAATCGGCCAAAGCGAAAAGTAAATTCGCAAAGCCACTACGCCGTTAACTACCGTGATTGGGATGCAAAAAACGTTGCGCATCTTGAATCAGTATATGAGGTCATGGCTAACGTGCGTAATAGACCGCGTTTGACAAGAACTCGAATCATTAAGGAACTGCCCCGGTCAAATTCAGTTGAGAAACATTTGCCTGATCTACCAGCGACCAGCCAATGGCTCACTGATCATGAAGAATCGGTAGAAGACTTTCAACTCCACAGATTGAGGATTGCTTACGAACAAATGAAATCGAACGACCTTGAGGTGAAACGTTGGCGTTTACTCAGAACAGCTGCAATTCGAATAGAATTAGTAACCCCCAAGATTGAAGCCGAAATACGACGTTTAGAACAAAGTTAAGGATAGCCCGATTTATGTCTAATATTGATGAGATTGGAATTCGCGGAATACCTAAAGAATCAAAGCTAATATTGTTGGGAGATTGGTATCAGAATCCAGGGCAAGAGTGGAAAGTCATTTGTTATTTTTACCGGGATGATCTAGGTTATTTTAGGAAGGGTTTGCCTATCGATCTATTACCAGCCTTAGTCCCCGGAACTGTCTTTCCAAGAACATCAACAGAAAACAAGGCTCAGGGATGGACAGAAACGGTTATGTTGCCTCAGCAGGACAGCTGGAAAAAAGTAGATTTTCGACAACTACCTCGCACCTTAAAACGTGTCGATGATTTTTCAGAACAATTCGACAATTGCGTTCTGTACAGAATCGAAACTGACGAAAAAGTATATTGGTTACCAATAGCAGAAGTCGCACGCATGCTTTTCTTTCATTCTTCAGAAGTGGTGCGCGCTGCTGTTTATCAGGGGAATACCTGGCAACTTGGTAAGTCCTGGTCTGAAGATTGGGTTGGTAACGTTGAGTTGTCTGCCAATATCCCTGTTAGGTATATGAACAGCCTACAGTACAGAAAGTTCTTTACTTGGTTATTCTTTGATTCTGACACGCAAGATAGCTTCGGCTCTGTTTTTAAATCAATTAATCAGAATTCAATTGTTGAAAACGGTGCAGATCGTTGGACATTTGATTTTACAACGCCAGACTTGAGCTACTGTGAAATTTCACTTTCAGGCTATACGGGCAGAGAGGCTGAAGAAAATCAGGTGTTTATTCGTGAAATTAGGTCAGTTTCTGGTCTGAAGGCGCCTGACCTTGATGTTGTATATTTCTCACACCCTGATGACCACCTATTGCTGAGCAAAGACCCTAAAGAAAATGACGAAAAACCTAAACCACTTAACAAACCACCCGTAGATATTAGAGAACTGGACCCAGACACGAATCCGAAATCCAGTAAAAAGCGGCACTCTGTAAAGTTAGGGCGAAGCGGATTAAATTTTGATGTGGAGCTCGATACAAGGCGTAGCCCAAGGAATGTGAAGGCGCTGCCACCCCAATCTGAACCAGACCTTGAAGAGATAGAAGAGCAGACTCCTAAAGAATTGGCTAGCCTGCAACAAGGGAGTGACAAAGGAAAAGCTCTAAAGGCCGATGTCGACAATCTTGACCCTCCGGACTTAGTAGATGCGCCCGAGAAAATTGTATTCTTTCAGTCCATGCTGCGAAAACTGGAAGAAGAACATGGGTGGCAAATTGAGAGCAAAATCGGAGATGTCCCGAAGAAAAGATGTCGCAGTCAGCATTTAGTTGGGGATAGACCGCGTCGGTACTGCCATGCTGTTATTAAGCGAGATAAATCGACGACGATTCAGATACTAGAAATTGAACTAACCAGTAAGTTAAAGAAAGACGGGACATTAGAAGCTGAAAGCTTATCCACATTGTTTTTTCGAGCAGGCGATACCGCTGTTACTTTTCAAAGGATTTTAGATGAGTTGATGACGGCATATAAGGACGAAAGGTTGAATGCAATGAGCTGGAAACGACAGTTTATTTCACAAAACACTTCGGTTAGAGAATATTTAGGTCACCCTGACAACAAGATAAAAAACGAACTAGATGCTCTTGAATCATGGGTAGCAAGAGCCGCTGATAAAGTTATAGGAATGTAGCAGAAATATATTAATACCGCTTCCGTCAGAGTGGCTATTCTAGCTTCGAGCGGTTGCTTTGCGAAGAAGTGGGTTGCATCCTATTGCGCTGTGAAAAAATGATTGGCAGTTGCAAGCCTTGATCTGGATCAATACAACATATAGTGTCTCGTGTGATTATTTAGCACAACATATAGTTGTTTGGGTTATCTAATGCAGCCCCTTTTTAACACACTGGAACCTCAAGTGCTTTTCCAAGAAGTACCTGATGAAGTGTCGCTCGGCTTTACTATCACCGGTTGTAAACTACGTTGTGAAGGCTGCCATAGCGAAGAGATTTGGGACGGCAACTTGGGAGTATCCCTAACGAATGAAGCATTTGCCGCTTACCTTAAAAAATATGAGGGCTTTATAACCTGTGTGCTCTTCTTTGGAGGTGAATGGTATGCAGAGGCGCTAATTGAAAAGCTTCGTATTGCCAGACAATCCCAACTGAAGACCTGTCTTTACACCGGATTACCCAGAGTATCCTCAAAAATCCAAGAACAATTGTCATTCCTGAAAACCGGTAAGTGGATATTTTCACTTGGCGGACTCGACTCCCCGTCGACCAATCAAAAACTAATAGACGTCAATACAGGTGAATTACTAAACCATAAATTTTGGGAGAATCAGTGTGCTAACCCTTGATGAAAAACACATAAAACAAAAACTACAGTTTATCGATAGTTATTTAAATGCTGAAACAGCAGCTGATGGCGCGAAGTTAGACGCCAACGCAAATGTGACACATAAAAACATTGCCACGCTCGAGGCTGAACTGATGAAAGACTATTTTATTCAGGTAAACCGAGCATTAGTGAGTAATAAAATTGAAGAGCTATTTGGTCATGAACTTGCACTTGAGTACCAGCGACAGATCGAGTCACATGAAATCTACGTGCATGATGAAACCAGCCTAAAACCATACTGCACCTCAATTACCATGTATCCGTTTCTCTTAAATGGGTTGACTGAACTTGGCGGTGAATCCAAGGCTCCTCAACATATCGAGTCTTTCTGCGGCAGCTTCGTAAACTTGGTATTTGCCATCAGTGCCCAATTTGCAGGAGCCATTGCGACTGTCGAATTTCTGATTTATTTCGACCATTTTGCGCGTCGGGATTATGGAGAAAACTATCTCAACACGCATGCAAAAGAAGTCGCTAACCATCTACAGCATGTCGTTTATGCCCTAAACCAGCCAGCGGCGGCTCGCGGCTATCAGAGTGTGTTTTGGAACATATCGCTTTATGACAAATTCTACTTTGACTCAATGTTTGGCGAGTTTGTGTTTCCCGATATGAGCAAACCCCAATGGGAGAATATCGAATCGTTACAAGCTTTCTTTCTAGAGTGGTTTAACAATGAACGCAAGCGGGCGGTACTCACTTTTCCTGTGGTTACAGCGGCAATGCTGACAAAAGACGGAGCAGTCAGAGACATCAATTTTGCAGCAACATGCGCTAAAGCGATGAGTGAAGGTAACTCATTTTTTGTTTACCAATCAGAGAGTGCCGATTCATTAGCCTCCTGTTGCCGATTGCGTAACGAGATCACGGACAATACGTTTTCATATAGCTTGGGTGCAGGCGGCGTATCGACAGGATCTATTAATGTGATCACCATAAATATGAACCGATTAGTTCAGGATGGCAGAGATTTGAGCACTGAAGTTCAGAAGATACACAAGTATCAAGTCGCTTATCGTCGGCTCATCGAGGAGTATAAAGCAGCAGGAGCACTACCTGTTTATGACGCAGGCTTCATTAGCCTAGATAAGCAATTTTTAACGCTGGGAGTCAACGGACTGGCAGAGGCGGCTGAGTTTTTAGGTATCGAAGTCGGTAACAATCCAAAATACAAAGATTTTGTTCGTGCGCAATTGCAAGTCATTTACGAACAAAACAGGACTGCATCTAAGCATTTTAAATGTCAGTTCAACACAGAGTTTGTACCTGCTGAAAACTTAGGCGTCAAAAACGCCAAATGGGATAAACAAGATGGATACGTTGTTAACAGAGACTGCTACAACAGTTATCTTTACCTTGTAGAGAATACGAATACCACTCATATTGACAAGTTTATCCTGCATGGAAGAGAGCTAAATCAATACCTTGATGGTGGTTCAGCACTTCATCTTAATCTTGAGGAAACGTTAACCTATAAAAACGCGTTAAACCTTCTAAACATCGCAGCAAAAGCAGGGTGTAACTATTTTTGTGTGAACGTGAAAATTACGATCTGCAATACATGTGATGCTATCGACAAGCGCACTTTATATGCGTGTCCATCATGCGGCTCTGAAGACATCGATCACGGAACTCGCGTAATTGGATACTTAAAACGCGTGTCTGCTTTTTCCAAAGGCCGACGTGATGAGCATGCGCTGCGTCATTACCACACTCACACAAGGGTTCAAAGTTAAGCTGGAGCAATGCGGTGCTATTTACCTAATAAGGGGTAGTTCATTACCCCTTGTGCACAATGGTATTAAGGGAAAACGATGTGTACGCTTGGGTTAGCAACTTCCTAGGAGCCTTATGTTATGTCAGGTATGTTTTCCGATCTTTTATTAAAAGCCCAAGAGCAAACCGAAAAACAGCGCTTGCTGTTTTTGTTTGCAAAAACTGACGAGACCAATAAGAGCAGAAAACGAGAAGATAAAAAAGGCTCTATTGAGCCTAAAATGGTTGTCGATAAACTGCCAGATGAACTGTCTGAATTTTCTGCTTTAGTGAAGGAGGCAGATGGCATAAACAAAGACTGGGATTTTGTTTTTATAGCCAGTTTAGGGGGCGATTCAAATACCCCTCCTACCACAGAGGCAGCAGAACCCTATCTAAACAAAATGACCAACGATGTGATGACTGGCAATAACATTTTTCGCTATGTGGTGTTTGACAGAAACGAAAACCCGATAGAAATTACTGCAAATTAACAAAAGCAGTATTGTTTCTGATTACCCAAATGCCTCAACAGCCAGATTTCTGGGTGTAAGTGTTTTGGCGCAATGATTCTTCGTCACAAGCTACACCTCATTAAAACTGATCATGTATACAGTATGGTCATGACAGAGTAATGTGGGTTTTCAGGTTCTTGTTTGTTTTTGAATGTAAATGCATGTATTAACAATTGTAATCATTGTCTGATTCCCATTGCCCGCGCTATTTTCATTGCCCATTTCCCCTGCTTGATCGTAACGCAGTTGGGAAATGTGCGAATGGATTCACCGAAATACGCATATAGTTCCAATAACATATGACGTAAAAGATAAGTCTGTTATTTGAAACTTAGACCTTCACCCGCTTCTTCATGTTTCACACCATCTCTAATGTAATAAATACGTTTAAAGGTTGGAATAATTTTTTCATCGTGGGTTACCACAATAATGGCGGTTTCAAAGGTTCTGGCCATCTTATTGAGAATACGAATGACCGCCATCGCTCGTTCACTATCGAGCGGCGCAGTGGGCTCATCTGCCAGGATCACCGGTGGACGGTTTACTAAACCTCGTGCAATGGCAACGCGTTGTTGTTCTCCTCCAGATAGTTGTGATGGCATGGCGCGGGCTTTGTGCTGAACATCTAAAGCGGTCAACAATTCCAGAGCACGCTGGCGGGTTTCATTGTTTGAGAGTCCGGCCAGCATGGGTAGAAGTGCAACATTGTCGGTGACATCAAGAAAGGGTATTAAGTAGGGAGCTTGAAAATGGTTCCTATCAATCAAATGATAAAGGTCACCTCGACGGGGTATGTATGGAGTCGTCTAGGACGTAACGAATAGGCGTAGGTATTCGAAGAAAAGACTACTTATAGGTAGCCCGGGGCGATGCGGGCCGAAAAGTTTAGCGAATACTGAGCTGGTAACACTGGCCTCGCACGACGTTTTAACGATTCGATTCGACCGTGTTTTAGCAGTTTACGCTGGCGCAAAATAATATCTCGGGATCGCCACTACGTCAGGATGTTTCTGCCACATTTGCAAGCCTGTCAGCCAAAGTTCCAATAAGACGAATTTTATTCATTTCCTTCTCAACGCCAACATACTCAACCAATTTGACTCATTGGCGACGTAGTCAAATTACATAACATACATACAAGTTCAATCGATTTTGGCAACAACACTAACTGCATATCGTGTATTACATATCCAAAAAGAGCGCCAGCAATTGCTCCTTTGTCAAAGCACGATCACACTGAACATAAAGCACTTGCTCTTCCTTTTCGTTGTGCAGCAGAAGCAGTTCTAACAGGGTATTTTCCAGTGCTTCTGAATGGTCGTCATTTTTTAAGCCTTCACTAATTTCCTCCAGTATGGCTTCAATTTGACCGTGCTCTTGGCGCATCACCATTGTGGGGCCAGCACTTTCTAAACCGTTGGCTTTTTCAAACATGGGAAACAACAATTCTTCTTCCCAACGAATATGTCGTTTAAGTCCCTCACTAAACTTGTCGAAGAGCAAGACAGCCTTGTAGCGCTGATTTTTTTTGTTTTCCCGGTACATGCGGAAAAGAAAATCAAGTCGTTCGTGATCAACACTAAAAAATTGGGTTACCAGATTTTGCATTACTGACGACTCCATAGCAGTTATCCTGTGGTCGAAAACAAAATGACAACCAGTATCAGCATAGCAACCCAAAAGGCCGACATCATTTGCCAGAAAAGCAAACCTTTGCTGTTATCGATTGCGGGATCATCTTTCAAGAATTCGGGATTAGGCCGAGTTATATCATCGACATAGTCTTGTAGACTTCTATAGCGTTTCGGTATGTCGAGTGATACACCTTTTTCCAACGCACGATCAAACCATAAAGGAATGATCGGATTATGGTCCGTAGCGCTTATATAACGAAGCTTGTCAAAGTCATGGCTGTTGACGTATTGCTCTATCCTTTCGCCATAGGGTAGTTCGCCGGTAAATAATTCGTAGGTGATGGTGGCGAGCGCATAAATGTCGCCTTGAATGCCTGTGTTCCTGCCTTGTAAGTAATAAGGGTCGGAATAAGTAGCTGTACCCAGCGCTCCAAGATGCTCGATAGGTATAAAAATCTCAGCAATTCCTGCAACAAATACAGAACCAAAATCAATCACTTTAATTTTCATTGCATCATCAACAATGATGTTGGCGGGTTTGAGATCCTGATGAATCGTTTCTGTATTGTGAAAAGCTGTAAGCGCAGCAGCGATTTGTTTTACCAATGTGATTGCCATCTTTGGAGAGGGTAACGGATGGTCGATCATCCATTTATCGAGTGAAATACCTGGTACATACTCCATTAGGTAGTACAAACAGGTTCGTGGTCGATTTTGGGTTATGATCTTGACCACGTACTCACTATTGATTCGTTTACCTATCCACTCTTCCTGAATAAAGCGGTCAATGTAGTGCACGTCATCCTGAAAGTTGAGAGATGGTGTTTTCATTACCATTTGCTCATCAGTTTCCAAGTCAGTGACTAGATAAACCTGGCTGCGACTGCTGGCAAACAAAGCCTGATCAATTCGGTAACCATCCAGTTTCATTCCGGGTTCAAGATCGGGGGGGAACGGCAGACGAGTTAATTTGGTATTAAAATCATCACGACTTTCAGCGGGCAATTTTTCGACTTTGGCAATCGCACAGCTGATATTGTCGTCGCTGTTGGCCATTTTAGCCTCAGCAATTATGCGCTCGCACTGCTGTTGAGGTTTACGTTCGTCACTCAGGAGCTTGGTCAGTTTCTCCTCATCGATAAAATCGTGGACACCGTCTGTTGTAAGAAGAAATACATCTCCCTCTTCTAGTACCGACTTCCCGTAATCCACTTGTAAGATGTTATCCATACCCACGGCTCGAGCGAGAATGTTTTTGCCACCGCCTATGTTGATTGAATGATCTCGCGTCAATTGTGTAATTGCACCATCTCGAAAACGATAAATCCGAGAATCGCCGGCGTGGAAAAAGTGGGCGGTTCTCGATTTGAGCACAAGACCGCTAAACGTGCATAGATAGCCTTTTTCCTGGTGGGTGAACTCGTGACTTTGCTTGAATAGGTTCAGATTAATCGTAGTCAGTGTTTTTTGCCCGGCTTGTTTCGCTGACCAAGTGTCAGGTGTACGAAAATACTCTTCGATAAAGTGCTTTACCGCGTAGTCACTTGCCTCTCTGCCCGCTTCAGCACTGCTGACACCATCAGCTATTACAACGACTGTGCCTTTCGAAGTCATGGCGTGTCGGTCTGTCGGAGTATGCACGGCTACAGCATCCTCGTTGACAGCCTTAACGCCTGCAATCGAAGTGCAACCTGTAGCCACAACAAGCGTTGCGTCGTTCATGATGTTGTCTTTTTCAGTGTGCTCTGATTGCATTGAAATAGTCTAGGTTAGTGTAAAAGGCATCGCTGTTTTAGAGATGCCTTTAACTGACGAGTTGCTACTAACTTACATCGATCATGTGAACAGTGCCATCTTCAGCAACTTCAGCGATTTGGCCGCGCGGTTCATCCATAAAAATGAGGGTGAACAGACCAACTAGAGCAGTCGCTGCAATGACGTAGAAAAATGTACTGTAGTCGACAAACGAAAGAACGGTTAAGAATGTCACTGCGCCGACATTACCATACGCACCTGTCATACCGGCAATTTGGCCAGTCATTCTGCGCTTAATCAGCGGAACTACTGCAAATACTGCACCCTCACCGGATTGCACAAAGAATGAACACCCCATGGCAATAACAACTGCTAGCCACAACGGCCATGTGCCATCGACCACACCCATTAATGCATAACCTGCTGCTAAACCCGCAGTTAGTATCATGAGTGTAGGCTTACGGCCAAATTTATCAGATATCCAACCGCCAGCGGGGCGCGACATCAGATTCATAAAGGCATAGGCACCAGCAACCAGACCGGCTAACACTGGGTCGAGGTTAAATGTTTCGGCAAAGAAAAGTGGCAACATTGAAACAACCGCAAGTTCTGAACCGAAGTTAGTGAAGTAAAGAATATCCAGTACAGCGACTTGTTTGAAATTGTAGCGATGTAGCTCTGGTACTTCTTTGCTGAAGATCTCTTTGTTGACCTGCCAGACTTTGTATACTTCAAGTAAATACAATACAAACAGTCCAACATAAATCGAATTCACAATGGTTTGGCTGAGAATATCCACACCGCTTGGAGAAAGCTTCCAGGCTAGCAGGGCAATCGCTGCATACATTGGCAATTTCATTAGCAGAAGTAAGAAGAAGTCACCTTTGGATGTTACTTCCATCGCGCCTAAATTTTTGGGTTTAAAGTAAGTTGAACCTTTTGGCGTATTGGTCACGTTGGCGTAATAAACGAAAGCAAAAACCAAGCTGATTACACCCGTTAAGCCAATTGCATAACGCCATCCATCTTCACCGCCGAATAAAACCGCTATGGTGGGCAAGGTAAATGCGGCCGCGGCGGAACCAAAGTTACCCCAACCACCATAGATCCCTTCTGCAGTGCCCAGCTCATTGTGAGGAAACCATTCAGACACCATTCTGATACCAATGACGAAACCAGCACCGATGAAACCGAGTAGGAAACGGGCAATTGCTGCCTGCACGAAGCTATCTGCGAAAGCAAACATGAAACAGGGTATAGAACAAACAGCCAACAAAGCTGAGTAGACTAGCCTTGGCCCGTATTTGTCTGTCAGCATACCGATAATCACTCGGGCCGGGATAGTTAGCGCTACGTTCAAAATGAGTAACGTCTTAACCTGGTCAGTTGTCAGTCCCAACGTTTCTTTCACCGCCTGAAGCAGCGGTGCAAAGTTGAACCAAACTAGAAAGCTAATAAAGAACGCCATCCAAGACAGATGGAGTATTTTCATCTTGCCAGTAAATTTAAAAATATTGAATTTTTCAGTTGTCATGGGAATCTCCACATGGATTTGTTATCTGTGACTAATTATTCGCTCTCTGGGCTCGTGGTCTTTGACTTGAATCAATAAAAAATAGCCAGTAATTACAATTGCTTATGGATACCCGTTTGGTGGTATTCGGTGATGCTTATGGTAGCAATTTTTCGCACCTTTCCCGGTCACTTGGCCAGTTACAACCCGTTTGTCCTTATCACAAGCGTAAACGAAGGCGCTTTTATTCCTATTGCATCTAGGCGGTAAGTTTGAAGTTTTTGTAGGTAGGTAAACTTTCAAAAGTTGCTTGTACAAATTTCGCACCCAAACGCAGCTTCCATATTGAAAACAGTGGTTTAATTGCTTTTTAAATCTACCTATTTATAGGTAATTAGTCGTTTAGACGATACTTGTGCAAACGCATCAGTTTCTAGAGTTGTCGACTTGTGAACGCTATATTGAACACTGATTTTTGTTTTTATCGGGTAGGTTTTTGACGGCTTCACACTCCAGGCAGGCAACGCGAGCCTTAGTATTGGCAACGATCGTGTTTGCTATCAACTTCGCAGTTTGGACGCTTTATGCAGTCATGAGCGTTGAACTGAAACAAGTGCTTAATTTATCCAGTACTCAGGTTGGTATCCTGCTTTCCGCTCCAATCATCACGGGCGCATTTTTGCGGTTGCCCGCAGGTTTATTATGTGAGCGTTACTCACCAAAGATGATATTGATTCTGCAGATGCTCATCACCGTTCCACCATTGGTCTTGCTACCCAGTATCGATAGTTTTTTTGGCTACGTAATTGTTGGATTACTGATCGGAATATCGGGCGTGTCATTTAGTATTGGTATTCGCTATCTCACAGATTGGTTTGACAGCAAAGAGCAAGGCACAGCAATGGGAGTATTCGGTGCAGGTAATGCTGGGGCTGCACTTAGTCTAATTATTGTGCCTTATATTCGAGATGTTTGGAGTTGGAATACTATAGGGCCTACCTATAGTGCCATGATCTTAATCACCTGTTTTGCGTTTTGGTTAGCCGCCCCATCACCACCGAAATTCAAACAGCAGAATAAACAAAGGCCGTTGGCGTTTTTTGTTAAGCCTTTGGCTCATGGACGGGTCTGGCGATTTGGTCTGTACTATTACTTTGTTTTTGGCAGTTTTTTAGCGTTGTTGTTGTGGCTACCTCAGTACTATGTGAATGCTTACGCCTTGCCATTCAACCAAGCCATGGCTCTTACTTTACTGTTCGTGCTCAGCTCAAGCATGGCGCGTGCAGCCGGCGGATGGTTTGCCGACCGATTTGGTGCGCGAAATGTCAACTGGGGAGTGTTCTGGATCTGTTTAGTGTGTCTTTTCTTTTTAAGCTATCCACCAACGACAATGACAATCCATGGCGTAGACAGAGATGTTAAACTTTACATTGAACTGAATGTTTGGGTTTTTACTGTTTTGCTCTTGTTGATTGGATTGGCACAAGGCTTTGGACGTGCAAGCGTATATAAAATCATTAACGACTACTATCCGGAACAAATGGGCAGTGTCGGTGGCATGGTCGCCATGCTTGGCGCATTGGGCGGTTGCACACTCCCAATTCTTTTTGGTGTCGCAGTCGACATCGCTGGCGTCTACAGTGCGTGTTTTATGCTCCTCTATGGTGTGTTAGCAGTTTGCATGCTGCTAATGCACTTAGCAATAAAACGCGAACGATATAAAAACCGAGTGTTAGAGGCGCAACAACATAATTTTCTCGAACAGGATTAATTGGCATGCTAAACATCGTGGATAATCAACAAGAGCAAAAAATTACACCATTGCTACGTTTAGGGTTTCGGCCGTTTTTCTTGTTCGGTAGTCTGTTTGCAACCTTATCCATGGTGTTATGGCTGCTGACTTTAAAGGGCGTTGTTTCAGTTGAGCCACTTAATGGCATGCTTTGGTGGCATAGTCATGAAATGTTGTTTGGCTTCACGGCAGCGATAATCGCTGGTTTTTTACTCACCGCTGTTCAAACCTGGACGAACATTCCAAGTATCAAAGGAGGGCAACTTCTGTTTTTGGTCTGCCTGTGGGGACTGGCACGGCTGTTGATTTTGTTTGGCACAGCGTCAATGTTGCCATTGGCGATGATTACCGATTTGGTATTTTTACCGTTAACGGCATTTTTTGTTGGCCAACGGGTTATCAGGATTCGCCAGTATAGAAACCTGATTTTTATTCCTGTGTTAGTACTAATGTCGGTTATGAACCTTTTTACCTATCTACCCAGCTTAGGCTTTGATTCAGCCTGGCAGGCACGCGGTGTGCACGGTATGACACTGTTAGTCACCTTTCTGGTTGCTTTCTTAGGCGGTAGAGTTATTCCGATGTTTACCGCAAACGGCACTAAAACGACCAAAGTGTTACCTATTAAGTGGTTGGAAATATCAGCCCTGGCTAGCCTGGTAGTTGTGTTGGTTATACTGCTGCTCAAAGATGTGGGTGATTTTAACCTGTTGACGAGCATTGCATGCCTGACAGCCGCCTTGCTTCACGCCATACGCCAGTGGCGGTGGCGCATCTGGGTCACGCTCACTGTGCCACTCGTGTGGTCTTTGCATTTTACTATGCTGTTCATTCCAATTGGGTTAGGCTTGCTAAGCCTGCATTTCTTTGGTGCTAATATTACTTTAAGTACCGCAATCCACAGCTTAACCGTTGGTGCTATCGGCGGAATGATTTTAGCCATGATGTCTCGCGTATCACTTGGGCATACCGGCAGGATGTTACAAGTTGGAAAGCTAATGAGTGTCGCTTTTTTTGCCATTGTGATCAGTGCAATAGTGCGGTCTATTGCATTAGCGATATGGCCGCAGTGGACAATTCAATTTTGGGTATTGGCGGGTTGCCTGTGGTGTTTAGCATTCGGTTTGTTTTTCTTTAAATATTTGCCTGTACTGTCGGCACCCAGGGTCGACGGCAGGCCAGGGTAACTGTGCTTAAAGAATAAATTTGCTGAGAGCAGATTTAAAAATCAGACCAATGCATATTAGTGCGGCGATAAATGCGGCAATGCGCTGTGCTTTTGTTTTACCGCGCTTTAATGCAATCGTCCCAAGCACAATATACAACTGGAGTAACAGTATTTTTGCGGCTACCCAGTCCAAAATCCATGGATAGAAGCCTGTCATTATCATCAGGACAACAGCGGACTAAGTAAAAGCGTATCAATAACATGGGGAATGGTTTTCACCCATTTACTATGTAGCAGGCTTGAATCAATTATCATCCAATAGCCGCGAATAACAAAGTTTATAAGTGTGGTCACGGCCAACATGATGTGTATTTGTTTTAAAAGTATGTAATCCATTGGTTTCAGACATTAGGCTACTTAATACCTAAACGTTGCGCAAGTTTATGTAAATTACTAGCGTCCAGTTCTAAGGCTCTGGCGGCTTTAGCCCAACAATTAGCGTGTTGCGCTAACGCTTGCTCAATAAACTGCTTTTGCCATTGTTGTGTCGCCAACTTAAAATTGTATACGGGTTTATTCTGCTTGCTGGCATCAGGGAGTGATTGACGCATTTCACTGGGTAAATCTAATAATTCAGGTAGCAAGGTGACAATATCCGTTCTTTGAGCACCTAAACTTAACGCTTTTATAGCAGCACGGCTTAATACATGCTCTAACTCCCGCACATTTCCTGGCCAACCATAGTGCAACAACATGATTTCTGCTGCAGAAGATAAGCGAATACTACGCAGCCCCAGTCGACTGCGATTTAGCTCTAAAAAGTGCCCAGCTAACAAGGACAGGTCTTCAGTTCGCTCTCGTAATGGCGGAACCATAATGGGATAGACCGATAAACGATGATACAGATCTGCTCTAAACTCACCCAGTTTGACCTGCTGTTGTAAATCCCGATTCGTTGCTGCCACTAACCGCACGTTCACCCGCCTCAGATGATCTGATCCCAAGCGTTGGATTTCACCATTCTGTAACACCCGTAAGAGTTTAGCTTGCACCGACAGCGGTAATTCACCCACCTCATCCAAAAACAAGGTTCCACCATCCGCGGCATCAAATCGGCCAGCACGTTCGCTCAAAGCACCAGAAAAAGCGCCTTTGCAATGCCCGAATAACTCACTTTCAGCCAGAGATTCTGGTAAAGCCGCGCAATTGACATAAACCATTGGTTTGGCACAGCGTGTAGACATACGATGTAAACGCCGGGCAAATAACTCCTTACCTACCCCTGTTTCTCCTAATAGTAAAACCGGTAAATCGGACGCTGCAACCACATCCAGCTCTTGTAGCACTCTAAGTAAAGTGGCACTTTGACCAATAATTTCAAACTGCCCAGAACCATCAGCGAGTTGATTAGTAACAGATTCAGGTTCACGTTGCCGCAATGCCCGGTTTATTCTTTCCAATTCAGTGAGCCGAATGGTAGCCTCAATTAGTAAACTTAATTGTTGGATCTGTGAAATCGCCAAAGCATCGAAACAGAAAGGGGAAAGTGCATCAAGTGTTATAGCTCCCCAGCATTGTCCGTCAACGTATAACGCCATACCCAAGCAATCATGCACGGGTAAAGCCTCACCGGGTTGTTCTGCCAATAAGCCATCATAAGGATCAGGTAAGTCGCTTCCCGGTGGAAAACGCACCGGTTGCCGACTTGCCAAAATTGCGGCCAAACGTGGATGCTGGCTAATGTCGAAACGCCGTCCTAACGTTTCTCTTAACAATCCATGAACGGCAATGGGTTTTAGCTGCGCATGCTGCAACTGCAATAATGCCACGGCACCACAGGCAAAATGACTACGCAGGGTAGTTACTAAACGTTGCAAGCGCACTGCAGCGGGCAATTCCGTCACTAAATCGGCAAACAAACTGGCATCAAGCATGGTGATTTATACCTTTAGGGTAATATTTACCCTGAATCATTAAGGTACAATTTACCATTCGTTGTAAAAATCCGATATAAATCAAAGGTGGTAGTTCTGGCATTGTCCATGCACTCACGAGAATGAGTCTTTGTTTATTGGAGAATTACTATGTTACTCACGCAACCCCTGGGTCAACTCGCTACGCGTATCGCTGGTGCAACCGCCGTCTTTCATCAGTTTAAACTGGACTTTTGCTGTGGCGGGCAACAAAGTCTTGGTGAGGCTATCGCCAAACGCGGCTTAAACCAACAAGAAGTGTTACAGGCTTTAGAGAATTTACAACACCAAAAAGATCCCGCTATTAATTGGCACGCTGAACCAGCACCTAAGCTAATTGATTATATTTTAGTGAATTTTCACCAGAAGCATCGTCAGCAACTGCCCGAGCTTATCCGCTTAGCTAAGCGGGTTGAAACTGTACATGGCGATAGCCCAGATTGCCCACACGGTTTAGCGGCTCATTTACATGATATGCAGCAAGAGCTGGAAAGCCATATGTTAAAAGAAGAGCAAATTCTATTCCCGATGTTAAGACAAGGCATATATCCCTATGGCCCTATCAGCGTAATGCTGGAAGAACATCAAGAACATGGTGATGCCCTTAAAAAGCTGGATGAGCTAAGTTTCGAGCAACAGCTTCCACTTGGCGCTTGTAACACCTGGACAGCATTGTATTTAGGTTTAAAAGAGTTAAAAGAAGATTTAATGCAACATATTCTACTGGAAAACGAAATTTTATTTGTTGAACCAACTAAACCGGGACACGGCGAACAGAACTGTTGCGGAAGCTGTCAGTAATAATCGAACTTGTTTATGTAGACCTCAGAAATTGAACTCCTAGCATTGAGCTGCCAAATCCTTTGGCAGCTCATTTTAATTTATACCACTGAACTTCGCTGCTGTAACAGTCCCATACTGAGCGCAAAGGGAGATGCTACCTGCTGCGCCAGACCGAGAATACTTTGCTCATCGAGCAAGGTATATTAATCACTCTGTTGGCGCCAAAAGCATAGACCAAATGCTGCGATACGCCATAAACGCCGTTTTTTTACCGACATCCTCGCCCAATATCAGGGTTTGTAGATATTGCGCAAAGAGATCGTGCAGCGCCCAGTTTAACAGCTTGGCTAAATGCTGGCCTTTGCCTAGGTTATGCTGGTCAGTTTGGGTCTGATACTGGGTAAGACAGGAACGCGGACAATTTGCGCCGCCAACTGCTGAACACTTTGTAACAGCGCAGCCTGCGATAAGATGTCACGACTGCCGGTGCGCGTTTGCTGCGGACATAGTGCGCAGCTGCCTTGGCGACGCGCAGTGTTTCGGCTAAATCACTACCATCAGCAGCCAGCTACAAAGCTGACTGTGCCACAACCGGTATAAATTGCTATCGCTAAGGCTGTCCGGCCAGTGTGGTGTCGGTAAGGCGCCTTGTTCGATGCGCGCCAAAAACCCTTGCAACCAGGGGGGGCAAGGCTTCGGTCATGCTGGCCTACGGCTTAGCTAAAGGCTTGCAAGCAGGTCTGGGCACGGCCCAGGATCAACGCATGCACATCATGGGTACCTTCGTAGGTATTCACCGCTTCGAGGTTCATCACATGGCGAATAACATGGTATTCATCGGTAATACCATTACCGCCGTGCATATCGCGGGCGATGCGGGCAATCTCCAATGCCTTACCACAGGAATTACGTTTAATCAGCGAAATGGTTTCGGGTGGCAGCAAACCAGCATCCATTAAGCGGCCAGCCTGTAAGCAGGCCAGTAAGCCAATGCTAATCTCGGTTTGCATATCGGCCAGTTTCTTTTGTACTAATTGGGTTTGCGCTAGCGGCCGACCAAACTGTATCCGATCCAGCGTATATTGCCGCGCCGCATGCCAGCAGAATTCCGCCGCACCCAGCGCCCCCCAGGCAATGCCGTAACGGGCTTTATTCAGGCAGCCAAAGGGGCCTTTCATGCCACTGACATTGGGTAACAAAGCGTCTTCCGGCACGGCGACATTATCCATCACAATTTCACCGGTAATGGAGGCGCGCAGTGAGAACTTGCCTTCAATTTTTGGTGCCGACAAACCGGCCATGCCTTTTTCCAGCACAAAACCGCGAATTTCACCGTCCAGTTTAGCCCATACCACAAACACATCGGCGATCGGGCTATTGGTGATCCACGTCTTGCTGCCGTTGAGCAAATAACCGCCGTCAATCAGTTTGGCGCTAGTGCGCATACTGGCCGGATCTGAGCCGGCATCCGGTTCGGTTAAACCAAAGCAGCCTACCCACTCACCGGTCGCCAGCCTGGGCAGGTATTTCATGCGCTGTGCTTCGGTACCGTATTCATGGATCGGATGCATCACCAGCGAGGATTGCACACTCATTGCGCTGCGATAACCGCTGTCCACCCGCTCCACTTCGCGCGCGACCAGGCCATAGCTGATGTAGTTAGCGGCTGAGCAGCCATATTTTTCCGGTAAGGTCGCGCCAAGCAAGCCCAGTTTACCCAGCTCATTCATAATTTCACGGTGAAAATGTTCTTCGCGGTTGGCCATTAACACTCGGGGTTGTAAGCGTTCCTGACAATACTGGTGGGCGGTATCACGGATCAGCCGCTCTTCTTCGGTTAACAGTTGGGAGAATTGAAACGGATCTTGCCAGTCAAACTGTGGACGCGCCATTTTACTACCTCAGTCATGCTATAAATGTTGCACTATTCCCACTCATCGTGGAGATGAAGCTAAATTTACATTACCATTGCGCCCCAGACGTTGCAGTCCCTGTGGGCAGTTAAATTGATTGAGTGCCAATACTGTTCCACTGCGCTAAATAACCTAAATTGATATAAAAATCTTGCCATGGGTAGTGCACAGTAATCATATCACTCAGGACATAACGCGAGAGTACGTTTGATTTGCACTTAAAGGCGTTAATCCTGCAATCTGATGCCAGTAACCGTTAGTTTCATCTGCGGAAAGAGATATCGAATTGGAATGCTGCACAAAATTTGTCAAAACTTCAAATGTACTGGCAGCCTCAGGACTGATTCGAACAATATCCACTAACCCTTCCATTGTCTTGAGGTCATTGATTAGATTATAACGATACCCTGACATCGTCTGAATACCGTTCAGTACGAAAAGTGTTTGCCCTTCCTGACTCGATGCAACGCGACCACGCGGGTAATTCAGGCAGCACAGCTCACAATCGTCTTTTGCACGGTTTTCCGAGCGAGCAGTAAAGCAACGAGCAGAATATGCCAGTGGTAAATGACCATAGCTGAATACTTCAACTTCAAATCTATCTTTAATACCTAAGGCATCACATTCTGAAAGGATTTCGGACAGCTTATCCTTCGAGAGTTCGACAGGCATGCACCAGCGTTTCATTCCCTGCTTTAACAATATATCCAGCGTTTTGTGGTTATAAATGTTGAGCGCTGGGCCTGCGACAAACGGCACCTTTAATTTTCGTAAATAATTCACGGCGGCCATGTCATTTGCTTCAACGAGGAATTCACCGTTTTCACAATATTTACGCACCTGAGCCAATTCCGAAGGTGCTTCCAACAAGGTCATAGTTGAGAGTATGACCTCCTTACCTTTATCGGCAAGCGCCTTCGCAATAGCGATGTAATCAGCCATCTTGAGTTGACGCCGCTTCGAACAAACAGTCTCTCCCAAATAGATAATTTGGGCTTCACTCTGGGCGGCTTTGTCATAAAACTGCTCAACCTGTGCTTTAGGCCAAAAGTACAGAATTGGGCCGAGAGAGTATTGCATATGGTTTTCCTACAAAATCAAATAATCAAAAGGATTGGCATGGTTGCTATTGCCACGACTTGTGGTAGGCACCCAAAGTAGTGCAACTTCCCTCGGATAAGGATTTTAGACGTTTTTCCCAATCATGTAGTTCGTTTACATGCATGTTGCTACTGCAGCGGTCAATAGCATCGCGCCAAACTCTAGTTACCTGTTTTACGTAGGCACTACTTCGTTGCCTACCTTCAATTTTTAAGGCGGTCACGCCAATTTTAAACAATTCAGGTAGCAGACTCAGCGTATTTAGGCTAGTAGGTTCTTCCAGTGCATGAAACGCTTTAGTATTGCTATCTACCTGAAAACGCCCCTTGCAGAGAGTTGGATAACCTGCTTGCTCATGTGGTTGATAGGAATCAATTAAGACATTGTTCAATCTGGATGTTAAACGACCATCCGACTCCTGCCACTGAACATGACTTGCTGGTGAACACACACCATTCATATTGGGTGACTCACCGGTTAGATACGAAGAAAGGTGGCAGCGTCCTTCGGCCATGATGCATAGACTACCAAATGCAAAGACCTCCAGTTCAATATTGGTACTTCTCGCTAACTGCTTTACCTGATGAATTGACAGTACGCGCGGGAGGACGATTCGCTTCACATTGAAGCACTCTTGGTAGTATTCGATAGCACCTGCATTGGTTGCAGATGCCTGCACGGATAAATGCAACTCTAAATCTGGGTAACGCTCAGCTGCATAACTAAGTACTGACATGTCGGCAACTATCAGGGCATCAATATTGAGCGCTGCGGCGGCATCGACAGCGAATTTCCACTTATCCCATTGTTCAGCATGCGCATAGGTATTAATAGCGATATGTATCTTTTTTGATCTGTCGTGTGCGTAAGAGACGGCTTCTTCCAGTCTTTCTTCAGTAAAATTAAGACCCGCAAAGTGCCTGGCATTCGTATCATTCTTTAAACCCACGTAGACCGCATCTGCGCCATTATCGATCGCCATTTTAAAAGAAGAGAGGTTACCCGCAGGGCATAGTAATTCCATAGCGCCTTCAACTTACAAAAACAAAACCAACGCTATTTTTAAAAAACCAGTGTCATTTGCCAATTGAAACAAATAGGTAGATGTCGTTCATTGTGAGTACCAACAAAAAGCTTTTGTTAAACGCCACTCATAGGCACATAATCAACCGGTTGATTTGAATAGGCCTAGTGGTCAGGAGCAAGTTATGCTGGGTGCGAATATGCGTGCGCACTGCGCGCAAAATCTGGGTACAGAATATGCTAATAGTCTTCCTCTACTTGGTGAAGCCATGGCTGACATCCTGACGCTGTTTGGATGTAAGACAGTGTTCGGGGTAGGAGGTGATTTTGCAGATAATATTATAAGCGCTTTTGAAGGAAAACTTGAAACTGCGCCTTCTAGTAACGAAATGCACGCCGGCTATGCTGCTTGTGCGCAAGCTCAAATTTCGGGATTAGGTGCAACGCTGACAACATTCACCGTGGGTAGTTTACCTTGTTCCAGTCCAGCAGCCCTTGCAGTGGCCGAGAAGCTGCCAGTGGTATTTATTTCCGGAGCACCCGGTGAGCAAGAAATTTCTGACACGCTGCTGCATCATAGTGTGGCCTCCAGCTCTGAATGGATGATGAAATATGATTGTGCCTTGAAGTCATTTCGTGCATTAGGTATGAGAGCCGAAAGATTGCAAGGCGCAAGATCGAAAGGTCAGCCTAATATGGCGGCTGAACGTTTTTTTCAATTGGTTGCTCACGCCTATGCCAATAAACAGCCTGTTTTCATTGAGATACCCCGTGATTTAGTCTTTGAACCCACCCAGGCATTAAAGCTGCCACAAACACCTGGCGACGTAAATCATGAGACCTATGTGTTAGATGGTGCGCAGCATATCGCTGAACACATTGTTGAAAAATTGAATCAGTCAAGCCATCCACTTCTGTTCGTTGGCGAGAATGTCAAGTTGAACACAAGATTATGTGAGCAACTGCGCAATTTTGTGAACAAATTCAATATTCCTTATGCAACTAGCTGGCTGGCAAAAGGTGTTTTAGATGAGTCTGATCCGCTGTCCGTAGGAAGCTATAACGGCGTCTTTAGTCCTGACCACGTGCGATACTACATTGAACAGAAAGTTGATTACATCTTGGAAGTCGATACCAGTATCCAGAGTCAAGATACGAATAATGCTTTTTGTTCAGGCACGCATGTTATTCAATCATTTGAAAATAAAACCATGGTAAAAGGGACCGTTCAAAATCAACAAGGTTTGCTACATGTCTTTGAACAATTACTGGTGAGCGATATCCCTGTTTTTCAAACTTTGCTGGAAGAAAAGCGTCGTCCGGTTTTAGACGATAATGACAGCGTCGACTTCCATAATCTTGCAGATGCCCTCAATGATGTGCAAAGTCAGCTATCTGCTTCGTTAATTTATCTGCCAGAAATTGGTAATTCGTATTTTGCTTCTTACAGTTTAGAGACTAAGCGGTCAAGTCATTGTCGGCCTTGGCTAACTAATCCATGGTATGGTGCTATGGGTAGCAGTCTGCCCTATGCACGTGCTGTGGCTAAGACCTTGAAATCTTCTAACTCGTCCGATATTGCGGTTGTTATTACCGGTGATGGTGGCTTTCATTTTCAATCAAATGAGTTGATTCATTTTCAACGAGAGCATCTTGCGGTTGTTATCCTTTATATGCGAAACAACATCTTCCACCTTGGCAAAAGTGGCGAAAGCACAATGTACCATTGTTCAACCCCTGGATTTGATGTGCTCACACTGGTTAAAGCTTATGGCGGCAAAGGGTTGCAGTGCAGAACAATAGGAGAATTGAGGACTCACTTACAAAGCGCGGTTGAATCAAATTGTGGGATAACACTATTGGAAATACCGGTAGACCCCAATTCAGACAAACTCAGTCGAGAGATAAGTATGCTGAACTTATTCATACAAATGAAAAACGGCAAGCAAGGTGCAAAAGAAGCCTGGGATCTAGCTGTTGCTGGATAGTTAATGAACAAAATTCAAATATCACTACTCAATTTTATGGGATATTGCCAATGAATAAGACCACCCCTATAGATATGTTGTGGCACAAGTTAAACTCACAGGCACGCAGTAATCCTTTAATTTGCATCGCGAAAAAACGAATGCAACACCAAGTGCTAGCATTACCAAAAGACATAACAAAGGCATTTACTAGATTGCCATCCTCGTTTCAGTCATGGGTGGCACAGACAACATTGTCAAACTTGTTATCGGAGCAAATAACTGATGAATCACTTCGTTTTCTGGAAGGACATTGGCTAGCAATAATTATTAGCGACGTTCCATATCAGTTTTTCATTTCTGTCCGAGACGTCGAACATTCAGGACTAAGGAAGCAGTCAATCGTGGTAAAGACGCAGATTGAACAAGAACCTGACGTTACTTTTAGTGGCGATATCGATAGTTTAGTCAGTATTGCTGTAAGAGAGCAGGATCCCGACACCCTTTTCTTTCAACGCAAACTGCTGGTAACTGGCAATACGGAGTTAGGCTTGCAGGTTAAGAACTTTCTGGATGAATTGGATACAAGTGCATTTCCCAGCGCATTGCTTTGTGCCCTCAAAAAGTACAATGATGTTATGCAGACGGCACCTTAACTAGCGTTTGTTTCCGGTCAGAGCTAAAAAGTCGTTGATTAAAGTTTGGCTTTGCTACCGCAAACCTGGCAATCCTGCTGTCGCGGTACCTTAAACTCACTCCAGGTTGCTTGCATAGCGTCATATAGATGCAGTCGATTGCAAAGTGGTTTACCATATTGTGTGACTATCTTTATGGCTTCAAGGGCCTGCATTGCACCTATAATTCCAACGAGTGGTGACATGACGCCCGATTCGACACACGACAGATTTTGTTCACCAAAAAAATGGCTTACGCACGCATAGCAAGCGCTTTGCTGGCGTGGGTCAATACACAGTATCTGGCCTTCCATGCGGATAGCAGCACCTGAGACTAAGGGGATAGACTGTCGGTAGCATATTTGGTTTATCCTGTTCCGGCTTTCCAGATTGTCAGTACAATCCAGTACAACATCTTGTTTGGCAATGAGCTCATCCAGTTGCTTTTCCGATGGGCGTAAACAGAGTGTTGTTATGTTGACTTCACTATTGATTTGCTGAAGCGCCAGTTGTGCTGAATCAACTTTGTTAGCGCCCACAGATTTCTCAGTATGCAACACCTGTCGCTGCAAGTTGGTGAGCTCTACCTTATCGTCATCGACCAGCGTTATATGCCCAACTCCACTTGCGGTGAGATATTGGCTTGCAGCACAACCCAGTCCGCCCACGCCAATCACTAATACGCTGCAATTAACCAACGCTTCCTGTCTCTCCAGATCGAAATCCGACAGCAGAATGTGGCGGCTGTATCGCATAGCCTGCTCAGTTGTGAGATCTTTCAATAGTATTCCCTCATTGGCTTAGTGAATACTTTTTTACCACCCCCGCCATAGGTCAACAATTCCCCAAAAGAGGTAGTCCGACTACCTCAATTTTCAAGTGTCGAGTAAGTGTGGGTATCTATATGATTTTTAATGGTTTTATTTTCATTGGGGCGTAGTATTCCTAGCAGCATTTAGTGAGGAGAATACTATGAAAACACGATTAGCAACGGCTATCGCTACAATATGTGCAGCAGGTTTGTTAATGCCAAATGTTTCGGTTGCAACCGGTTTCGCAGACTTTCAACAAGCTATTACTGATGGTGACGCAAACGTTAAACTGCGTTATCGATACGAGCGGGTTGATCAGGATAACATTGACAAAGAGACCAATGCTTCAACCTTGCTTACCCGACTAAGTTACAAAAGTGCCGATTTTGGTGGCTTTTACACCCAGCTAGAGTTCGATAACGTTACCGCTTTGGGCAACGAAAACTTTAATAGTACCGTCAATGGCAATACCAACTATCCTGTGGTTGCAGACCCGATTGGATCCGATTTCAACCAAGCCTATGTCGGTTTCAAAACTGAGTCATTGCATTTTACTGCGGGTCGTCAGCGTATCAATCACAATGATGAAAGATTCGTGGGTGGCGTTGGTTGGCGTCAAAATGAACAGACCTACGATGGCTATCGTCTAAGATATGATAATCAGTCTGGCCTGAATGTTGACTACAGCTACATACACAACGTCAATCGGATTTTTGGTACAGATAGCCCCAATTCTGATTTAGGTGGCAACATACATCTGTTGAATGTCACTTATAAAATCAATGCTGATCACAAAGTAGCGGGCTTTGCCTATGAACTAGACTTTGATACAGCCAATGCAATCGCAACCCGCACACTCGGGGTGAGTTATGATGGCAAGGTGTCTGCTGTCAACATTCACGCGGCTTATGCACGTCAAAATGAAACCGGTGACAATCCAACAGACTTTTCCACTGATTACCTGGCATTGGAGTTAAGCACTAAATTATCAGCGGTCAACGTGGGTATAGGTTACGAGTCACTTGGTAGCGATAACGGCAAAGGATTCACAACGCCTTTGGCGACTCTACATAAATTTCAGGGGTTCGCTGATAAGTTTCTCGCCACGCCTGGACAGGGGATTAACGATCTCTACGTCAAGGCGTCCGGCAGTATTGGTAAGCTGAAACTGTTGGGTGTATGGCACCAATTTGAATCAGATGTAGGTTCAGTAGATTATGGCAATGAGTTTAATTTCAACGCCACTTATCCTGTATATAAAAATACAAACTTTTTACTGCGCTATGCCAACTACAGTGCCGATGATTTCGCGGTTGACACCAACAAATTGTGGGCAATGATGGCTTTCACTTTCTAGCGTCATCCACGCGTTAGTTGCCGACTCAATCTGGGTCGGCTTTTTTATACCCCCTTGTGAGTATTCCTTCAGCGGAATAACAATAACCACGCTTTTGCGCCAAACTTAAGGTAACAAAAACTCCGAGCTCTAATACCTAAAGTTCGAACAACTATGGTACTGGAGCCGCAACTGAGAAGTTGCCCGGTAGCCAGAGAAATCAACCTGCCGCCCACGAGCTTTAACGCTCGATATTTGGAAAGGTGTTAGATGAACTTACAAGACTCATTCGGAAGAAGATTCAATTACCTGAGACTCTCAGTAACTGAGCTGTGCAATTTCCGCTGTAATTACTGTCTTCCTGATGGCAACGACTGCAACACACCCAAAGGTGGTTTGTCAGTGAAAGAAATTCAAACCTTGGTGCAAGTGTTTGCCGGCTTGGGTACAACCAAAGTGCGTATTACTGGTGGCGAACCAGCACTGCGCAAAGATTTGTGTGAAATCATCGAAACCTGCAAGAAAGTCGATGGCATTAAAAAAGTCGCACTGACAACCAACGGTTTCAAACTCAATCAGGATATCGAAAGGTACAAGCAGGCTGGTATTGACGCGATAAATGTCAGTGCGGACAGCTTAGATCCTCGAATGTTTGCGGCGATCACAGGCAAACAAAAGCTGGAGGAAATACTGCTGGGTATCGAACGGGCAGCTCAGTTAGGTGTAAGCAGTATTAAGTTAAACACGGTCATGCTCAAGCAGTTCAATTACAAAGAGTTAGATGCATTTTTTGACTACTTACGTTCCCACAAGGTTACCTGGCGATTCATTGAGCTTATGCAGACCGGTGACAACAAAGGTTTTTTTGATAAAAACCATGTCGCCGGACAAACGATTAAGGATCGACTCATTGAGCAAGGGTGGCAGCGCATCATAAGAGAAACAGATGCCGGGCCTGCACAGGAATTCATGCACCCCGAATTTGCGGGGAATATCGGCCTTATCATGCCTTATAGCGAAGATTTCTGTGAGTCATGCAATCGCTTGCGTGTTTCCGCACAAGGCAAACTGCATCTATGCCTGTTTGCAGAGCAAGGGATCAGTATCCGCTCTTTCTTGTCGGTCGGCGATGTATCAGGTGCTCAGCAGGCTATTGTTTCTCATCTTCAACAAAAACACAGTCAGCATTTTCTGCATCAAGGGTTCACTGGTGCAACAAAGCAACTGGCTATGCTAGGAGGTTAACATGAACACAATTGGCGTTATTTTAGCTGGCGGTGCGTCTAGCCGCATGGGACAAGACAAGGCATTGCTAACGATTTCGCAATCAACCATGTTAACCAGAACTTACCAACTGTTACTTGAAGCATCGGTGAGTAAAGTTGTTATCAGTCGTAATGACGGCGAAGCTGGACATTTTTCAGATCTGTATCCAGGTAAGGGGCCATTATCTGGCATTCACAGCGCTGCCATGCGCTTTCCTGACAAAAATCTATTGATACTGCCGATTGATCTGCCGCTAATGGATGTTTGCACAATTCAGCGCTTGTTGGACAGCGGCGAAAAGTTCTCAAGCAATGTCAGATTTGGTGAGCATAGTTTGCCGCTTTACCTACGTAACACCGAAACGACCCGCCAAACCCTGGATTACACGTTGCGGTGTACAAACAGTTTTTCCGTTGACCGCTTTTGCACGCATTTTCCTTTAATGAAGCTGCAACTGCGTCAGCAGTCACCCCTTTTCAATTCAAACACACCAGAACAATGGCGTTTTGCAATGCAACATTTCAAAACGTCTGACAATTCTGCACCAACTGAGGTTCGTCATGGGACATGCTAACAAACAATTTGAATCACTTGGTATTGCTGTTCTAACAGTATCTGATACGCGTGATAGAAGCACAGATACCTCTGGCGAGTATCTGGCTGTGAATGCAACTGAATCGGGTCATCAGGTGATTAAGCGAGACATTGTTATTGATGACATTTATCTTATTCGAGCATGCGTCTCAGCTTATATCGCGGATCCAGCGATACAAGCCGTAATCGTCACTGGCGGTACCGGATTCACTTCGAGAGATTCTACCCCCGAGGCAGTACAACCCTTGTTTGACAAAGAAGTTGAGGGATTTGGTGAGTTGTTTCGATATTTGTCGTTCCAGGAAATAGGCACGTCAACGATTCAATCAAGGGCTATATCTGGGTTAGCAAACAATACGGTCATCTTTTGCCTGCCTGGGTCTACCAATGCATGCAAGACTGCTTGGACTGGTATCATTGAAGCGCAATTAAATGGTGCCCATGGCCCTTGCAATTTCGTGCCGCATTTGCAAACCAATGAAGCACTTCGATGTGCGAGCAGAGCGGTATGACTCAGTCAACCGATTCCGTGCTAAGCCATATTGATAATCAGGGCAAGGCAAACATGGTCGATGTGAGCGAAAAAGCGGCATCGACGCGCATAGCAAAAGCGGAAGCCTACGTCAGTGTTTCAGATAGTGCGCTTGAGCAAATAATACAAAATCAGTTGGCCAAAGGTGATGTCTTTAGTGTCGCCAGAGTGGCAGGCATACAAGCTGCAAAACAATGCGCCAATTTGGTGCCGCTATGTCATCCGCTTTTGCTTAGTAAAGTCGACGTAGATTTTGAAACTGACGAGTTATCCAAGCAAATAAGGATAACCTGTCAATGCAAGTTAAATGGTAACACTGGCGTTGAAATGGAGGCGCTTACTGGTGCCTCGGTAGCTGCGCTGACGCTTTTTGATATGTGCAAAGCTGTCGACCCAGAAATGGTTATTCATGGCTTGAAAGTACTTGAGAAAAGCGGTGGTAAAACTGGACTGTGGAGGCGTTCAGCATGATACAGATTAAATTTTTCGCAAGTCTTCGAGAAAGAATAGGTACATCGTGTTTGAATCTAGAATATGCCGGTGAAAACACTGTAGCCGATGTTGCACATGAGCTTATCGAACGCGGAGAAAACTGGCGACTGCTTGAAGAAAGAGATGTGTTGTGTGCGGTCAATCAAACCCTTTGTGGAAAAGACGCAAAAGTAAATGATGGCGACGAAATAGCGTTTTTCCCGCCGGTGACAGGAGGTTAACAATGATTAGTGTTCAGCGTGGCGATTTTGATCATTGTGAACAATACCAGGCGCTCAAGGAGGAGGCGGATGGCGACGGTGCCGTAGTCACTTTTACGGGGTTGGTCAGAGATTTCAATATCCAGGGTGCCGTGTCAGGCATTCATATAGAGCATTACCCTGGGATGACCGAAAAATCGCTGATGCATATCTGTAGTGAAGCGCGAAAACGTTGGCAGTTGGGGCAAATAAGAGTCATCCATCGAGTGGGTACAATTGGGCCACAAGAGCAGATTGTGTTCGTTGGCGTGACATCCAAGCATCGAAAAAACGCATTTGAGGCGTGTGAGTTCATTATTGATTACCTTAAGACCAGTGCACCTTTATGGAAACAAGAAGGTACCTCAGAAGGCATGAAATGGGTCACCAGTAGGTCGTCCGATCAGGAGGCAATGGATCGCTGGGCTAATACAGCCAGCCTGTCTTGAAAGATACGCCGACGATTACGAAGAGAACAGAAAGCAAGGTAACAGCAATAATATGGGCTGCCATATCCCATAAATTTTTATTAGATAATTTTGGTAAGACTCTGAGTTTCGCGTCAGCAGCAAGCAAAATAGTTAACGCGAGTAACATTAACTTCATACCTACTACTCTGGAGACAGGATTACTCCAATCCAGCCATAAATAAACGTCGGGCAATAGTCGATGCGCCAACAGTAAACCTGTGATGATTTGGACTAGCATTGCTGGTTTACCAATACGCTCAAACGCCGATTCAAATTCCAGCAAACGCTCAGGAGAATTCTCTTTCAACACTCTGGGTAAAACAGCAAGAGACAATACAATATGGCCACCTGTCCATACGGTCGCTCCCAAAATGTGAGCCAGTATCAAATAACCATACATAAGATAAAGTCAAACCTGACTGGGTCTGCTCCATATAAAGGTTAAAACGAGAATAGATATGGTGAGTACCAAAGTCATCATCCAATAGGCATATTCGCCAATGAGTAACGCAGCAGCTACCATTGCCATCATGCAAGCACTAGCAACGACCTTAGTTTTAAGTGCAATCATACCGGACTGCTCCCAATCGTTTATCACTCTTCCAAGCGCTGGCTGCGATAGTAGCCACTGATGCAGTGCGTTCGAGCTTTTAGAAAAGCAAAAAGCAGATAAAAGTAGAAAGGGCGTAGTTGGAACTAACGGCAATACTATGCCGACAATTCCGCAAAGACAGGCCAATAAACCTGTGAGCATGTATATCGATCGATACAGCTGTGTTTGCATAGTGTTATTATCTCAATACCGCATCAAACCATTGCACCTTCACGGGTTCTCCCGGCTCTACCATTCCTCGACTGTTCTCCAGCACTGCATAACAATTGCTTGTGGTAAAACAGGACAGTACGCCTGAACTTTGTGAACCTCCAGAGTCGACTATCAGTTGACCATTGTCATCCCGGTAACAGACTGCGCGTTGATAGTCAGTTCGGCCCGGTTTCTTTTTAAACTTATTTTTCGCAATGGCTTTAACAGCGATTTTTCCTTCTGGTGTACAGCCGGCTAAAAGTGATAAGGAGGGGGCGGCAATTTGGTCAAAGGTTACTGCTGCTGATACTGGATTACCCGGGAGGCCAAAAAACAAACTGTTATCCAATCTGCCGAAAGCGAGTGGTTTGCCAGGTTTAATCGCCAGCTTCCAAAAGTCTACTTGACCTATCTCCTCGAGGATTTCGCGCGTATAGTCAGCTTCACCTACTGATACACCGCCAGAAGTGATTACGCAATCTGCATTTGCATCAGCTTGGATAAAGGCATCACGGATTTTGTCCGGGTCATCTTCAATCACACCTAAGTCCAGAACCTCAGCGCCAAGACGCCGTAGCATCGCGCGAAGCATGGGGCGATTGCTATCAAAGATTTTGCCTTGTTGCGGCGTATCTCCCGGCTGTAGTAACTCATCACCGGTTGAAAACAGTGCCACTTTGAGTTTGCGGAGAACTGGTACATTGCTAATACCTATGGACGCGAGAAGCCCAATATCTATTGCATTTAGTCGCTTTCCTTTTGACAGTACGATGGATTTTTTGGCGATGTCACTGCCTGCAATGCGAATTGCTTCACCTAGCTTTACACTATGCGTGACCGTGATTTCATTATTATTGGCAACCGTATTTTCTTGCATTACCACTGCGTCTGCACCATCTGGGATTTGCGCGCCGGTCATAATTCGCACGCACTGATGTTTGCCTAACTCGCCGTTAAATGGGGTGCCGGCAAAGCTCTTTCCGACCAGATTGAAAGTCGTCCCGGACGACAGATCCTGATGGCGAATTGCATAGCCATCCATTGCGGAATTATCGAAACCTGGGACGTTGATAGGGGAAACCACGTCTTCGGCCAGCACTCTATCTAATGCTGAATCGAGGTCGCATTGCTCTATATCGTTAATCGGCGTGATAGTGTCCCAGATGATCTGTTTGGCTTGTTCTACCGGCATAAGGCCTTTTGCGTCGCAACCACATTCCATCGTTAAGCTCCTTTTTGATGGTTAACCATCCATACCGCTGCCTCCACGCGAGAGCGTAGATTCAGTTTTTTGAGAAAGTGCTTCACATGGACTTTTACTGTGCCATCTGAAATATCCAATTCCCGAGCAATGAGTTTATTACTCATGCCTTTGGCGATGAGTTTGAGGATCTCCAGTTCTCGACTGGTCAGGCTGGCCAATGCACGGCTTCCGGCTCTTTCAGGTTTTCTTAATGCCGTTGCCAACACTTCAGTCAGTTTTGCACTCATCACCATTTTGCCAAGCGCGGCTTCACGCAGTTTGTCGACAATGTCTTCGGGATCCATGTCTTTAAGCAGATAACCATCGGCGCCTGAACGCACCGCTTCAACAACATCTTCATCATTGTCAGATACCGTCAACATGATTATGCGCGAGTCAACACCTTTATCTCGAAGATGTTTAAGCGTCTCGAGTCCATCCATCCCTTGCATGTTCAAATCCAGTGTGATCAGGTCAGGCTCCAATTGCACCGCCATTTCAATGGCTTCTTTTCCTGAGCTCGCCTCACCAATGACTTCTAAATCATCTTCAAATTCGATGAGTTGGTTTAATCCTTTACGCAATAAAGGATGGTCGTCGACCATCATGATGGTGGCGGGTTTGTCTTCGAACATGTGTGCCTCCTTACAAACGCTTAGTCATTCTTTTCATTTAACTATACACGAATCGATAAACTTCTCTGAAATTACTTGAGGTAATCGATCTACCACTTAAGAGGTAGCAAGGCATATTCCTTGAAACCCTTTAAATGTAGGGAATACAGCAAGATAGCCCTACCACTTTCAGCACATAATGCTTTAGAAGGAACCTGTTTTATTACCACAATGCTTCGCCAGAATACCTACTGAAGCAGATTGTTAGCGTAGCCTGTGTCGACCATAGTGTGATCATATAAATGTCATTCTATGTTGGAGTAAGCGTTATGTCTGATCTGCACAAGTGGGATCCAGAAGACCCCGATTTTTGGGAAAAAGAGGGAAAGAAAATAGCAAATCGCAACCTTTGGATATCGATTCCTAGCTTGCTGGCGGGTTTCGCTGTATGGCTCTACTGGGGCATTATTACCGTCCAAATGCTAAATCTGGGGTTCCCTTTCGCGAAGGCTGAACTCTTTACCTTAATGTCGATAGCTGGGTTAACCGGTGCAACATTGAGAATTCCTAGCAGTTTCTTCATTCGATTATGCGGTGGAAGAAATACTATTTTTTTCACAACGGCACTCTTGATGATACCAGCTATGGGAACGGGGTTTGCGCTACAAAATCCTGACACACCCTTGTGGCAATTTCAGCTACTAGCATTATTGTCTGGTTTCGGTGGCGGAAACTTTGCGTCATCGATGTCTAACATCAGCTTTTTCTTTCCGAAGAAACAGCAAGGTTTAGCACTGGGTATGAACGCGGGTTTGGGTAACTTTGGTGTTACAACGATGCAAATCGTTGTGCCACTGTTCATGACATTCGCGGCCTTTGGCGCGTTTAGTGGCGACCCAATGACGCTAATCAATGCATCAGGTACGCTGATAGGCAAAATCCCTGCAGGTACAGAAAGCTATATTTCAAACGCCGGCTTTGTTTGGTTGTTGTTACTTGTACCCTTATTCTTCCTCTCATGGTTTGGTATGAATAATATTCGTACCCCAGAAGTTTCCCCCGATATTGGTAACCCTTTGACATCTTTCGCGTTGATCAGCGTCATGCTCGGCATTGGTCTGGTTGTTGCTGCTTTTGGCCTGTGGTTAATGCTACCTGAGGCCGCAAACGGTTCCGGATTCGGTGTACCTAAAGAAGTTGTACTAGTACTGGTTGTTACCGCGACAGTGGTCATCTTGAAAATGCTACCTGGTTCAATTGGTGAGAGTCTGACTCGTCAGTATCAGATCTTTAACAACAAGCATACCTGGGTGATGAGCGTAATTTACACCATGACGTTTGGTTCATTTATCGGTTTCGCCGCGTCATTCCCGCTAGCAATTAAAGTTATCTTTGGCTATAGCCATGTTATGGTCGATGGCGTAATGACTCATGATACCATCAACCCGAACGGCCCAAGTGCCTTGATGTACGCCTGGATGGGCCCATTCATTGGTGCACTTATTCGTCCGTTAGGTGGCTGGATTTCTGACAAAATCGGCGGTGCGTTAGTCACACAAATATGCTCAATTGTGATGATTGGTAGCGCGCTTGGTGCTGCTTACTTCATGCAGGAAGCCTATCAATCTGCAACACCAGAAGAGTTCTTTATACCATTCTTTGTGTTGTTTCTGATTCTCTTTGCAGCCACAGGCATCGGCAATGGGTCAACCTTCAGAACCATCGCGCAAGTATTCCCTAAAGAACAAGCGGGCCCAGTCCTTGGTTGGACGTCAGCTGTAGCGGCATACGGTGCCTTTTATATTCCCAAAGTTATTGGTGAGCAAATCCAGGCGACCACTCCGGAAGTTGCATTAATTGGGTTTGCAGTGTTCTACGGCGTCTGCGTCTTGATTAATTACTGGTTCTATTTACGTAAGGATGGCGAGTTCTACAATCCTTAGGCAAAGCAAACAAGCGATATCAAGGTGCGAGTACTCGCACCTTTTATCGTTTTACCATGGTTAGACTATCATGCGTTTAAAGCTAATCTTGTTATTGATAAGTCTGTTTGTTCATTCGAATGTGAATGCTGATGAGCTGTTAATCGCTGCAGCGTCAGATCTTAAATTTGCAATGACAGACATCGTCAGTTTATTTGAATCAGCTAATCCAGGCGTAGCAGTTAGAACTTCGTTTGGCTCATCAGGCAAGTTTCGTACGCAAATCCGCAATGGCGCACCTTATGACCTGTATTTTTCAGCAGACATTAGTTTTCCACAGCAGTTAAATGCGTTGGGGTATTCTTCGTCGGCTGTTATCCCTTATGCAAAGGGCAGGTTGGTATTACTGAGTCATAAAAACGATATGTCCAATAGCCAACTCACTTCTTTGCTTCATGCTAACTTTGAGCGAATCGCTATAGCTAATCCACGACACGCTCCCTATGGCATGAGAGCCAAAGAGGTACTGCAACAAGCTGGTTTGTGGACTCAGCTGACTTCAAAAATCATCTATGGTGATAGCGTTTCCCATACTGCTCAATTTATTGTTAATCGGCATGTTGACGCCGGTATTGTAGCCTTGTCGCTGGTCAAGTCTGCATCGAACTCCTCAAAAGCTTCCTACTTATTGATACCAGAGACTCTCCATTCTCCGCTGATTCAAGGCTTTATTGTCACCCAACGCGGCGGAGATAACCCTTCAGCATGGCTATTTCATTCCTTAATGCAAAGTGGAGAAGTCGCAAAAATACTTACAGAATATGGGTTTGAAACACCTAATCAGGAGGTTATAAGTGATGTCGGCGGGTGATATGCAAGCGTTGCTTCTGACCTTGAAGCTGGCGAGTACGGTAACCATTATCCTGTTGTTTTTCGGAATTCCGTTTTCTTGGTGGTTGGCCAGGTCTCACTCCAAGCTCACAAGTCTGTTAACTGCCCTGGTGGCAATGCCACTTATCTTGCCGCCTACGGTACTCGGATTTTACTTGCTATTGCTGTTAGGCCCAGAGGGACCGGTTGGAAAGATAACTACGCAATTGGGTATTGGTTTATTCCCTTTCACATTTTCAGGCTTAGTCATAGCCTCAATTATTTATTCTTTACCCTTTACAGTACAGCCCCTTGTGTCTGCTTTTGAGGCCATTCCCGGTCGAACACTAGAAGTCGCTTCTACATTAAGAGCCTCACCTATCGATGCCTTCTTTTCTATCGTATTGCCGTTATCTAAGAGCGGTATCCTTACCGCTATAGTGTTGACCTTTGCCCATACAGTTGGTGAATTTGGCGTTATTTTGATGATTGGAGGCAACATTCCGGGAGAAACACAAGTTGTTTCAATTCAAATTTATGACCATGTAGAAAGTATGGATTATGGCGCTGCACACACACTGTCGCTGATCATGCTTGTCTTTTCATTTATGACGTTGACGCTTCTGCAATGGATCCGGCGTCGACGGTTTGCATTCATCCCCGTGAATAGTCAGTAATTGTGGAGCTGGGCTATAAGCTTTCTAAAGGGCGTTTTAATCTGAATGTTGAGCTTGAACTCCCCGAAACAGGGATTAGCGTGCTTTATGGGCATTCAGGTTGTGGTAAGACAACGTTACTGCGCTGTGTCGCTGGCTTAGAAAAAGAGGCAGCTGGACACTTTTCTATCGGTAATGAAGTTTGGGATAGCCCGAAATCTAAGCTTAAGCCGCATAAGAGAGCCATAGGATATGTCTTTCAAGAGCCAAGTCTGTTCAGTCATCTCAGTGTGAAAGACAATCTCGACTATGGTATAAAACGCACCATTGAGGCGAGCAAGAAGAGCCTGGATGAAGCAATCGCAGTCTTGGGTATTGAACACTTATTGGATCAGAAACCTCAAGCGTTATCAGGTGGGGAAGCACAGCGTGTTGGCATAGCTCGCGCATTGGCGTTGAACCCCAAAATCTTGTTGTTTGATGAGCCTCTGGCATCACTTGACGATGACCGAAAACGCGAGATATTACCCTACCTAAAGCGAGTTAAGCGGCAACTGAGCATACCAATGTTATACGTTACTCACGCTGCGCCAGAAGTGGCAATGCTTGCAGACCATGTTGTTGTTATGCATGAAGGCAGGGTGGTATCCAGTGATTCACTGGCGGCGTCGCTTTCAAATGAAAGCTTACCACTAAAATTAAACGGGGAAATATCAACCGTTCTGACCGGGCAAGTTACTGAAATAGACAAACATTGGCACTTAGTCTGTTTATCCATTTATGACCAAAAGCTATGGCTCCCCGATGCCAAGCTTTCTATTGGTGATGAAGTAAGAGTTCAGATTCTAAGTAAAGATATAGGCTTGGCCAATTCTGCAGGTGACGCCAGTTTTCAGAATGTGCTCAAAGCTGAGATTGTGGCAATTAATGAGGGTGAGCATCCAAGTCAAGCAATTGTTAAGGCTGCTGCTGGTGAGCATGCTTTTATGGTTATGGTAACCAAACGCGCATTAGCAAACTTGGCTTTAGGCGTTGGTAGTCAAGTGTTGTTGCAGGTAAAGTCAGTAGCAATTCACAGTTGATTAAGTGGGCAAAAGCGCGTGAAATTAAGCGCTTTTACTCTTTACTTCAAGCGTTCGCGCATACTCTGGAATAAAGCTAAACATGACAGTGGTGCCTCGCTCATCATTGCGTTTAACTGACAATTCACCGTCCAAATTTCGGCTGCGTTCCTTCATAATGGCAAGGCCGTAATGATTAAGTTTATTAGGATCTTCGGGTATGCCAATGCCGTTATCTTTGACCGTCAATATTACTTCGGAAAGAGAATTGCTGGTTATGCCAATTTCAATGTTAGACCCTTGAGAATGATAGAAGGCGTTTTGGGTAGCTTCTCTGGCGATTTGTAATAGATGTATTTCTTCTTGAGGCGTGAAGGGTACATTACTGACGTGATAATTAAGCGTGAAACTGAAATCGTCTGAGCGGTTTTGCAATTGCGAAATCGTTTGCTCTAAAGCAGCTTTGATGCCCTGTCCATCAAGTTTTAATCTGAAAGTAGTTAGCAATTCTCGCAGTTCACTGTAAGCCGCACCGAGGCCGTTCTTTAATTCATCAATAACTTGGTCTATTTGCTCCTGAGCACTCTCTTTCTGCTGCAGTCGTTGTAATCGCGTTACCTGAATTTTCAAATAGGACAATGCCTGCGCTAGTGAATCGTGCAGTTCTCTGGCTATCACCGTGCGTTCATTCATCAAAGCAATGCGCCTGCGCTGCTCGTTTTGATGTTTCATGCTCAGTCCATTGGCAACCTGTTCAGCGATGGCTTCAAATAGCTGATGCTGCCAGTCTTCCAGAATACTCCCTTCATCCAAACTCACTACCAAAACTCCGTAGTGTTGATCGCCGATATTCAACTGATACTTCATTTGGCCATTAACAGGGGGGAAGAGCGAATCATGCTCAGTACAATCGTGACAGAGTTGCTGCTGACACTTGTCTGGAATGGTTTTCTCTGAACTCATCAAATGTTCGTAAGGGCCCGTGCCTTGCGCTGTCATAATGCACAGGTCTAAGTCTTTTACGCCAGTTACGTCAGCCAGCTTGTTAAGCAATGGCTGAAAATCAGCGGAGCCCGGTTCAACTTCATTGAGTCTGCGCGATACTTGAAACAGTAATTCAAGAGATTGATTTGAGCGTGTCAATTTTCTTGTCTTACGCTTAATTTGTTCTTCAAGTTGAGATTTTGAGCGATACAAGCTACCGCTCATTTTATTGATTGTTCTAGCCAGTAAAGCCAGCTCGCCTTTACCTGTTTCTTCGGCCCTAGCGGTGAAATCTCCTTGTCCTATTTGACGGGCTACTGAGGTCAATTTCGAAAGAGGTTGCTCTATATGTCGATGAACAATCATCATCGCTATAGCGATCAGTATCAAGGTACTAAACAACGCCAAACTCTGTACTAATCGTATATTAGCAATATTTATTTCAGCATATTTCTGATAAGCAACAACAAGCAGTTCGATGTCCTCGACCAGTTTGTTAAAAACCTCCAGACTGGACGTGTTGGAATTACTGGGAGATGCCAAATTGGTTTGGATTAATGGCTTAACTTGTTCATTCCAGTTGTTAGCAACAATCGCATGATGCTTTGCGATATCGCCATTATCCCAAAGCGCCTGCTGATTAACCAGCACACCGGTATTGAGGGTGAGGTCAAATTCGTCAACTAATTGATTGATGGTCTCAATATCACCTGGGCTATCCTGCATGACGCTATGAATTCGATACGTTTGCATTCTCAACGAACCCGCCACATTCACCGCTTGAGCATCGAACTGTGCACCGTCACTCATAAACACGGTGGTAAACATACTAACGATCGCCAAAAAGCTCACCGAAAACATTAATGCGGCGATTTTAAAAACGGTCGAATGTATGAAATTTTTAATTGGTTGCATGGTTTATATAGAGATTACGTCGACTCACAAGTGATACCTACAAAGATTAGTCTACGCTTAATTTGTAATTAGTTCTTAATGACATCAGTCTAGACCCCTTTAATACAAAGGGAAAGCTAAAAAACGCCTCTACCTCTTTGGTGGTAACTCCCTTGTTTACCACTATTTTCAGGCTCTTGCCGAGCGAATAACAATACACTTTAATCCATATAGAGCTTGAGTTTGCAGCGCATCGTATCGTTGCTATTCCATTAATAAAGGAGTCTGGCGTGAGTCATTTTTTAGACAGATTGCAGTTCTTCAAACGTAACGAGGAGCCGTTTTCGAACGGTCACGGGGTTACCACGAATGAAAATAGAGGGTGGGAAGACGGATATCGCCGTCGCTGGCAGCATGACAAAGTTGTGCGTTCAACCCATGGTGTCAATTGTACCGGGTCATGCTCCTGGAAAATCTACGTGAAAGATGGATTGGTAACCTGGGAAACGCAGCAAACTGATTACCCACGTACACGACCAGATCTTCCTAACCATGAGCCCAGAGGTTGCCCAAGGGGCGCAAGTTACTCTTGGTATATTTACAGTGCCAATCGTCTCAAGCATCCAAAAATCCGTAAACGCTTGGTAAAACTGTGGCGAGCAGCTAAAGCCCAATACAAAGATCCGGTAGAGGCATGGCGCTCGATTGTCGAGGATCCTGCAAAAGCCAAGGAATATAAACAACAACGAGGCCTGGGGGGATTTGTTCGCGCTAAGTGGAACGAGGCCAATGAGATAATCGCGGCTGCGAATGTATATACGGCAAAAACTTACGGCCCTGATCGTATTAGTGGCTTTTCACCAATCCCAGCTATGTCTATGGTTTCCTACGCCGCAGGCGCGCGCTATCTGTCATTGATAGGTGGCAATTGCCTAAGTTTCTATGACTGGTACTGTGATTTGCCACCTGCTTCCCCGCAGATTTGGGGTGAACAGACCGATGTACCAGAGTCGGCTGATTGGTACAACTCAAACTACATTATTTGCTGGGGCTCAAACGTTCCGCAAACACGGACACCTGATGCGCACTTCCTCACCGAAGTGCGATACAAAGGTACGAAAGTCATCGGTATCACGCCTGATTATTCCGAAGTGGCGAAGTTAACCGACCAATGGCTGGCACCTAAACAAGGAACCGATGCGGCACTAGCGATGGCATTTGGCCACGTTATTCTCAAAGAATTCCATGTTGAGAAACCATCAGCCTACTTCGCCGACTACGTGAAGCGTTACACCGACTTCCCCGTCTTGGTCATGTTGGACAAAGCTGAAGACGGTAGTTTGCATCAGGGGCGTTTCCTCAGAGCGTCAGATTTAGATGGTCAACTTGGTCAAGACAACAATCCAGAATGGAAAACTATCTCCATTAACGATAAGGATGGCGAATTGGTTTCGCCCACTGGATCAGTTGGTTATCGCTGGGGTGAAAAAGGTAAGTGGAATATCACCCAAACTGATGGTAAATCTGGGGATGAACTCGACTTGCGTGTAAGCCTGAAAGGTAGCCACGATGAGCTGGTAAGTGTTGCATTCCCATACTTTGGTGGTGCTGAGCATGAATTTGGCTACTTCCAGAATACCGAGCATGACGACGTGTTACAGCGCAAAGTGCCAGCGAAGAAAATCAAACTTGCTGATGGGTCTGAAGCCTATGTTGCCACTGTGTTTGACTTAACCCTTGCCAACTACGGTGTTGACAATGGTTATGACGATCCGAATGTTGCCAGCAGCTACGATCAAGACATTCCCTACACCCCGGCCTGGCAGGAACAAATCACCGGCGTACCCCGCGCAGATGTGATTAAAGTCGCGCGAGAATTCGCATCCAACGCGGATAAGACCAAAGGTCGCTCTATGGTTATCGTTGGTGCAGGTATGAACCATTGGTATCACATGGACATGAACTACCGTGGTCTCATCAATATGCTGATGATGTGTGGTTGTATCGGTCAAAGTGGTGGCGGTTGGGCACACTATGTGGGTCAAGAGAAGCTACGCCCACAGACTGGCTGGCAACCATTGGCGTTTGGACTTGACTGGCAACGTCCACCTCGTCATATGAACGGAACGTCTTTCTTTTATAACCATTCAAGCCAATGGCGTTATGAGAAATTGGAGATGACCGAGGTCATTTCGCCGATGGCAAACAAAGACAAATGGTCTGGTTCGATTATCGATTTCAATAGTCGAGCCGAACGCATGGGCTGGTTACCATCCGCACCGCAACTCGGCATGAATCCACTGCAGCTGTGCAGAGATGCAGAAGCTGCTGGTAAGTCTCCACAAGACTATGCGGTGGAACAACTCAAAAGCGGTGAACTGAACTTTGCCTGCTTAGAGCCTGAGAATCCGCAAAACTATCCGCGTAACATGTTTATCTGGCGCTCTAATTTGCTTGGTTCTTCAGGTAAAGGCCACGAATACATGCTCCGTCATTTACTCGGTACAAAACACGGCTTGATGGGCAAAGATTTAGGTGAAGACGGTGGTAAAAAACCAGAGGACATCAAATGGGTCGATGAAGCAGCAGAAGGTAAAGTTGACTTGTTGGTCACTTTGGACTTCCGCATGTCAACCACCTGTTTGTACTCAGACATCGTTTTACCAACCGCAACCTGGTACGAGAAAGACGATCTCAATACCTCTGATATGCACCCATTCATTCACCCATTGAGTGCGGCGGTAGATCCAGTGTGGGAGTCTCGTTCTGACTGGGATATTTTCAAAGGCATCGCCAAGCAGTTCTCAAAAACGGCGGTTGGTCACTTGGGTGTGGAGAAAGACTTAGTCACCTTACCGATTCTGCACGATACGCCCGCAGAAATCGCACAACCTTTTGGTGTGAAGCACTGGTGGAAAGGTGAATGTGACCTTATCCCAGGCAAGACTGCGCCGAATATGATTGTGGTTGAGCGCGACTATCCAAACACCTACGCGCGTTTTACATCAGTTGGGCCGTTGCTTGAAAAACTTGGCAATGGTGGCAAAGGCATTAATTGGAACACCGATGCAGAGGTTGAATTCCTTGGTCAGCTAAATCGTCGCCATGTTGAAGAAGGCGCGAATAAAGGTCGCCCCAAAATTGAAACAGCTATTGATGCGGCGGAAGTGATTCTTTCACTTGCGCCGGAAACCAACGGCCAGGTTGCAGTGAAAGCATGGTCTGCCCTAAGCGAGTTTACCGGTCTGGATCATACTCATCTGGCCAAACCTAAAGAAGAGGAAAAAATTCGCTTTAGAGATGTGCAGGCACAGCCGCGCAAAATCATCAGCTCACCGACTTGGTCAGGTTTAGAGGATGAACATGTCTCATACAACGCAGGTTATACCAACGTGCATGAGTACATTCCATGGCGCACGGTAACAGGTCGTCAGCAGTTCTATCAGGATCACGAGTGGATGCGAGATTTCGGTGAAACCATGTGCCTGTATAAGCCGCCGATCAATCTCAAAACCGTGAAGCCAATTATGAACAAACAACCTAATGGTAACACGGAGATAGCGCTGAACTGGATAACGCCACACCAGAAGTGGGGGATCCACAGTACCTATTCAGACAACTTGTTGATGCTTACATTGTCTCGCGGCGGCCCGATTGTATGGATCTCCGAACCTGATGCGCAGCGCGCAGGTATTGTCGACAACGATTGGATCGAAGTCTTCAACGTCAACGGTGCGATTGCGGCCAGAGCGGTAGTTTCGCAGCGCGTACCGGAAGGTATGAGCATGATGTATCACGCTCAGGAACGTATCGTGAATGTGCCGGGTTCAGAAATGACCAAAACTCGTGGTGGTATCCACAACTCAGTTACGCGAGCGGTGATGAAACCTACGCACATGATCGGTGGTTATGCGCAGCAAGCCTACGGATTTAACTACTACGGCACCGTGGGATGTAACCGCGACGAATTCGTTATTGTGAGAAAAATGGCGAAAGTCGATTGGTTGGACGATGACAGCGTCGAACAGAATGCAGATGAATTTAACAACTTTGGAGCGGAGGGCTAATCATGAGAGTTAGAGCTCAAATAGGCATGGTGCTCAACCTTGACAAATGTATCGGTTGCCACACCTGCTCTGTAACTTGTAAGAATGTATGGACATCGCGTGAAGGTGTCGAGTACGCATGGTTCAATAATGTCGAAACCAAACCGGGCATTGGCTATCCCAAGGAGTGGGAGAATCAGGAAAAATGGAACGGTGGTTGGACTCGGCATAGCAATGGCAAATTGACACCTAAGCAGGGTGGCAAGCTGCGCATTCTGGCCAACATTTTCGCCAACCCTGATCTGCCGGGTATTGATGATTACTACGAGCCGTTCGATTTCGACTATCAGCATTTGCATAAAGCTGGTGAAAGTAAACACCAGCCTGTCGCACGTCCTCGTTCATTGATTACGGGTCAGCGGATGGAAAAAATTGACTGGGGCCCTAATTGGGAAGAAATCCTCGGTACCGAGTTTTCCAAGCGTCGAGCTGACAGCAACTTCAATCAGATCCAGGCCGATATGTACGGCGAATTTGAAAAGACTTTCATGATGTATCTACCTCGCTTGTGTGAGCATTGCATCAATCCTGCGTGTGTGGCGTCTTGCCCATCAGGGGCAATTTACAAGCGTGAAGAAGACGGCATTGTATTGATTGATCAGGACAAGTGTCGCGGCTGGAGAATGTGTGTCAGTGGTTGCCCGTACAAGAAAATCTATTACAACTGGAAAACCGGCAAATCTGAGAAATGTATTTTCTGCTATCCACGTATTGAGGCTGGCCAACCCACCGTCTGTTCTGAGACCTGTGTTGGTCGTATTCGCTACTTAGGCGTTATGCTCTATGATGCTGACCGCGTCGAAGAAGCCGCCAGTGTTGCCAATGATAAGGATCTTTACCAAGCGCAGTGCGATATCTTCCTCGACCCATTCGATGAGGCGGTACAGGAAGCAGCACGCAAAGAAGGTATTCCAGACGCCTGGTTAAAATCGGCTCAGGAGTCTCCGGTTTACAAAATGGCAATGGACTGGAAAGTTGCTCTGCCTTTACACCCTGAATACCGCACTCTGCCAATGGTTTGGTATGTGCCGCCTTTAAGCCCAATTCAGAGCGCAGTTGAGGCCGGTAGTGTGCCAATGGATGGTGTCTTCCCAGACTTAAAAGCACTGCGTATTCCGATGAAGTACTTGGCCAATATGTTAACTGCAGGTGACGAAGCACCAGTTGAACATGCTTTAAAACGCATGATGGCAATGCGTAAATTCAAACGTTCACAACAAGTAGACGGTGAAGAAAATCTGGAAGCACTGGAACAAGCTGGTCTCAGTGTTGCGCAAGTTGAAGAAATGTATCGTTATATGGCACTTGCCAACTACGAAGACAGATTTGTCATTCCGACAAGCCACAAAGCGTATGCAGCTGATGCCTATGACATGAAATCAGGTTGTGGCTTCAGCTTCGGTAACGGCTGTAGTGGCGGAGACAGCAGTACAGACTTATTTGGTGGTAAAAAACAAACCGTTCGTCAAGTCATCCCTGTGGAGGTACAAGATTAATGGAAATTTTAAAAGTCCTTTCAAGACTTCTTGATTACCCGACAGAAGCGCTTTATGAGCACGGAATCGATGTTGCAGAAATCATTGCAAACGATGCCGCGCTTGATGAAACCAACAAAGCGAGTCTGCTCGCATTTGTCGATCAGCGCTTCTCAGACAGCTTGCTTGATTGGCAGGCTGACTATGATGGTTTGTTTGAACGGGGTCGTTCACTCTCGCTGCTCATTTATGAACATATTCATGGTGAATCGCGCGACAGGGGCCAAGCAATGGTCAACTTGCTTGAACAGTACCGAGCAGCAGGCCTGGACATAGGTGTCAGAGAGTTACCTGATTATATCCCATTGTTTCTTGAGTTCGTTAGCACACAAGGCAGCGAGAATGGCAAAGGTTGGTTGCAGGACATTGCACCGATCCTTGCTCTTCTCCAAGTGCGTCTAGAAAAACGAGACTGCAACTACAGTGCTGTCTTTTCAGCACTAGTTGCACTTTCTGAGGCGGCTATTGATGTGCAGGCATTACGTGAGCAAGTCAAAGATGAAAAACGTGATGATACCAAAAAGGCGTTGGACAAAGTCTGGGAAGAAGAAGCTGTTACTTTTGGTGGCGATGCAGTAAACGGCGGTTGCCCCTCTCAGGTCAATCGACCTACTGAGACACAACGTCGCGACCAGGATGTCCCCATCAGTTTTATAGATACTTCGTCAGCCCAAGCGGCTGAGCAAGCAATAAGGAGCTAGTTATGGCGTTTTTAGATATGTTCTTTTTTGGCATCTATCCTTATATCGCAACCGGGATTTTCTTTCTCGGCAGTCTTCTGCGCTATGACCGAGAGCAATACAGTTGGAAAACGGGTTCAAGCCAGATGCTAAGCAGCAAAAACTTTCGGATAGCCAACATTTTGTTCCATGTCGGGATCATTGCGATCTTATTGGGGCATTTTGCCGGCCTTGTCTTGCCTTGGGAGATTTGGCACGCACTTGGAATTTCACTCGCAACTAAGCAAGTGATCGCCATGGGCGTTGGTGGCTTCTTTGGTGTCTTATGCTTCATTGGTTTAACCATGTTGGTAAAACGCCGACTGTTTGACCCCAGGATCCGCGCCAACAGCAGCAAGATGGACACCGGCATTTTATTGCTTATCTATCTTCAGTTAATCGTGGGTATGTTTACCATTGTGATCTCTTCAGGTCATATGGATGGTGCTGTGATGTATAACCTGATGAGCTGGTCTCGGTACTTACTGACATTCAGACCTGTTGAAGCAGTAGAGTTTATTTCAACCGTTCATCCGGTTTACAAGTTCCACGTTACTTTGGGTATTACGTTGTTCGTACTATTCCCATTTAGCAGGTTGGTGCATATCTGGAGCGTTCCTGTGCAGTATGTTCGCAGAAGCTATCAGGTTGTTCGTTCAAGAGCATAATTTCCACAATCATTCATTGGGGCAAGGAAGCCTCCTTTTTTAAGTAGGATTGACTATGTCACTTACAAACACACCAGATATTACGGTAAACGGGAAAACCATTAGCGCGGCGATGATCGACGCTGAGGTTCAGTATCATCCTGCCGAATCACGCCGACAAGCGATGGTAAAAGCGGCAGAAACACTGATCATCGGTGAGCTGGTTACGCAAAAAGCGATGGAAAAAGGGATCCCACTCAACCCTAAATCAGATGCAATTGAACAAAACAGTCAATTGATTGATAGCCTGTTAGCCTCTGAAGTCTGCGTACCGGAGGCAACTACCGAGGAATGCGAGCGCTATTACAGCGCAAACAAGGGTACGTTCAAAACAGCTCCGCTAATTGAAGCAAGTCACATACTGATTGCATCAGACCCGAAGGATCTTGAACACAGGGCAGAGTCTCATGCATTGGCGGTTAACTTAATTCATAAGTTACAAGGCGGAGAATCTACTCTTGGAGAGTTGGCGAAACAGTTTTCTTCATGCCCTTCCAAAGATGTTGACGGCAGCTTAGGTCAGCTTTCCTATGGTCAGACAGTAAGGGAGTTTGAACGCCAGGTTTTTGCCGCCAGTGAGGGGCTGATGCCTCAGCCGGTAGAGACTCGCTATGGTTACCATGTAGTTCTTGTTGCCAGGAAAGTAGACGGCAAACCGCTTTCCTTCGATATGGTGAGAGAGAAGATAAAACAATATCTTAATGATAAGGTTCACCGTAAAGCACTGTCGCAGTATTTGCATCGACTCGTTAGCGAAGCAGATATACAAGGTTTCAAGTTTGAATTCGATGATTCTATGTTAATGCAGTAGTGTTGTTTAAACTCGATAAAGTGGTGGGGTAAAAGATGGCGAATCCCTTCACGGCGCGATGGACGGCGCAAGGACACACGCTCTGTTTGGGCCATTGGGAAATCTGCTTTAACCAACAACTTTTGGAATTGCCGTCGGCAAAAGCCGAGAACCATATGGACACACGCGGTATTTTCAGTTGGCTATTCCCTGATGATGAAGAATACATAGAAGGACTGGAGATCCATGAATGGATTGAGGAGCAAGCAAACTGGCTTGTGCCGCTGTTTGAGCGTTACGACATCCCATTCGATGAACAGCATGTTGAGTGGTTTTATGAGGCGGTAAATCAAAATGACTGGCGATGCGGTAGTTGTGGTGGCTGCCTTTAACTGAGAAGGAATGGAAACATGGTAAGTGATAGTACAACAGTGCTGGATTTGCTAGAAAAATACCCTGTAGCAGCAATTGCCAGTGCAGATTTACTGACAGTTTATGAAGGCTGGTCTATCAAAAAACTCTCAGAGTTTTTTGCGAAGCATAAAATAACTGGTGCTCCAGTTATTGCATCTGATGAAACCCTTGTCGGTGTTGTTACACAAACTGATGTTGTGAAATTTGAAGGCAGCAGCCCAGACGAAAAAGAGATTGAGAAAATCATTCAACACTACATTGGGCCACAGGGTACCGTGCTGCAATCAGAAATTGATCGGATAAAGTCACGCGCATCTGATTATTGCACGGTCAACTCTATAATGACCCCAGAAGTGTTTTCAATTGACGAGAAAAGGCCTATTTCAGAGGCGTATAACATCATCGAGTCGCATGATATCCATCGGTTATTTGTTACGCGTGAATCAGTGCTGATTGGTGTGGTTACTGCCATGGATATCCTTAACTGGGTTATGCAATGCCCCGCGGCAGATTAATAAAGCATAGAGTTGTTCTGTGAAAGGTCTTATTATTAATAAGCAGTTTTTGAAAGAGGATTACGCTGAACCAATGAAATCATATAGTTTCTTAGTCAAATAGTCCGTCTAAAAATTTAGGTTTCAAACTTTTGCGTTAGCTTGTCCTAAAATGCGCTTCAATATTTAATTGATAGTATGAAACTTTTTTGTATCAGATTTGAGTGATCTCCACACCAATCTATTCGAATAGGATGATACTTTTTTATTTATCGGATAAGTTGGGATTTAAAAAAATCAATAACTTATATTCTCTTTAGTATGATAGTTTTTTGTCAATCTATACGTCAATAATGTTAAAAAGTAAATAAAAAACGGGGCAGTGAAATGCCCCGTTTTTTTACTTTTCTCTAGCAACCCATAAATGCAGTAAGTCAACGCCGATAGTAGCCGCTGCTAACGCAGTGATATCACTTTGATCGTATGAGGGTGCCACTTCCACCACGTCCATACCCACCAAGTTAATGCCTCGTAACCCCTGAAGAATTCGAAGTACCTTGTCTGTCGATAAACCACCACACACTGGTGTGCCAGTACCTGGTGCAAACGCGGGGTCGAGGCAGTCGATGTCAAATGTTAAGTAAACCGGTAAGTCACCAATAGTATGTTTAATCTGCTCCACAATATCGTGTGGTGCCATATCATTGGCTTGCATGGCATTGATTACCGTGAAGCCGTGATTCTCCTGTGTATAGTTTGTGCGAATACCAATTTGTATTGATTTTTCTTTGTCAATTAACCCTTCGTTTGGGGCGTGATAAAACATAGTGCCATGGTCGAATCGACTGCCATTGCTATACGTATCGGTATGGGCATCGAAATGAACTAGCGCCATTTTGCCAAATTTTTTCGCGTGTGAACGCAGCAATGGCAAAGTAACAAAGTGATCGCCGCCAAAACAAAGCAAGGTTTTGCCGGATGCTAAAATCTCGTCAGCCGCCATTTCAACGCGGGCGCAAAATTCTTCGCTATCTCCGGCAGAGAACACTAAATCACCTGCATCACAAATGTGACACTGTTCTGCCAACTTAAAATCCCATGGGAACCGTTGGCCCTCCCATGCTAAGTTGATTGAAGCTTGACGAATGGCATCTGGCCCCATGCGAGCGCCTGAACGACCCGAAGTTGCCATATCGAATGGCAATCCTAAAATCACCACATCGGCATCTCCCTTAGTTGGATCTTGCGTTAATGGCGCGCGCAAAAATGTCATTGCATTTGAGTAAATAGAGTTATCAACTTGATTGAACACGCTACTGGTTAAAATAGACATTAAAAGTCCTCAAAATAAACATAACCATTTAAAACTAACACTAGAGATTGTTTCACATTCATTTTTGATTTAACGAAAGGTGTACATTGTCATTACCGTTACCGTGCTTTAAAAATCGCAGAGTAAAGCTTAGTTGCTGTATTAAGTCTATGAAAATTATTTTCTACAAAGCGAGTTTAAGTCATTACGTGTGCTCACCTTGCTACAGGTGTGTGTTAACCGTCTCGATAATTTCACTGGCGTGTGGGTGGTGCTTCGACACAATGATATGTACGGGTAACTGCATCAGTAAATCAGTGGTTAACGTATCGCCGTAATCTGTTTGCTGGTCGGTTAAGTAGGTTAAAAAATAGGGCAGCTTATCTAATTCAACTAGGCGTATTCCTTGAGCAAATGTCTTTACGTCATAGCGTTTTGAAAGCGGGTGTTGGGCCTGTAAGTAGCGCTCAATAAAAGCAAAAGTATTTTCAGATAAAGCGGCGTAGGCCACGGTGCTAATTTGTTCGATTTGCGTGACGGGCGTTGTATCGCGCTTGCGTATAGCACTTAAGTTTATGAAATACAGAGGCTTGTTGCTGATATAAAATGTTTTATGTAAAGCCTTTGTGGGACTTACCGCGGTACTAATGTCGTAACGTCCGGCATGCAGGTTATCGATGCCCCTATTTAATGAATCAAAAGCAAACGCTAGCGAGTATGGTGTATTGGCAAATAAGTGCTGCGCTTTTTCAACGGCAATGCCACTGGCAACGCCATCTTTTGATACAAATTCAAAGGGCGGTTGGTTTGTATAAAAATACGTAATGGTTTGCGGTAGTGTGTTTTCTTGAGAGGTAGCTTTGGCAAGGCTATGTATAGCGAGCGCTCCCAGTATTATGAATTTTACTAACCAAATAACTTTCGGCATTGCACTCTCATACTTCTTTAACTGTCGAAAACGTCAAAGTTAACGCTACTTTCAAATACTCCTTTTACGATTTCCTTCGAGTGCTAGGTGAATGTCTGTTGTGCTCTAACATTCAAACTAACGATTTCCCTTAATTATAGTGCAAATCACGAATCTCGCTTTTTTCATCATTCTTTACTACCAAAAGCCTTCTGTACCACGCTTTTCAGACTAAAGAGGCATACAGCTTATTGTGTACCGTGGTAATGTGAGACAAGTGGCATTACCAGTAAAACGTTTACAAAATGCACGTGTGCAATCAATATACTGAGTAGAGTGGCAAGCGCGTAAAATCGTTACAGAATCTCGGTGAAAAGCAAGGTCGCGCTAACCTGTTTAGGCTTTTGTAAAAAAGAGCAGTAGTAACTGCTCGCATCGTTTTGCAGTACACATTTAGGAAGCTGATGCTATATCGATTGGTTTTGTTTATTTTATTAGTGCTAAGTTCGTTAGGGCTTTCACAGCAAAGCCATGCCCATAATCACCATATCGTCTTAACCCCTTCAATTGAATCTATTGATCCCACCCGAGACATCCTATTTTATGCAGATGAGGCGGGAAAACTTTCTGTTAACGATGTAAAGGCCCTAAGTTCAGGTCAATGGTCTGAAATTCCTGATGGCAACCCAAATTTTGGCTTTACTGATAATACAATATGGCTGAGTTTACGAGCGGTAAATAGCAGCGACAAGCCACTGCCTTTGTACTTACACATTGACTATGCATTACTGGATGATATCGAGTTCTATGCTTATTCCACCGAGCAGAAAGAGACAAATTCGCCCAGTGATTATTACGCATTAGGTGACCTCAAACCGTTTGCCGAGCGCCCTGTTGATCATCCTACATTTGTCATGCCGTTTGGCTTAGCGCCTTACGAGTCAAAAGATATCTATCTGCGGATAGCGACGCAAGGTACATTACAAACGCCTATTTCCATTTGGCAGCGCGAAGCGTTTTTACAGCATTCAAAAGACGTGGCGTTTCTTTATGGGTACTTCTTAGGTGCATTGCTCATTATGAGCGCCTATTACTTGTGTTTGTCGGTAATAGTCAAAGACAAAACGTATCTACTATACAGTATCTATATAACGTGTATGGCAGGTGTTCATGGTTCGCTAGATGGCTATACCTATAAGTGGCTTTGGCCGTTTGCCACACAGTGGCATCAAGTGTCATCGCTGGCCTTTATCGCTGTCGGGATTATAGCCACTATTTTCTTTACCCGGGAATTGCTAAAGCCCCCCAAGACAAGCCTACTCAACGGTTTTACCAAAACTATTGGTCTAATCGCCTGCGTGTCAGCCATAGTCACGCTGTTCTTACCTTACCATTTAGCAGCACAACTCAACGCGGGTATGACCGTTGTTGTAATGTCTAGCGTGTTTATTACTTGCATTGCAATGCTGAAGTATAGCCCACGTATTGCGCAGTTTTTCTGCTGGGCGTGGTCTGCTTATTTTGCGGGAATTATTGCTAAATCATTGACCAAAATGGGCGTCTTACCTTCAACATTTATTACGGAATACGGAGGGAATATTGGCGCGCTTGTTGGCATTGTCATTATCGCCTTGGCACTGGCCGATCGCATCAATACTGAGAAGCGAAAACGAGAAAAAGCGCAGCAAGAGTCTATTGATAATTTAAGGCGTTTTGAAACCCTTTATGAAAATGCTCTTGAGGGGATCTTTACGTTGTCAGAGCGAGGTGATTTGCTAGGGGCAAATCCAGCGTTCTTAGATATCGTTGGGTTGGACAGCGTTGAAGGTTATGACGGCAACTGGCTGACGTTAGATGGCTATGTAATGGAGTTTAAGGATTATATTGCCTTGATTGAAGCCATTAAAACGAAAGGTCAAGTGCTCGATCACGAGACAAAAATGACGAATAAACAAGGTGCCTATATTTGGGTGACAATTTCAGCGCGCTTGGTGAGCGAAAAAGGTGACAATAAAATTGAAGGTACGCTCATTGATATTAGCGAGAGAAAGGCCTTTGAACAGCAACTACAGCACCTTGCTGAACATGATCCCCTTACCGGTTTCTATAATCGTCGTGCATTTGAAATTAAAACTTCAGATTTGCTAAATCGGGTTAAGCACAACGAAGACAAAGCGTGCGTGCTCTATCTTGACTTAGACCAGTTTAAAATAGTTAACGACCTTTGTGGGCATACTGCCGGTGATCTTCTGCTGCAAAAGTTAAGCAAGCGCCTACAGGAAGAGGTACGAAAACTTGGTGATGACCAATTTATTGCAAGGCTTGGGGGAGATGAATTTGGTATTTTGCTGAGTAATTCGAGTCTGCGAACAGGGCAGCGCGCCGCAGAGAAAATTCGCCAGTCGGTGGAGCAATTCTCATTTTTGTGGGAAGGCAAGCGCTATACCGTAGGCGTTAGTATCGGTTTGGTAGAACTATTGCCCTATCACCTTTCGGTAGAGCAAGTCCTCGTGATGGCTGACACTGCATGTTACATGGCAAAAGATCGTGGACGAAATCGCGTTCACGTATTTGTAGAAAGCGATCAGGACATGCAATTTCGTCAGTTAGAAATGCAATGGGTCAATACCATTAAAGAAGCGCTGGAAAAAGACCAGTTTTTCTTGGTAGCGCAGAACATTCAAAGCAAAGCCCCAGGTCCACATCAACATCACTACGAAATATTGCTTAGGTTAATGAACACGAATGGGAATCTGTGCTCACCGGGACAATTTCTTCCCGCTGCCGAGCGCTACAATTTAATGCCCAATATCGATCGCTGGGTAATTAAAGCCTATTTCTCTTGGCTAAGTGAAAACCCTGAGCATTTGGCACAGCTAGATTGTGCAAGTATCAATTTAAGTACACACAGTATTGGCGATAAGTTTTTTGCCAATTATCTCATAGACGCGTTTGAACGATACGCCATTCCAGCTGAAAAAATATGTTTTGAAATAACAGAAGGCATGGCAATTATTCATCTCGACAATACTCAGGCATTCATTGAGCGATTTAGAGCGTTAGGGTGCCGGTTTGCGCTCGACGACTTCGGTACAGGCTTTTCATCTTACGCCTATCTTAAAGATTTGCAGGTGGACTATCTGAAAATTGATGGTGTGTTTGTAAACAATATTTGCGACGACGAAATAAGCCTTGCGATGGTGAAGTCGATAAGTGAAGTTGCAAAGGCCATTGGCATAGAAACCATAGCCGAGTTTGTAGAAGATGAAGCAACGCTCAATAAGCTTTCTGAAATTGGTATTGACTATTTTCAAGGCTACCACGTGCACAAACCCAGCCGATTAGACGCGAACGTATTTCACCTCGTTTAGCGCCTGATATGCATCACTTGCACGGCTAAAATTGGAAGCTATAAAAAAGCCCGATAGCAGCTGTAGCACTACTATCGGGAAAAACGCAATACACGAGAATTGCGCCAGTAAGAGCTAAATTGAGATTGCAAAACAACTAACAAACACAATGCCTGATAGTAGGAACTCGTTATCAAACACTCTGTTTTTAGCGCTAGTAGCTCACAAAAAACACCAAGAAAGACGGAATTCAGTGGATCTTTCTTAGTACTCAATCGCATTGAAAGAAGCGAACTTGCGGGTAACAGAGGACACTGTTGAACGCACAAATACAACGCTACTCTCTAAGCAATACAAATGTTACTGGCATTGAGAACAGAAAATGTACCCAGCGTACAAAGATTCATACTCATCGTCCTCACCGCGTTTGTCCCCTCTCTGGCCATCGCTGACTTTACACGTTAAAAACGAACAACTTTGTTCGATTTCGAACTGGTGAATTAAAAAGACCTAAACTGAAATTTCGTAAGCGCGTGTAATTTAGAGCTTTTTATGATTGGCACGCCTTTTTCTTACGTTTATTAAAAATAGAAAATGGTAGAGCACCATGAAAATTGAAATCTCGCAAAAAAAGTCTAATCGCCGGTGGTATGCACTTGGTCTTGTAGTGGTTACTTTTCTTAGTCTGGCCTTTGTTTTTACTCAGGAAGAAACACTTGTGGTGTCAGCAAATGAGATTGATGTACTACAGGTAAAGCAAGGCAACGTTGATTTGTATAGTCAGGCCTTTGGAGAGCTGTTTTCCGAACAAGAGCGTTTACTCACTTCTCAGGCATCTGGAAAAGTAGCCGAAATCTACTTGCGGCCAGGGACGCAAGTCGAGCCCGATACCGTAATATTGTCGCTGGCAAACCCAGAGTTAGACCGTGCACATCAGTCGGCACTTGGAGACTACAATGCACAAAAAGTGCAGTTGGAATCTTTTGATTTAGAACAGCAAAATGAGCGCTTAGACTATCAAAGCCGTATTGCCGATATTGAAGCTGCGCTAGAGCGCGCCAGACTTGAACTAGACGTTAATAAGCAGCTTTCAGAACGTGGCGTGTCAGCAAAGCTTGAAATACAGCGCGCAGAGCTTGTTGTAAAACAAGAAGCTAAGAAACTCGCGTTCGAACGTGAAAAATATCAGCACTTTCTCAAAGTACAGGCCTTTCAATTAAAGCAACGTCAAATAGAGTTGGAACAACTTCACCAGCAAGTGGCTTTACTTCAGCATCAGCTCGACGATATGCAAGTAAAAGCAGGTATACACGGCACATTACAAAGCCTTGATGTCGAGATTGGTGAAACCTTACCGCAAGGGTCGGTATTAGGGCGTGTAGGCTCAGTAGATAAACTGCTGGCACGCCTTCGTATACCTCAACATCAAGCTGACCAAATCACCGTAGGTGCGCCCGTTGAACTGACGACCAGAAAAGGCGTCATCACTGGCGAAATTAATTTGATTGAGTCTGTCGTTAATAACGGGGTTGTTATCGCCGAGGTCCGCCTTACCAGTGACTTACCCGCCGATGCTAGACCGCTAGCCCCCGTAACTGGGCAAGTATTTATGAAAACTCAACATAACGCACTGTATGTGCCGCAACTGGCCGGACTGCGCCCTCTATCGCAGCTAGAGCGATTTGTGATGAAAGAGGGTGAGAGTCAGGCGACTAAAAAACGCATTCAATTAGGTGATTTAACCAAAGGTAAGCTCATTATTCAGTCTGGTGTAGACGTGAATGATCGCTTCGTATCACAAATGCAGGACGCTTGGACTGCACATAACAAAATGACAATTAGACAAGAGGGATAAATGATGGGAAATAATATCGTCGTCAGTATGGATAGTATTCATAAAAAGTACATTGGTTCAGAAATTGAGACACATGCATTACAAGGAATTTCTCTTGATATCTATAGTGGAGAATTTGTTGCTATTACCGGACCATCGGGCTGCGGGAAATCTACATTACTTACTATTATGGGGTTATTAGATAGCGCAACAGAAGGCACCTACCAAATTAGTGATATTGACACCAAAGGGCTAAGCGTAGATCAGAGAACGCAGGTTAGAAATCAGCATATTGGCTATGTATTTCAATCGTTTAATCTTATCGACAGCATGACGGTGTTTGAGAATGTGGCGCTTCCTTTGGAGCATAGAGGAGAAAAGCCCGAAGCCATTAAGGATGCAGTGGTTGAAGCGCTTGACAAGGTGGGTATGCAACACCGAATTAACTACAAGCCCAACCAATTGTCAGGTGGTCAACAGCAACGTGTAGCGATTGCCAGAGCGTTAGTTGGCAAACCAGATTTGATCCTTGTTGATGAGCCTACAGGTAACCTAGATACCAAAAATGGTGATGCCGTAATGAAGCTACTCATGGAGCTGAATCAGCAAGGTTCTACCATAGTAATGGTGACTCACGATAGTCGGTACAGTGGTTTGGTGCACAGACAAGTACAACTGCTCGATGGCAAGATCGTAGGTGAAAAACAAGTCAACTTCGTTCGTGAGCAGGGGGTCGCATGAGGTTGTATATCAATGCATTTAAGCAAGGTATAGCAAGGATATTTACGCTACCTCGCTTGAGCTTACCATTAATATCGACACTGGGATTAACGCTTGCAGCGGTACTTACCGTAGTGGCGGTAGCGAATACATTGCTGTTTAAGCCCCTGCCGGATGTCAACGAAACTGACTTACATCAGGTGGAGTTGCAATTAGAATTCAACGAAGGGCTAATTGTTCCGTTTTTTAGCGATTTGCGTCGCGTGGCGTCGGCTAAAAATTACTGGGGTAATGATCTTGAATGGGCCTATATTTCGCCAGGGAACACCACTATTGATGTGGCTAACAGCGATATCAATGTAACTACTTTTAATGCATCAACAGGATCGCCAGAGGTACTTGGTTTAGCCCTACTCAATGGTCAGGGTAGTAATATTGAAAATGCCGAGGAAGGCGTGTGGATTTCAAAAAGCTTGTGGGAATCAGCGTACAGTAGCGCGACGGATATGACCCATATGACGCTGCGTCTTGAAGGCAACGACTATCCCATATTCGGCGTATTTGATAATTACACGAGTTTAAATACCGCAAGCTTAACTGGCGATACAGCCGAGCAGGTTTGGCGCTTTCAAAAGCTAGAGCAGAGTTTGGCTCAGCCAGATACCATTACGTTGAATATTGGTCCCATCACCGTTGTTCGCGGGCTTAAAGGTGACCTGCCGCAGCCCAGTGACTTAGAAAACTGGTTTGTCGATTATGCCAACAACGAAATTACCATCGACCGCGCCCGAGAGTTTTTGCTAAGTAAGAGAACCGTGGGTGAAGTGTCAAGTTACCGAGATGCTTTTATCGGTGACAGTGAGCAACTCGTGTTTGTCTTAATTATCGCCATGGTGAGTCTGCTTATTATGGCATGCCTTAACTTACTCAATATGTTTATTGCCCACTATCAAAGTCGCAGTAAAGAATTTGCAATTCAAATGTGCATGGGGTCTTCAGTAGGCAAGCTTCGTCGACTTATCTTTGTTGAGAATCTACCCATGTTTTTGATGGCCACATTACTTGGCTTACTCGCGGCAGGCTGGTTAATTGAAGTGCTCCCCGTTCTTGCGGGCGACAATTTACCATTGCTGGACCAAATTTCAGTGGATGTCAGTAGCGTAATTCTCGCCCTTATTTTTATCGTTTTTATTAACGTAGCGTTTGCCACTATCGCATTGTTGTATGTCGATAAGATGACCTTAACGGATAGTCTCAATTCAAGTGGTAAAGGAACGCCAGCTCAGCAGAATCAAACCATAAGCAAGGCACTGATGGTCGTGCAGCTGTCATTGGCGTGTGTATTACTCACTGCTGCAAGTGTGTCAGTTAAAGATAGCTACAACAATGCATACAGAAACTTAGGTTACAGCATGCCCAATGCGTATGAAGTTAGTATGTCTGTAGCGGATGATACATGGCGTACATCACTTGAAGAGTTTGATAACTACCAGGGCAGTGAATGGCAGCAACTGCGCCAAGCGTTTACTGAGCGTCTATCTGCTTTAGACGGTGAGGTGTTTGACATTAATGCACTTCCGCTGACGGGTAATGTGTCAATGAGTGCCTATCCTGATCCAGATTCTGGCGACTCGGTCATGATCCGTCCTATGATGTGGGCCCCAGGTGTATTTGATGCATTTGAAATCCCAGTAATTGCAGGGCGAGATTTAAACCTTGATGATGTTGGCCTGCCTAATATTCTTATTTCTCAATCATTTGCTATTGAACGTGCAGGTGAAGCCAACTGGATGTCTATGGTAGGTAAAGAAATAAAAATGGGTGACACTGCCGATGACATTTTTAAGGTAGTTGGCATCGTACATGATATCGACCCAATGCCGTCAGGCACACTCAATGTCGATGCGCCAGAGGTGTACTTTAGTAGTCCGACAAGAATGAACTTCAATACGTTATCGGCAGTGATTATCATGCCCGATGGAGAATCGTTAAATCTTGAAAGCGTAGCAAACCTTGTCAACGGTCTTGACCCACGATTAGGCGAGTTACGTGTCGATTCAATGAGCGAACGTTGGGAGTCAGTAACGCAAGCAACGCGCCTTAACATGTTAGTTGTGGCAGGTTTGGCCTTGTTAACACTGGTACTGGCGGTCATCGGTGTGTCTGGCCTGAGCCAAATGACTGCAGGTCAACGCAGTTATGAACTGGCAGTCAGAATGGCTACAGGTGCAAAACAAGCGCGCTTATTACAGTTGCTGATGAAAGAGTCACTATGGATGTTAATCATTGGTTTAAGTCTTGGCGCAATTGCTGGGGTGTTAGCTTATCAATATATGTTAGGCTTATTTGAAAATGCACCGTCTCTGGATTGGAGTGCGACAATAGGTATCAATGTGCTTCTTACATTCGCCATGCTGGTATCAGTTGCTATTCCCGGATGGCGAATTATACGCAAAGATCCAATGCGGACCTTGCGAGAGCTATAGATAGTAGTGAGCGCATAAACTACAAAAAGCCCCTGTCCCCAAAGACTGGGGCTTTCACTTAAGGAGTCACATGCAAGTTTCAAAAGGAATGATAGTTGTCGTTGATGATGACGAAGATATTCGTTTAGCGCTGTCGATGCTGCTGTCAAACCATGGTTATCAAGTGCTAGAGGCGAGTAGTCCTAAACAGTTGGCGCGTATTGTGGCGCAGCAGCTACCTCAACTAGTGTTGCTAGATATGAACTTCAGCCGCGATACGACCAGTGGTGGAGAAGGCCTTGAAGTGCTTTCTCAGCTCACACAGCAAAATATTCGTACGGTATTGATGACCGCATGGGGAAATATTGAGCTTGCCGTAAAAGGGATGCAGCTTGGTGCTGCGGATTTCTTTGAGAAGCCGTGGGATAATCAAAAACTTCTCGATGTCGTGGAAAAGCATATTTATTCGTCTACAGAATCAGGCAGTTACGCACATCGCAGAGCAACCACAAAACCCGCTAATCGGGCCAATGCATGGGTTGCCCAATCGCCTGCAATGCGCCAGTTAGAAGAGATGATTGAACAGGTGGCCAACACGCAAGCAAGCGTACTTATTTTAGGTGAAAATGGAACGGGTAAATCACTATTGGCTGAGCGCTTACACCTACTTTCAAACCGAAATAGTGCACCGTTTGTCTCGGTAAATATGGGCGCTATTCCTGAAAATCTCTTTGAAAGCGAACTATTTGGACACGTTAAAGGCGCGTTTACTGATGCCAAAGACGCACGCAAAGGACGATTTGAGTTGGCGCAAAACGGCACGCTATTTATGGATGAAATTGGTGCCTTGCCAAATGCCGTGCAGCCCAAATTGCTACGCGTATTAGAAAGCAATGAGTTTGAGCCGGTGGGTTCAAGTACAACGCACAGTGCTGATGTCAGAATAATTAGCGCGACAAATGCCGATCTTAACGACATGGTGGAGGGTGGTAATTTTAGGCGAGATCTTATGTTTCGTTTAAATACTTTTGTACTCTCCTTACCGCCCTTACGAGAAAGAAAGGAGGATATAACCTTACTCGCCACGCATTTCATTGAATCGTTTTCAGCTAAGTACCAAAAAGCAAAATTAACGCTGAGTGATGATGTAGCCATTTTACTTAATAACTACTCTTGGCCGGGTAATGTGCGCGAGCTTAGCCACGTAATTGAACGTGCCGTCATTTTGTGTCGAGAGACAGAGATTTTGCCTGCTCATATTATGTTACCTGACGACACTCAGTCTAAGGATGAGCGCAATTCAAACGTGTTGCGCTCTTTAGATGATGTGGAATATGACATGATTACCCACGCCCTCAAAAAGTACCAAGGCCATGTTAGTAAAGCCGCTTCCGCATTAGGTATTTCTCGTAACGCGCTGTATCGCAGATTGGAAAAATACCAGTTAAGCAAAGAGGATTTCGAAGTTGATTAAAACGCGGCGCACCGTGGAGTTCAAAATTAAAGTTGCGCTTGTCTTTACTGTGCTTATGTTCCTCGTCATGGCGGGTATTATCGGCGTTGCGTTTGAATGGTCGTTGTTGGCAATCTGCACCATGCTATTCTTTTTATCATACCCGCTTTGCTGGGTAGCATGGCGAGTTTGGGATTTTTGGTGTTCATCCATTATGCGCGTAAGTACCTATGTGCAAAGCGTCAATATGGGGGAGTCTAGTACGAGCTTAGCAAGGCGAGGCTCGTCAGTACTCATTGATGATCTCGTCAGAGAAATTGAACTGTTACAATCAAAAAGTGCAATAGGAAGCACATCGACCCAGCTACTCCCTATTCTGCTGTCGCAGTTGTTTGAAGATATCCCTATTGTCATTATCGCTTTCGACGACAACTTCACATTAATTTATGCTAATCGAGAAGCGTATGCCATGCGCGAGGTGAGCTTATTGCAGGGCATGCATGCTCAACAACTGGGCTTTACAGTCAGTAAAGACCAAATCCATCATCCAGCACTGACGCGAAGTTGGCGCTGTCAGTCGAGTGCACTTAATTATATGCAGCAGTCAGCTTACCTTTTCACTGCCATCAATATTGACTCAGAACTTAAACAAAGTGAGCAGGCCGTACAGAATAACATCGTTAGAGTGCTAAGCCATGAGCTGCGAAATACGCTTACACCTATGTCGTCTATGGCGGATACATTGTTATCGATGTCTAATTGGGATCTTGAGCAAGTGCGCAAAGTGCTGAGCAGAGTAAAAAGTCGCTCTGATGGGCTACTTAGCTTTGTAGAGCGATTCGCAGAAGTGGCAAAAATACCCGAGCCACAATATGAGCGTTTCGATTTAACGACGGTTGTTGAGCAAACCAAGACGCTATTAGGCGAAAAAGACCAATTGCGTTTTTCAGGTCAACACACCTGTTATGGCGACCCACAGTTGTTAGCTCACGTACTTATAAACCTTGTTAAAAATGCATTAGAAGCGGTCGAAGAGAAAGATGCCATTATCGACGTGCAATTCTATTTAAGTGATTCGCAGCAACACCTAATTGTTACAGATAACGGTTCGGGGTTCTCAAACATAGAGAACGCGAAAACGCCGCTTTTTACCACCAAAGAACACGGGGCAGGTATTGGCTTAGCGTTTGTTGAATCAGTTGTCAGCAAGCACGATGGAAAGCTAGCACTCTTAAACGGTGCAAATGGAGGCGCAAAGGTTGAGTTGGTGTGGCCATCACATTAAAACTCGCAAGCACAGAGTGTGGGTTCGCGTTATACTCAATTTAGAGCGTTGATGTTTTTCATAGGTAAAACGTGAAGCTAAACAAAGCTACCGAATTAATTCGCCTGCGCGTTGCACTTATCATAGGTGCCTGCCTTGTTTTAGGTTTTATGGTGGCAGATGTTCTGCTCTTACCTAGTAGTATGTACTCGCTTTACTTTTTTGACCGTTTACTACTGCAACTACCCATCATTGCAGTGGTCGTCGTTTTCTCTTTTTGGCGCCGTTTTGCACAATGTAAACAGTTTCTTTTTACCGGACTGTTAGTGGCACTGACCTACAGCAATTATTGGCTTATTTGGTCGTGCTGGCATGAATTTCAATTCGCCTTCCCATATGAAGGCACCATTTTGTATGCTTTCTTTTGTGTATTCGCGTTAGGCATTCCTTTCAAACTTGCCGTTGCTGCGAATACCATCAATATATTGGGTTTTTTGGCGCTAATGTGGTTTGCGCCAGTGTATGGTGACAGAGTCGCCATTTCTATTGCCTTTGTGTGCGGCTCTCTATTTATCTGTGCCTATGCTAAGTATCGTCTCGATCGCAGTGTAAGTATGCTTAAAGAGAGTAACGACAGGTTACTAAAATTAAGCAAGTATGACCCATTATCAGACCTACTCAATCGGCGAGCACTACGCGAGCTAAGCGTGAAATTGCTCGCACTGAGCAAGCGTCACAAGGTGTCTATGGCAGTATTGATGCTCGACCTTGATGATTTTAAGAAATACAACGATAGCTTTGGGCATCAGCAAGGTGATGACGCGATAAAAACTGCAAGCCGATATTATGCGCAGTGTATTTAAGCGAGACACGGATATTTTAGGTCGCTATGGCGGAGAGGAATTCATTGTTGTGTTAAGTGATATCACTAAGCAGCAAGTGGCAGTGCACTGCGATGCGCTGCTTGACAAGTGGAAGCAAAAAAAGGTTGTTCATGCAGATGATGCTAAACATCCGACGATGAGCTGCTCTATAGGCGCTGTAATCGCATCTGACTTACGTGATATTACTATCGACAAACTCATCGATAAGGCCGATCAGGCTCTCTATGCTGCTAAAGAAAAGGGTAAAGCACGTACAGAATTAGTGACGTATGAGAGATAGTCTTAACAAAATTCCTGTATCTTTGTCGTTTAATGTCTGGTTAACAATCTTGTGATCTCGCGTTAACCCTTTGTTATCAACTTTGCTTATAAATGCGCCGAAGTTGTTGCTATAATTGTAAAAAATGCGATAAAAGTCCGTAAATGTCGTTTACTTGCATTGAACAAAAGTACTCATATCCGTAGAATGCCCAGCTGCAATTTTTCCCCTATTACTATGAGTATTTTATGAAGCAACAGTTTTCTTTACGTGCCTCAGTATGCTTAGCGCTAGCTACTTTAGCCTCTTCATCTGCGCTAGCTGCTGGTTTTCAAGTTAATGAACACAGTGCAAATGGCCTTGGTCGCGCTATGGCCGGCCAAGCGGCTAAGCCAGAGAATGCCTCTATTCTTGCAACTAACCCCGCTGCTATTGGTGTATTTAAAGAAGCTGAATTCAGTGCATCTGCAAGCTTTATTGACCCAAATGTAGACATTGATGGTGCAGTAACATACAACCTAGGTGACACAGTAGTAAGCGCAAGCCCAGCAGCAGAAGACAACATCGCTGATACGGCAATTGTGCCAAGCTTTTTCTATGTTTCTCCTATTAATGACCAGCTCACTGCTGGCGTAGGCGTATTTACAACCTACGGTCTTCGTTCAGACTACTCAGATGATTTTGGAGCGCTTCATTTCGCAGACACAGCAGAAGTAAAAACGGTAACGTTAAACCCTGCTGTTTCTTACAAAGTAAACAAGCAGCTTATGGTTGGCTTTGGCTTAAACATTACCTACGCAGAAGCTGAGATTGGCTCTGGTGTATCTAATACACTAGCAGGTACGGTTGCTGGCTTAGCGCCGACAGCAGAAGCACTGGGCATTACCCTACCAACACTTACCCCTGGTGCTTCACTATTTAGCATGGAAGGGGATGATTGGGGCTACGGCTGGAATGCAGGTGTTTTCTGGCAGCCTACTGATATGACAAATATTGCGCTTTCATACCGCGCAGAAACTAAGCTTGAGCTGGAAGGTGCGGTGTCGTCACAAACACCTATTTTCCCTATTAACCTTAATCAGCCTGGTAGCCTAGATTTAAACCTTGCGGCAACGACTGAATTAGCTATTGATCAAAAAATCGATAGCCAGTGGTCTGTTCAAGCAAGCGTAGTGTTCACAGATTGGAGCACATTTGAAAAGCTTGAAGCTAACCTAGAAGATGGCGTTGACTTCCTTATTAAAGAAGAGAACTTCGACGACTCTTGGCGTGCGGCTATCGGTGTGACTTATGTCTTGAATGACGAGATTACACTTCGTGCTGGCTATGCGTATGACGATGGTGTGGTGTCAGTAGAGAATCGCTCTTTAAGTATTCCTGATACTGACCGCCAGTGGTTCTCTGGTGGTTTGACGTATACGATGAGTGACGACACTTCAATTGATGTAGCGTACGTGTTTATTGATGGCCGCGAAGCGAAAATCGACAAAGACAGAACGATTTTAAGTAACGTTCTACCAGGCACTGACTTTACGACTAACTTTTCTGGTACTCAGTCAGCAACTGCTCATATTCTTAGCGTACAGCTAAATACACGTTTCTAATTTTCATGCACAAGCTAATAAAAAGGCAGCCACTGGCTGCCTTTTTTATATCTGCTCAAACAACTCTTGTAAGCAAGTAATTGCTGCGCTTATCTTTTTAGGGACAAGGTCTCTTTTCGGTGTAACGGCATACACGGTGTAATCCGGCAATTGCCAGTCACAAAACAGTTGTTTCATTTCACCCGATTTAAGAAGATGACGTATCTCAGGTTCTGGTAACACTGCATAACCCACCCCGTCTTTCGTTAGTTGAATTAGAGTTTGCATTGAGTTGACATCAATACGCTGTGCATCGAGTTCGTAACTTTCGTGTTGTTTGTGCTCCATGGTATAGGTATCGATATGACGGTGCGAAATGTACGTATACTCGTTAAGTTGTTCGGGCGTTATGAGTGTTTTACTAGCCAACGGATGTGATGACGATACACATAAAATGCGTTGCCATGTTGCTAGCTTTAGACTGCTAAAATTGGTGTCTGAAACAGGTGCAAAACACAGAACCAAATCGGCGCACGATGCGATGATATCCTTGGGTTCGTCGGTAAGCGTTAACGACAGAGAAAGTTTGGGAAATGCTTCGCATAAAGTGCGTAAAGGCTCACTTAGCAACCCGCCGCCAAAACCTTCTGGCGCAATAATATTGATTTTACCAGAGGGATTGTCTTGCAGACTTTCAATCTGCTGTTGTGCGACGTGTGCCGTATCAAGCATTCGCTTGCTGGTATCGTAGTAAATTCGCCCAGCTTCTGTCAGACTCAAGCTTCTGGTATTGCGATTAAACAAGCTTAGACCGATATCTTGCTCTAGCTTTCTTAGCTGTTGGCTTATTGCAGAAACCGTCATGTGCAACTCTCTTGCGGCTACACTCATGCTGCCACTATCGGTGACTGCAACAAACACCTGTAGTGATCGTAAAAGTTTTGAATTCATGGCGCCTTAGTCATCCTTTTATGGCCGTAATGTTCAATTTTCGCTTGTTATTATTATTTTTAATTGCTTGTGCGCTTATTTCGCTAGCATGGTAATAGTATTAAATTTTTGCAATGAAATAGCGAAGTCTGCCGTATTTTATCGCCAATTAGCGCTTTTCAGGCTTTCTTTACGAAATCTTTACTGGTGAAAATTTATTCTATTTGGCTGCATATTAAATATTAATATGCACGATACTGGTGAATTTGTATCCATTTTGTAGGTGTTTTGTTTTCATAAAGTAAAACCTGTTTATTCACTCTTTTAATGTGCCAATAAAGTGGTAGCTTATTAAAGCGTATTGAGCTTTGCTGCAAAAACGTACGGAAAAGAACAACACGCTCTAAATAACTAACCGTTCCTAGCGAGAATAAAAATGAAAAAGTACCGCGTTCTTTTACTCATCCTCTTTACCTCTGTGTGGCTTGGAGGGTGTGCTTCGGTTGAAAAAAGCGCTTCGATTGATTTTGGTCCAGCGACCTTTACACAGCCCGGTTTTACCGCAGTAACAGTAGCCTATGCACCAGAGATGGAGGGTATTCTTAACAGAATAGCGCAAGACCCTAACGCTTCTATTCATACTACTAAGACCATTAAAGGTGTAACTTACCGTTTAGGTACCTACCACGACGAACCGATTTTGGTATTCGCTACCGGAATGAGTATTGCCAACGCAGCCATGACCATGCAAATGGCCTTGGATTACTTTCCTGTCAAGCAGGTGGTATACATGGGGATTGCAGGTGCAGTAAATCCCAAGTGGCAACCTGGCGATGTTATTGTGCCAGCGCGTTGGTACTATCACGATGAAAGTGTCTACACCAACGAAGACCCGAATAGCCCCGGCCAATATATCCTGCCAGAATACTATGCAGCGTTTATGGAAGAGCAAGAATCTCGCCGCGCCCAAGACCCGCACATACCACACTATAAGCCTTTCCACTTTATTCACCCCGACGAAGTGTTAATCGTGAAAGACGGTATGGATAAACCGAAAGACACAGCTTACTTTAGTGCATCTGAGCGCTTGCTGGAGGCAGCGAAACAGGCCATGGCAGAGATGCCCGTACAACGCGTATTAAATGAGCGAGACGCTCAGTTATTTGTGGGCGGTAATGGCATAACGGGGTCGGTATTTATGGATAACCGAGAGTACCGTAAATGGACACGAGACGTTTTTAACGCTGAAGTAACTGAAATGGAATCCGCTGCTATTGGCCAAGTGTGCACAATTAACAATGTAGACTGGGTGATTGTGCGCGCTATCAGCGACTTAGCTGGTGGGCAAGAAGGTGTGAACGTGGAGAATAAGTTTGATAAAGAAGTATCGCGCATTGGGGCCAATGTACTGTTTTCTGTATTAGACACATTGGCTGAAAAATAACGATGTCACGTGTGAGTGTTGGCTGCATACTGGCCAACACTCGCACCCCAAATTCGCCTATATGCTATCTGTGCATTGGTGAATGCACGAAAACGCACTGTTCACCCTTGGTCCCTTTCACCTAACGGATAGTGCGAACCAACTTTATCGTATTGGTTGCTAACTTTACTTCTATAAGAAATACCACCAATGCACTGATGAGAAACATCATTGCTAAAATGAAAAGCACGATGACTGGCGTTTTCAAATCTACTACCCACAGTGAGCCAGAGAACAACGCCATTATGACGGTACATACCATTAACCCAGCTGCGACACACAATCCTATTGCCCAGTTGATCACTTGTACTCTGCGCCATAGCACCTTAATTTCCGCTTTTGAACGGTCAACAATATGAGGGTCAGAAAGTGTGTGAATTTGGCGTTCTGCCACCCTCACTCTATCTGAGATACGACCTAATCGAGAAGACATTACATTGAGAAAGCCAGCAATACCGGTAAGCAAAAATACAGGGGCAACGGCGAATTCTATGAGCTGCGAAAGACTGGGAATTAGGGTGTCCAATAGTATCCTCCAAGTGTAGTTCGTCTAGGACCGTAATAACGTGCCACAGCAAACACTATGCCACGAGAAAAATTGATGTACTGCATTTTTTGATGCTTATCTTTTGAATATTGGTTTTTAGCTTATGTTCAGAGGCTTACAGGGTACAATGTTTTATAGTGCCGTATATTTACAACTTAAAGGATAGAACATGTCTGTAAAGCCGTTGTTTCTCTTGTCTCTTTTTGCCACCACTTCAGTGCTAGCAGCATTTTCTGCCACTGCTTTGGAGGAAGAGGCTAACTACATAGAACGTATCGAAACAACATCAAGTCGTATAACAGGCAAAGCCAATGCAAATGGTTATGTCGTTTCTTCAATCAACAGCGACGTTCTTTCGCTACTTTCACTTCAGCATATTCAAGAAGCGCTCAACTACGTCGCGGGTGCTGGGGTGCAGCGTGGCAATGGTCAAGAATATCTACCTGCACTTCGTTCACCTGTACTAACGGGGGCAGGTGCCTGTGGTGGTATATTAGCGGCAGAAGACGGCATCGCACTTCGAGCCGCAGGTTTTTGTAATATTAACGAATTGTTTGAAGCTCATGGTGAAATGGCTGAGCGTATTGACGTGCTAAAGGGCCCCGCGTCACCACTTTATGGATCAAACGCTATTCATGGTGTGATAAATGTTGTTACGCCTGATACCACGGTCAGTAAGGGCTTATTAGCCTACGATTATGGCTCATTTGGCTTTAATCGCATAAAACTAAGACAGGGAAAGGATTTTGGGCACAGTGGTGTTGGCATTAATGCCAGTATCACGCGAGACAATGGATATCGTGACAAAGAAGGTGTTGACCAAGAGAAAGTGAACCTGCGGCATCGACTAAACTTAACCGATACTGTCATTACTTCCGGGTTTACCTACACCAATCTTGATCAAGATACAGCAGGATATATTACGGGGTTTGAGAGTTATAAGAACGACAGCGTAGCGCAAGCTAACCCCAATCCAGAAGCATTTCGCAAGGCACAAAGCACAAGATTATGGAGTAAAGTCGAAACCACTTTTGACGGCGGTCATACACTGTCGATAACGCCTTACTTACGCGACCAAAGCATGGACTTTTTGATGCACTTTTTGCCAGGAAAACCGCTAGAGGAAAATGCGCAACAAGGGTTAGGAGTACTGTCGCAACTGAACTATGTAATAAGTCCTGCATTGAATATTGATGTGGGTATTGACGTTGAATACACCGAAGGGGAACTTGTTCAGTCACAAGATGCGCCAACACAAGGCTCGGCCTTTCTAGTTGGTACTGTGCCACAGGGCAAGCACTACGATTACGATGTTGACGCCACTCTCATCGCGCCTTTCTTTGCGCTTAACTGGCAACAAGCTCGTTGGAATGTATCGGTAGGAGGGCGATTTGAAAGTATGGAGTATGACTACACAAATAACATGAACGCAGGGCGCTTACGCGAAGATGGCACTGAATGTGGTTTCGGTGGTTGTCGTTATTCTCGACCTGAAAGTGGCAAAAACGATTTTGATAATTTTAGCCCATCGCTAAGCGCGAGTTATCGATTAGATGGTCAAACCTATCTCTACATGGGGCTATCTCGTGGTTTCCGCGCTCCGCAAGCGACAGAATTGTATCGCTTGCAGCGCGCTCAGCAAGTCGCCGACCTAGACTCGGTAACGGCGACAAACTATGAAGTAGGTCTTAAAGGGCTTATGGATAATGGGCGTTATACGTTGTCATTGTACAGTTTACGTAAAAACAACGTGATTTACCGTGACAGTGATTTTTTTAATATTAATAACGGTGAAACATGGCACCGAGGCATTGAAGTGGAACTAAGCCAGGCTATTTTACCGAACTGGACGTTTGATGTGGCAGTGAGCTATGCACGACACACTTATGAACACAGTCAACTTCAAGGTGAAGTCGATATTAAAGGTAACGATATCGATACCGCACCTAAGCTACAGCTTAATGCGCGGCTAAGTTACGATGTTACCGATACCATTCGAGCTCAATTAGAATGGCAGCATGTTGATGATTATTTTACAGATGCTGAAAATGCCAATGAATATGAGGGGCACGACTTGCTGCACGCCAGAGTGAGTTACGGGATTACCAGCGACATCACAGTTAGCGCAAGAATAAACAATCTGCTTGACGCTGATTATGCCGACCGTGCTGATTTCACAACCTTTAGTGGCCCTCGTTACTTTCCGGGTAGGCCGCGCAACTTCATGCTTAGCGCATCACTAGCGCTATAGCACTATATTTAAAAAGCGCCTGTATACGCTTGTGCCCAAGCGTATACAGGCGTACTCTTAGGTATTAATCATCGCTGACAAAAGTTAGCGAGCAACGCAGACCTAACGTAAAAGACATGGGTTGCAGTCATGCCACGTATTGCTATTGCAAAAGCAGTAGTCATAGGTGGAATGATTGTAAATAGGTAAAACCCATGCAAAAAATAGTTATTGTTGGTGGCGGTGCTGGTGGTCTAGAACTAGCCAGTCGCTTAAGCCGCACCCTCGGGAGAAAGAAACAAGCCGAAATAACCCTTGTCGACCGCAGTCGAACCCATATCTGGAAGCCACTTCTGCACGAAGTTGCCGCCGGTGTTATCGATAAACATTCAGACGGTGTGGATTATGCCATTCACGCTGCGGCTCACCATTATCGCTTTCAATTAGGCGAAATGTGCGCACTGGATGCTGAATCGCAAACCATCACACTGAACCCTCTAATTGACGAAGAAGGCGCCCAAGTATTGCCTGAACGTCATATTCATTATGATCAACTGGTTCTTGCCATTGGTAGTGTTAGCAATGATTTCGGCACCCCCGGTGTTGCTACTAACTGCTATTTTCTCGATTCGCTTTTGCAAGCTGAACGTTTTCACCGTGCTCTGCTAAACCAACTTATCCGTATTAATCAGCAAGAAGATAAAGATGCTCGAATTAATGTTGCTATTGTTGGGGCTGGCGCAACGGGCACTGAGCTTGCGGCTCAGCTTCATCACGTGGCCAATTTATCAAAGGCCTACGGTATGCCAGACATGTCAGCTTCACGCTTGAAAATTACTATCGTGGAAGCGGGAGAACGTATTTTGCCTGCGCTTCCTGAACGTATAGCAAATTCAGCGAGAAAAGCACTACATAAACTGGGCGTTGATATAAAAGAACAGACCATGGTGGCCGAGGCCGATGAAAATGGACTAATTACCAAAGACGGTAGCCGTATTGATGCGGACTTAATGGTATGGGCGGCAGGCGTTAAAGCGCCAGACTTTATTACCAAGATGGGGTTGTTTGAAACCAATCGCGCCAATCAAATTTTAGTCGATAAGCAATTGAGAAGCTCTACGCATAAAAATATTTGGGTGTTAGGCGATTGTTGTGGCTTTCAACAAGACAACGGTAAATGGGTGCCACCAAGAGCACAATCGGCACATCAGATGGCTGATATTGTGGCATACAATATAAAGGCGTTGTTTAACCAAAAAGAAGTGAAACCCTTTGTCTATCAGGATTATGGGTCGCTAGTTCACCTAAGTAAATACAGTACTGTTGGTAGCCTAATGGGCTCTTTATCAAACAGCAGTATGTTTATCGAAGGGCGTTTAGCTAAATTGGTTTATGTGTCTTTGTATAATATGCATCAGTTTGCGGTACATGGAAAAATTAAAGGTGCGCTTAAATTACTCGTTAAAAAGCTTAGCCATGCCATTAGCCCAAAGTTAAAACTTCACTGATAACAATGTTGATGGTTAGCATGAAAAAGCCCCTACTTAGGGGCTTTTGTGTTTATTTTGGAAAAAGTGTGCGGTATGCAGTGTATTACTGCTTAACACCTTCTACATGAAGCTCAAGTTCAACTGTTTGTGATGCTGGACCCAAGTCGTAGTCAATACCGAAGTCTTTAAGTGCAATGGTTGTAGTTCCCGCAAAGCCTGCGCGGTAACCACCCCATGGGTCTTTACCTTCACCGATTTTTTTTGCTTCGATCGTAATAGGTTTAGTTACGCCGTGAAGCGTGAAGTCACCCATTACGTCCATCATACCATCGCCTTTATCGACAATTTTTGTGCTAACGAATTTAGCTTTAGGAAAATCGTCAACATTGAGGAAATCGTCGCTTTTTAGGTGCTTATCGCGCTCAGCATGGTTCGAATCGATACTGTCAGTATCGATAGTTACCATGATTTTCGCATTGCTTGGCATACTGTCATCGTAGCTGAATGTACCTTCAAAGTCGTTGAAACGACCCGTTAACCACGAGTAGCCAAGGTGTTGAATCTTAAAGTTGATAGAGGCATGTGCACCTTTGCTATCAATAACATAATCCGCCGCGTGAGCAGTGCTTAAAGACAGCGCAGCTGCCAAGGCAAGTGTTAACTTCTTCATTATTTCTCCTTAAGTGTATCTATCGAAGCCGTAACATCTGCTTCATTGTGTCGTCTTTATTAATAAAGTGGTGTTTCAATGCCGCAAGCGCATGCAGTGCAGCAACAATAATTACTGTCCAAGCCAAATAGAAATGAATATCACCTGCCACGTCTTCCTGATTTTCTATCAGCTCACCAAAAGCGGGTACTGAAATCCAGTTAAAGATATCAATTGCGCGTCCGTCAGCTGTTGAGATGAGGTAGCCCGATATAAATAAACCAAACAGCAGCAAGTACAAAAGGCCATGTCCTATTTTGCTTAGCGCCTTTTCCAACTGACTTCCATAGGTAGGTGGACGCGTTGAAATCATCCGCATAAGTACGCGGTAAAGTGTTAACGCAAACAGGATTAAGCCTACACTTTTGTGCCAATGCGGAGCGGTTTTGTACCAATCGCTGTAATAGGTCAAGTCGACCATCCACAGGCCTGAAGCGAACATGCCAATAACGACAATCGCAGTTAGCCAGTGTAGTAGCCTTATTGTTAGTGGCCATTTGACTTTCATCAATATCCCTTGGTGTTATCTAGTACCAGTGAGTGTATGTCTTAACTTACGAATTAAACATTGCATTTTTTTTGTGAAACTATTCGTCTTTTTCGAATTTGAAAGCAATACCTAATGGTGACCTTATCGTCCAGTGGAAGAAAAATTGCGCTTAGCTGAACTGTTAAACGGCTAAAATGAGCCTATAGTTTAATCAGTGGGCAAAATATTCAATACAAGTTGACGGTCTTGCTCACTACATCAATTAACTGAACAAGGTTTTACATCGTGCGTGTATCGTTTGTAGTACTGGCTTTGATTATGCCTGTGCTGTTTTCTTCGCTACTAACATTCTCTTCTATTGGGGAAGAAAAACGCGCGATTACGCATTCCAATAAATATAAAGCTGACAGTTCAATATCATTTGTTGTGGCGCAATGGGAGTTAAGTGCGTCCGATGTACTAGAAGATGATGTTGATGATGATGGGCTTTCGCTTTACGCTTTGCTTGAGAGTGAGCATAGTGGTGACTTAACAAGTTCTGCAACACGACCCATTCATTTTCGCAGTTATCGCGAAATCACTATCCGCGGACCTCCTTCGTTTTCTTAATCAAAGCCCCCTTTTTTATTATTTTGATTAGGAGATGTAGGTATGCACGCCTTAAATCTATATAAAACCGAAACTATCGATACGTTAGCATGGCCAGTGGTTGAAAATACGATCACTGTTAATTCCCCCGCAATGGCTGTGTTTACCGATTTTAAACAACACCTACCCCATGTCATAGATGGTAGAACACCCGCCACGAAAGTGGAGGCGATAATGCGTCAGTCACACGTAAGAATGATGTTGGTAGTCAACAGTGAGAATCGCTTCATGGGTATTGTGACAAGTCATGATGTAGGCGAACAGCAGCTGATAAAGCGTATGACTGAGCTCAATCTAAAGCGAGAAGAGCTTTCAGTAAATGATTTCATGCGCCCCAAAACGTCGCTGATGTCGTTTGATTTTGTTGAACTTGCGCGTTCCTCAGTCGGTGATGTCATTGAGACGCTCAAAGACTATGGGCAGCATCATTGTTTGGTAATGGATAGAGAATCTCATGAAGTGCGAGGTGTTATCAGCGTTAGTGATATAGCCAGAGAGCTTAAGTTACCGCTCGATATACAAGGGCGTCCAACATTTGCTGAGCTCATTACTATTCTCGCTGCCTAATTGGCTATTTTTTTTGAAGTGAACCATACTTTGAATGCAGTGACATTATCTGCATTCGAAGTGTGGCCTTACGTCAACTTCGATGTTCTTTGTTATCTTAGTCAATGTCTGAAAAAGCTTGGTGAATGCAATAAGAAATGAAGTTGAGGCGAAGTTATGAAGTACGCTCATGGTGAGTACGTAGTAAGCCGTTGTGGAGCGATAATGGCTGTTCAGGCACAAGGACCATGGAATCGTGAGTGCGTAGTTAAATTTGCTGAAGATTACCGGTCAGAAAGAGAAGGCCTAGCTGGAAACCGATGGGGAGATATCATTTTCGTGACGGGCGAATCGCTTTTCGTTCCGGATGCTGCCGACGTACTCAAGTCTCTAGTGAAGAGTGTTATGAAACTGGGCTTGAGTCATATTGCAGTGGTGTTAGGTAACTCTACAGTGCGCTCATCCACTAAAACGCAATTAGAAAAAATATACAATAGTCTCGGGATTGCCCACGTTTTTGTCGAAACTAATGATCAGGCCCTGCAGTGGTTAGAAAGTGAAGGCTATTTAGTCGATAAAACAGCACTTGCAACTCACTATCTTAAATCCCCTACAAACCCGAATTAAGTTATAGCGATAATTGACCTTAGCGTTATGTCGGGCATGAATGGTATGTAAATAGCATTCTAACTATCAATATGGACTAACAACAATGCAAAACATAGAGATAGAATTATGAATAGAACGCTATTTCCCACCAGTGTGGTTACAAAAGCATTTACTTGGGCTTACCAAGAGCTAGGCCTAAATATTAAACAAGCCTCTGAAATATTGGGTATTTCACCGTCGTCACTTGCACAAACTACCCTGTTAGGGTTTGAGAGTGGCACGCGAGAATATCGAACGCAGCTTGCTTTCATTCGTATGTATCATTTACTCATCACTATGTCAGAAGGGGACAGTGAGCAAATGCAAGTGTGGTTCACTCGATACAATGTCGACTTGGCTGCGTCGCCTTTTTCTGTTTGTAAGTCCTCTGATGGTATTGAACAGGTCACGGAGCATCTGCGCAGCGTTAAGCAGCAAGCGCTAGGATACGGCCTCATGGATACACTAGAGTCACATACTTTACGAAGCAAAGTTTCTCAAAGTAGTGCCTTTCATTAGCGTTGTTGTGCTGCCCTTGGCGATACTGCATTCGATGATGTAACGCTGTCGATAAATGCTGCGCAAGCCTCTGGCTGTGTGATAGGGACCATGTGGCCGGCTTCAGATAATAGCTGGGATTGTGCATCTGGTAGTTCGCTCAAAACCGCTGACATGTGTGTGTGCGGATCTAAAATGGCATCTTTTTCACCGTACAATACGCCCACTGGGCATGTGATATCACGATACCGGTCTTTCTGACGGTGCAAGCTCCCTTGTGCAGATACTGTATCGCGGCTCCCTTCGTAAAAACTTCTAGAGTGTAAGGCAAGTATGCCACCTCCGTTTACCGCGAAGTCATGAGGGACAGCTTCTGGGTAAAAAATTTGTCCGACTTGCTTCTTTCCAAACTGCACGCGAAGTGGGCTGGCAATTGTCGATGATACCGTCTTTCTTACGGGGTCATTGGGGATATAAAGCATTGATAGCGGGCCTGCACCACCTGTAAGGGGGGTGGTGAGTGGGCAAAGTAAGGTGACAGATGAAATTGTGTCAGGAGCGTCGAGTGCCATTCGCAAGGCAATTCCTCCACCCATCGAGTGTCCCACGAGGGACGCTGAATGGATATTTTCATTTTCCATCCATTCTAACAACATCGCACTTTGCGTTTCGAACGTCGCTGATGTGTGACGAAATCGAGATGAAAAACCACTACCAGGTCTATCCACACAATAAACAGTGTACTTCTCTGCAAGCAAACTGGCTAATGCGGCGAAATTCCTACTGTTGCCAAGTAAACCGTGTATCAGAACTAAATTGGGACCATTACCTTGTACTTGCCAGTGAATAATACCGCCATTGACAGTAGTAAGTTTTCCGCTAGGCGAAAAGTTCTTCTCAATACCTTTATCGACTTTATTGGTAAAGAGCACACCAGCAATAATAAGCAGAGCAATAACAATAAGCAGTATGAACATGAAAAGTTCCTGATGAATGTGTAGTTTTTAAGCTATCCATTTCGGTTTTGAAGGTCAACAAACTCTTAATGATAGATCTCAATACACGCTTTAGTGCGTCGCTTTTCTTTAAGTATTAAGGTGAGCCAGCATAGCTGATACACTTGTTATAAATGCAGTGGTAAAGACCCTGCTAAAGAACGTCGTACTGAATTACAGGTCCTGAACAATGGAAATACGTATTACATCGTCAATCTCAATTGATGATAGCGAACTCGAGATGCAAGCCATTCGAGCACAAGGGAGTGGTGGGCAAAACGTCAATAAGGTAAGTAGTGCAATTCATTTGCGGTTTGCTATTGGTACTTCATCGCTACCACAAGAGCTTAAAGAAAAGCTGTTAAGCTTAAAAGATAGCCGTGTAACTAATGACGGCATATTTGTACTAAAAGCACAGAGTTTTAGAACACAGGAACAAAACAGAGAAGATGCTGTTGAGCGGCTAATAGCATGGATAAAGGCAGCGACGATTGAACAGAAGCCGCGCAGAGCGACAAAGGTAAGTAAATCGGTAAAAGTGCGCCGAGGTGAAGTAAAAAAACAACAAAGTGCGAAAAAAACACTACGCAAGAAAGTGGAATTTTAGCCACAAATAGCCTAAAGTATAACCCAATTTAGAATGTCATTTCTCAAGACAACGGAAAATTCTTAAAATAATAAACGAATGTGTCTTGTGTTTGTGCTCAATATTGGAACTTAGGGAAGCATTTAAGTGACTCGGTCAGACGTTATTCCTATGGTGCTCTTTGCGGCTATTGTCGTGTCGCTGGGAATTAACACACCTCAAGCAGCGAACGAGATTATTGCTCGTTTGTTTAATAAATCGATTTCTCAAAGCGAACTTCAACCGTCAAAAGCGGATGTTGAGCGTTTCCAATCTGTTCTTACCGATAAATCAGAAAAAGAAGTAAAAGCGCTTCTTGCTCAGCGTGCACTCGGCACTAAAATTACTGAATCGGTGTTGGCTGATTTTGCTAGCAGAAATGCCATTGAGCCAAATGCAGGTGAAGTACAGTCGGCTTATGCCGTCATTAAATTATGGACTGTCGACTTGGATGAAAACTCTAGTTATCAGGAAGATGAGCTAGAGCGCTATCGGCTAGCCATGGCTGAAGGTATGGCAAAAAGTTGGAAAGTATCAAAAGCATTATATGAGGCTTATGGTGGTGATGTTGTGTTTCAACAAGACAATCCGCTAACGCCAGTTGGTGCTTATCAAAAGCTATTTGAGCAGTATCGCGAGCAGGGTGAATTTGTAATTTATGATCCTGTGTTTAAAGCGGCGTTTTGGAACTCTGTGCGTATGAAGTACGCAAATACTTACGATGAAGGTAATATCGACTTCTCTGTTCCTTGGTGGGAAAAGAGCATGACTGCTGCAGAAAAATGAGTATCTCAATCATCTTACTTTGTGAAAGGCCGTGTTAATTAACACGGCCTTTTTTATGAATTAAGTACATCTACGGTTGCATGAAAACTAGTTAAGGTAACCGTCTACTTCTTTTTCGGCTTCGTCACGACTTTTGCCGTACGCTTGTTGAATCTTACCGACCAATTCTTCACGTCGACCGTCAATTACATCCAAGTCGTCATCGGTAAGTTTGCCCCATTTTTGCTGCACCTTACCTTTCATCTCTTTCCAATTACCTTCAATACGATCACTGTTCATAACTTGCTCTCCTTATCCAAACAATTGGTTCAAAAACTGGCTCAAAAAATTGTCCAGTTACCATAGGAGTAGCAATTGATATTCCAAGACGTAGGTGTATGAAAGTAAGGTGTTTTTTTTGTAGGATATTGTGTGAGTAAAATAATTTATATGCAGAATTTACAAGCGCTTGCAAAGCCTACAGGAAAGCGTAAATGTAATCGGGGTATAAACGAAAAGCTAAAAGAAAAGGGGCTAAAAGCCCCTTAAAAATCACAACATAACTTGGAAAACACGTTTACACACCACAAAATCGCACACTCAACGACTTCATGTATAAGTTAAGATAGCGCAATTTCAAAAAGGTTCCGCGTTTATTGAAATAAATAGGTAAAAATATAAATACCTAATTCATCGCCTGTATTTTGAACAGTGGAAAACGCAGATTAACGGCTTACTCTTTAGTTCTTTTACTTGCCTAAAGGGCCTGTGTTTCGGCCTGGCTCTGCTGTTTTACATGGCGAAGCGTTATAAAACTAATGCACGCAGTAAATGCAATTAGCGCAGATGCTACCGCGAAAGGCAGTGCAATATCTTGTTGATAGATTAAGGCTGCCAGAGGTGGGCCTACTATGTAGCCCATGGCTGTTGTTGCGGTAATAAGCCCGGTAATAGATGATTGTTGTTGGGGAGCGCAGTAAGTGGTTGCTGCTGCCGCTAGCGCTGGGTATGCCATACCCATACCAAGGCCCATAATTGCCATGGCAAGATATAGAACTTCAAACGTACTTTGCAAAAATAAGAGAAAATACGCGAGTGCAAGTAGTGGAAGTGCCAGTGATATCATCGCCTCTTTGCTAATTCGAGCTTTTTGTACCACTGTAAATTGGATGGTTAGTGAAGCAGCTGCGCTGCACATCATGGCAAAGCCAACTTGGCGGGCCGCATCAACAGGGGAAAGATGGTAAAAATCGATAAAGAAAAAGCCCAGTGATTGCTGCATCATCGCCATAGCACAAAATACGCAAATACAGGCGGCAACAAATACATAAGGTACACGCGAGCTAGCTATTTATGATGAGTTAGCTGAAGTCTGATTGTTTTGTTGTGAAACCGGTGCCAGTACAGGTAGTTTTACATAAACGAGCAACAGTGCTAACAGTGTGAGCAAAACAATACTGTAAAGTGGTGCGAGTAAGCCGAACCCAACTAATAGCCCAGCGTACGCAGGCCCGATAATCTGGCCTACATTACTAGCCGATGTTACTTTACTAATTGCACTAACCCGCCCTTGCGCAGAGCTGATGGCAACGGCATAACCCACTGCTGACGGTGGTGTGGCTGACATTATTGTTGATTGTAAGCTTCGACTTAGCAGCAAGGCTAAAAACAAATTGGTTCCGCTTATGAACCCTGAAAATCCCGCCATCCAAGCGCTTGCAAAGGCAAACGTTCCCAAGCTATACCCGGTTAAACCAACCATCAATATTCGTTTAAAGCCTGCTCGTTTAGCAACTTTGCTCCATACGTTAGTGCCAAGGGCGAAGATAAATGCAGAGCTCGACATGATAGTGGCAATATGAAATTCCGTCAGCTCAGCTTCTCTTCCCATAGATGGCAACGTCGTAAGCATGACGCTTTGGCCAACAGAGGTAGCAAGTAGCGCGCAGAACAAGACGCGAAAAACAATGGGTGTAGAGGAAGCCGGTAACACTTATTAAAGCCCTTAGACACTAGGCAAGTTAGACAGAAAGCAGTATATCATAGCGACGCTAAAAAAATGCCCGCCAAAGGCGGGCCAAAATCAGAGGTATGTAAAGGCCGGGATGGGCCTTTGAGGGGAGAGGGTAGTCGTCTGATGACAACTCACTAATAACATCGACGACATTACCAGTGTCCTCACAATGGTTTCGCTGAAGGAACACACAAAGTCATTCAACGAATCCAAATAGGGTCAACAATCCCTTGCTGCACGAGACATCATTGTCAAAGCTTTCGATGTAGGTACTCTTGTACTTGTTTGCATTCCTTTTGAAACAAGTTCGTTGCATCCTGCGAGTTTATTTAGGTTGTCTTTTACCTAACCTCATCATCGTCCAGCGTTTAACGAATACAAAACACCTTGTCCTTAGCATCGATATTAAAACACTCCGGTTTCCTTGTTGACCAAGTCCATTTACATCCAATGTCGTCAACGTCAATATCAATCACTCATGCAATCTGGCCTCTGGGTTACTAAAGCCTTCCTGGCTACACATTGCATTCTGTCTTTATCCGTTAGTCTAATCTATGCTTTATCTGTGCCAGAAGTTAATTTTTAAAAATTAAGTGTTTATGTGTCTGATTTTTATAGATTAGTTATTTTTTCTATACGTTGGGTAAAAAGCTAACACACACACTTTGAAAAAACGATATGTAGTTTTTTCAAAGTGTGTGTCGCGTTTTACAAACAACAAAATGTGCTGGCTCGGTACTGTTTAAAAAATAGCTTGATCTTAGTGTATTAATATAAGATTATTTATATATAAGATTTATCTTATTTTGGTTTGTCTTGAGTTAAGTTGGTTCTTTGGAGTTTTTATGACAGCACTAAATACTCGCATCGTCGAAAAGTTATTGTGGATATCTACGCATAAAGGGAAATGGGTATATGCCGCATTGCTTGCGATAGTGTTATTTTGTGCATTCCAAATGCGACTTATCGCGATTGATACCGATCCTGAGAACATGCTTGAACGCACTCATCCTGCGCGTACTTTTCACAATGAGACAAAACAAACCTTCGCTATGTTTGATGCCATTGTTGTTGGCGTGGTAGCCCCGACGGGCGACATCTTCACACAAGAAAACCTAGTGGCTATCGATAGTCTTACGCAGCATATTTTATCTATAGACGGTGTTGTGGAACGTGATGTGATGTCGTTTTCCACGGTGGATAACATTACGCAAGGTGATCAGGGCGAGTTGGTCTTTTCTTGGATGATGTCAGCCCCTCCTGAATCAGATGTTGAGGCTAAAGATATTGCCTCTGCCATTTCGCGACTGCCTATGCTAGATGGCACGCTAGCGTCGTCGTCAGGCAACGCGGCGGCTATTTATGTACCAATAAAAGATAAAAACGAAAGTTATCGCATTGCAGAAGATATTCGCCTGTTCTTAGAGAACAGTGGTACGAGTAACAGTAATACAGATAGTCGAGATTCAGGCAGTGCATTGCAGTGGCACATTACGGGCCTCCCGGTGGCCGAAGACCAATTTGGCGTTGAAATGTTCGTACAAATGGGCATTGCAGCGCCTGCGGCGGGCTTGATGATCTTTGTTCTACTGTTTGTGTTTTTCCGAAATCTCACCTTGATTAGTGCCCCTATGGTAGTGGCGATGGCAACCGTAATCATTACCATGGGCGCGCTTATTGGTATGGGGTTTACGGTGCATATCATGTCATCAATGATTGCGATTTTTCTTATGCCCATAGCAGTCGTAGATTCTGTACACATTCTTTCTGAATTTTCAGACCGCTATAAGCCTGGTCAAAAGGCAAATGAGGTCATTACTACCGTTGTTGAGCATCTATTTAAACCCATGCTGTTTACGTCACTGACATCGTCGGCAGGTTTCTTCTCTCTCATGCTAACGCCCATTCCACCAGTGCAGATATTTGGTGCTTACATTGGCTTTGGCATTTTATTAGCGTTTGTGATTACCCTCACGTTTATACCGGCATACATCTCGCGCATGTCAGATGCATCACTACAGAAACTTCAGCAATCACTTCACGAAGGTAGCAGTGAAACGTTGCTACAGCGCGGCATAGACCGTGTTCGTTATGTCGCACTCAACTATAAAAGTGCGCTGTTAATAACGTTTACCATAGTATCTGCTGTGTCTGTGTGGGGGATTACGCAAATTCAAATAAACGATAACCCCGTGCGTTGGTTTAAATCTGATCATGAAATTCGTGTGGCAGACCGGGCACTAAATCAAGCGTTTGCTGGTACTTATAACGCTTATATCGTGATTGAGAGTAGTCGCGAAGCCGAGGGCGCAGAGCGTATTTTGGCGGCGTCGCAATTGCCAGATTCGCTTAACCAGTGGAAACAACAAACGCTGACACTGCTGCGACAAGAAACTGAAGATAATCGACTTAGCCAGCTTTCTTTACGCATAGATGATGCACTTTTTGACGTCACTGACGATAGCGCAATAACAGCCTTGGAAACCCTGTCTAAACGCGTAGAAACCATTAAGCGAGAAAGCAAAGTATTCCAACAGCCCGAGAACGTAGCACTGCTAGATAACTTACAGGACTACCTTAATGAGCAAGCACTGATCGGTAAATCTCAATCGCTTAGCGACATTGTTAAAGTGGTCAACCGAGAGCTTCGCTCAGGGCAAGACAAAGACTATGTACTTCCCACAACACAAGCGGCAATTGCGCAAACCCTTTTGCAGTACCAGTCTTCACACCGTCCGCAGGACTTATGGCACTTTGTAACGCCTGACTATCAAAAAACGCTGGTATGGTTGCAACTAACTAGTGGTGACAACCAAGATATGACCAAAGTAATCAAGCTGGTAGATGATTACTTTGCGCAAAATCCGTTGCCTGAAGGCTTGCGCTATCAGTGGGCAGGTAAAGCCTATCTCAACGTGGTATGGCAAGAAAATATGGTGGCAGGCATGCTCGAAAGCCTGCTAAGCGCCTTCATTATTGTGTTCTTGATGATGGTAGTACTGTTCCGCTCACTGGTGTTTGGCGCACTCGCCATGTTGCCATTGACCATCACCATCACGTTTATTTATGGTGCAATTGGCATTGTTGGCAAAGACTACGATATGCCAATTGCCGTGCTGTCTGCACTGACACTGGGGTTGTCGGTAGACTTCGCTATCCACTTTTTGGCAAGGGCAAAAGAAATATACAAAGAAACGGGCAATGTAAGCGCCACCTTAAACGCTATGTTCGACGAGCCCGCAAGTGCCATTACCCGAAATGCGTTGGTTATTGCGCTTGGGTTTACGCCATTACTACTGGCGCCACTGGTACCTTACATCACGGTGGGCATTTTCCTCGCCAGTATTATGTTTATTTCTGCGCTGGTCACTTTGTTGGTGTTACCCGCGGCCATGATCATGTTCAAACGTTGGGTTTTCAAGGAGGCCTAAAATGCGCGTTACAACTGTTTTTTCTAAGAATGCAAAGTTATTTATGGTATGGGTGATAGCACTGCTTGTATCAGCCACTGCACTTGCAGCACAGCCATCAGAGCAGCAAGCTGATATAGACACGGCACTCGATGTTGCTGCACTTGTGAAAAAAGCTGAGCAGGTGGCTTACTACTCTGGCAAAGACGGTAAGTCTATGGCGCGCATGCTCATTGTGGACGAACAAGGCCGTAAACAAATGCGTCAGTTCACTATTTTGCGCAAAGACGTAACCACTGATGAAGGCGCAGATACTGGCGACCAACGCATGCTGGTGTTTTTTAGCCGACCTACAGAAGTACAAGGCACGGTTTTTCGTGTTGAAAAGCATGCTGACCTCAATACTGATGACGACCGTTGGTTATATCTTCCGGCGCTTGATTTGGTGAAGCGTATTGCCGCAGGTGATAAGCGTACGTCGTTCGTAGGCTCTCATTTTTTCTATGAAGATGTGTCGGGGCGCGCAATCGCGCAGGATGATTTTACCTTGGTTTCTCAAACTGATACGCATTACGTGCTTAAGGCCACACCTAAAATGCCTCAAAGCGTTGAGTTTACCCACTATCTGGTTGAAATCGACAAGGGTACTTTCTTACCAACCACCATTAATTTTTATAAAGGTGATAACAATTATCGTCGTGTTGAAGCGGTAAGTGTGGAAACTATTCAAGGCCACCCTACAGTGGTGCGCAGCAAGGTGTCAGATTTAGCCTCAGGAGGGTATACCTTAATGGAGTTTAAAGGTGTGCAGTACGACGTTGACTTACCCGATAGTATCTTTAGCGAGCGCAGTCTGCGTGTGCCGCCTCAGGCATACATGAACTAGTATGTGAGCTGATTGACGATGCCAATTAAACATGCCAAGAAAATGCCTTTTATTTTGCTCGCATTGTTACAAGTCATGCATAGCCAGATGGCGTTTTCACAACAAACTCAAAGCACGCCACAAAATGCAGTCCAAAGTACGGTCCAAGCTGCTGCTCAAGGTTCTGCTCAAGATGCTGTGCCTGCAGATGAACAAAGCGAATGGCAAAGCGACGGCTGGGAAAGCGATGTCTGGGATGACAATGATTGGGCAGAGAACGATTGGGCAGAAACTGAGTCAAACACGCTTACATTCAGTGGCTTTGGCGAACTCGCCATTGGTAACAGAATGCAGCGCGACATGGCCCTTGATACGCAAAGCACATTGCGTGATGCACGGCTACAGCTTCGTGCAGACTATGCACTAAGTGCGTCGTCGCTTTCATCAAAAGTAGATGTTTTTTACGATGGGGTTAAAAAACGCTGGCAAAGCCAAGTGAGAGAACTTGCGTGGCAGGGTAACTTACGTGAGTTATTACCTCAGAGTGTGGCAGGCAATGCTGCATGGGCTAATGCCTTTGATATGAAAATTGGTCGACAGGTACTCACTTGGGGAACAGGCGATTATGTTTTTCTAAACGATCTCTTTCCTAAGGACTACCAATCGTTTTTTTCCGGTCGCGATGACGAATATCTGAAAGCCCCTAGCACAGCATTAAAGCTATCGGGCTATTTTGAACTGGCCAACGTGGATGTGGTTTATATGCCACAGTTTGAGCCCGACATCGGTATAACCGGCGAGGTGTTTTCATTTTACAGCCCACAGGTTCAGCAAAATATTGCCCCAGCATTTAGTGTTGCTGATGAAAACCGCCCCACCAACCGAGAAATAGCACTGCGCGTTTATAAAACTGTATCAAGCATAGAGTTAGCAGCATATGGCTATGTGGGTTACAGCAAACAACCTACCGCGTTTGATGTGAGCGGTCGCCCTCGCTATAGCAAAATGAACGCGTATGGCGTGAGTGCAGTGGCTCCCATTGGTAGCGGAATTGCCAACGGCGAATACGTATTTTACAACAGTACAGAAGACACAGATGGTAGCAACCCATTTATACCAAACGATCAAAGCCGTTTTCTTTTAGGTTACAGCCAAGAGCTAGTGGCCAACGTTACCGCGGGTGTGCAGTGGTATACCGAGTATACCCATGATGCTGCAAGGCTAGATCGCACCATGGGCACTTTGGAAACCCTACAAGAAAAATATCGTCATTGGGCTACGGCGCGCCTGACATGGATGGCCCTTCGACAAACACTTAACGTAAACGGCTTTATTTTTTATTCCCCCAGCGATAATGACGCTTACCTAAAGGCAACCGTCACCTATTCGCCTACCGACAAATGGCAAATTCGAAGTGGTATTAACCTGTTTGGCGGTGACAATCCATTCACCTTTTGGGGGCAGTTTGAAGATGCCAGCAACGCGTACGTCGCTTATCGCTATTTTTATTAACGTCAGTTTTAAAAAGCTGTCAGGTCAATCGTTTGTGTTTCTGACAGCGACTACATGAGTAAAGTGAAGAGGAATTATCATGTCTCAAGAAAAAGCCCTTACCGCATTTGCAGGTTTTATGGTGTTACTGTCGGTGGCGCTTACCCACTTTGTGCACCCTAACTTCATGTGGTTTACCGTGTTTATCGGTGCCAATTTGTTCCAGCAAAGCTTTACAGGGTTTTGCCCAGCCACGCTTTTCTTTAAAAAGGTCTTAGGGCTTAAAAGCGAGCGCGAATTGGCAAATCAGTAGCAGGGCTCACCCAAGGCCCTTTAAAAATGCCCTGTAGAAGTGCCTAAATATAAAAGATACTCAGATATAAATGCTAACACCCGCCATTTAAAAGGGGTGTGTTATGGTAGTGCCATCGTTACATGCAATTTTTTTCAAAGCAATGCGAACTGACAGTATGAAAAAGTGGCTAGGACTATTGGCATTTTGGGGAGTATGTTCACCCAACACACTATTAGCAGATTGGTTTTGGGGCAATGCCAGTATTATGGGTACCAATATCGAGGTGCAAGTGTGGGCTGATAACAAAGCCCAAGGTGACGCTGCTATTGAAACCGTCTTCACTCAAATGGAGGCGGTTAACCAACTCATGAGCCCTTATATTGAAACAAGTCAGCTTGCCATGCTTAATCGCGAGGCTGCCCAGCACCCTGTAAAAGTCGATACCGCTTTGTTTGAACTTATCGAAAAAGCCAACACCTTTAGCGAGATGAGCCATGGTGCCTTTGATATTACCTTCGCTAGCGTTGGCTTTATGTACGACTATCGCAACCACGCAAAACCCGATCAAGACCGTATTGATAAGCAGCTTAACGCCGTAAATTATCGCCATATTGCGCTAGATAATGAAGAAAACACCGTTTTCTTTAACCATCCCGACGTTAAAATTGACCTTGGTGGTATAGGAAAAGGCTACGCAGTTGATAAGTCGATAGAAGCACTGATTGCCATAGGAATAGAGCATGCGCTGGTTACTGCAGGAGGCGATACCCGCCTTCTAGGAGATAGACGCGGCAGACCTTGGGTGGTCGGTATTCGCGACCCGCGAAACGAAGACAAGCAAGCAGTAAGGTTACCCCTTGAGAGTATTGCCATTTCGACATCCGGCGATTATGAGCGTTATTTCGAAGAAGATGGCAACCGATACCATCATATTCTGTCACCTAAAACAGGCAAGTCAGTGTATGAAGTGCAGTCAGTGTCGATTATTGGTCCATCAAGCACGATCAACGATGCTCTTTCTACCACTGTATTTGTGTTGGGCGTGGTCGATGGTATTAATCTGATTAATACCTTACCTGACTACGAAGCTATCATTTTAGATAATGAGCGAAAGCTACATTACTCTGCGGGATTAACGCAGTAAGAATGCAGCGTAAAAGTTCGTACGCGCTAAACCATAACGTATTTATTTCTTCCCGTAGCTTTAGCGTTGTATCGCTCTCTATAAAGGCAGGTTAAATAGTGCCACTGACGATAGGCTCGAAGGCAGTAAGGCTGTCTATTAGCGCACTGTTACCTAACCCGTGATTAGGGAACATCGACGCAAATTGACCTTGTTCTCCATGCAGCGCTAAATAATTTAGAATAATGGTTTCAACCAGCAAGTTTACATTGTTTGCAGCTGGTGTTGACGCTGTTTCTACTGAACCGTCGCTGCGCATAAAGCCAAGCTGCTGATGCTGCGCTTGCATATCTGGCGTCGCGCCTATGAGCTGCGGTGCGCCGCCGGGGTTGTATACCAAGAAGAATGAGGCGGACGTTGATGAGTTGTCACCCGTCCACACACCTTTGCCACGGCCGTTCTCTGAGTCATCCACCATGCCGTTACTGAATACCGAACCATCACTGCACACATACATCATAAGCGGCATGCCCACTCGTGCTGCGTATTCTAAGCATGCACCCATGCATCGTCCTGCTCGGCGGTCGCGCACTTCACCGGTGGCGCGGCTGCCGTCGTGATAGTCATACCCGCCCATTGTAATTGTGCCCGCTCCGGCAAAGCCATTAATCACCAACTTCATTACAGAAGCGGTTTTTCTAAACTCACCATCACCGCTGAATTCTTCTTCACTGAATATGCCGTCGCTGCCTACAATAACGGGGTCGAGTGCAGGGTCTAGAGTTGAAGGGTCGCCAAATCGGTCGGTAATGTCAGCGCTTTTCACATAGCCACATCGCACCATGTCTTTGACGACTTCGTCAGCAGTAATTTGTGTGTTGACGTTGTTTAGCTTCATATCGCTAATACGCTGAATCGATTCCATTACAGCCACCGAGTCTTGCTGACTGAGTAAGCCAACTAAATCGCCTGTGTCTACAAGCCCAGTTACATCAGACGGTCTGTCAATTTTGGTGGGCCTTACGGCAGCGTCAATCATGGCTGCCGGTGCCATTGAGTTACCGCCAGAGTCACTGTTGCGGCTGCCTATCAGGGTAAGTAGAGACCCATCGGCGCCTGCGCGATTAATACCGTACATGGGGTTGTGCGGGTTGTTACCCGTATCGTTTTCTGAGCGTGCGGGAATAACAGCGCCATTAATGTTGGCGCGATTAGTTACGCTGACTTTATCGAGTATGCCGTGCAAAAAAGCACTGTCGCTGTGAAACGCAAGGCCCAATTCGTTATTTACAAAATCAGATAGCCCAGTATCAGGGTTTGCAATTGAAGGCACCATATCACCCGGCAGGCCTTGGCGAGAGTAGCCAGCGGTGCTCAAAAAGTCGAGTTGGCCGCCGCGACCACCTACTAGTACATTTGAGCCTGCTATATTCGCACCGCCTGCGAGATCAAAAACGATAAAGGGTATTTTTCCCGCGCCTTGGGACGCAATACCACAGGTTGCTTTTAAGGCTTCTAAATCGGCTGATAGCGTAGCGTGTGCCATTTTAGGGTTGGCAAATAAGCTCATTACTGAGCCGCCCATAACCGTGGCAGCCCCCGTACAAAAACCTTGTGCAATGAACTCGCGGCGACTCATTGGGCGGCTGTGATCAAGGTGATACAAAGGAGCATCTGCACTTGCTGCTTGCTTAGGGCGTTTCTTAAAAAAGTGTGAAGTAAGTTTTGCCATAATTGTTGTCCTACTGTATCAGCATAGTGGCGCTGCCAAGCACGGCAGCACAACTTGCTTTGGTCACGGTGCGCGTATATTGCGCGTCGCAGCTACTAGTACTTGAGCATTGCGTTAAACGGTCGATAAGCTGCTCGACTTCACTACGCACTAGAGCGGCATCGGCTTGAGTATCAATATCAGTGCCGAGCATTGTCGTAATAATGGGGGTAATAACGCCATCGCGAGCAGCGCCGTTAAACGCCGTATTTGCAGGTTGCGAGAAGTCGAACTGCGGAAAGTAGGCTTGGCGTAAGTTGTCACTTTCAACCAAGGTATCGCAGTATTTAATTGCAAGCTGAGTAACGGCCATTTGATTCGCCGCTAAAAAGCTGGTGATGTCGGTGACAGACGGTAGTTGTTGTTTCAACTGGCTAAAGGTCTGATTAACTGACGGTGTACTCATCGGCACTGTCGTCATTGCCGACATGCTGGCGTTAATCTCTGCGAAGTGCTTGGTGCCAATGTCAGGTTGTGCTTCGAGGTCTGCCGCTTCTGCAGGGGCCGGTGGTGTAGCCTCAACTCGAACATCAGTATTGTCACCTAGTACTTCAAAGGTCAAAAAGAACTCGTCTAGCTCTGGCCCTTTCTCTAAAGGAATAATGGTACCTTGTCGTGACAGCGGCTGGCCTGACTGTGCCGAATATGACGCTGCGTTAATCGAGGTACTAAGCGTTGAAAACACTTGTCCCGCGAAAGACTCTCTGCCGTTTATGCCTATGCGAATACCTTCTATGGCTACGTCTGGAATCTGCGCATTACTATCAAGGGAAATAAAGAACGGCTCAGCAAAAAGGTAGCTGTAGCTATCAAACTGGCTTACTTCAAAGACAATATAGCTTTGTGGTACGTCGATAAGGTCACTAATGCCAAACAGCAAGAAGTATTGCTGGCCAACGCCCGCATCGAAGTTTTTCGTAATTTCTTCATCGGTTAATGTGCGGTTGTGAACCGCAACCATACGCAGTGTACCTGCCCATGGAAAGTCGCCCGATACTTCGCTGCCCAGCACAAAGGCAAAGCTGTCATCCCAGTCAAGGAAGTTGCCACCCTCAATATCATCTATATCGTCAGTAAACTCGCCATTAACGTAAATTCTACGACGGTTATTGGCGTCAATATTTACCACAACATGTTGTAAGGCCGCTTGTAAATCTTCATCGGCATCGGCAGTTGATAAGGCGGGTTCGCCATTTACATCGGTGTTTTCATTGCGTAGCAGCACATCATAATTGTATAGCGTTTGCCCTAGTGTGAAGTTGCGGCGGTCGCGCCCGCCAGAGTAGCTCACAATACGCGCTGGGCCTTCTTGAGTAACATTCGCTGGTGCTACCCAAGCTTCAATCGCAAATTCGCCACTACCTAGAATGAGATCATACAGTTTTCGGCTGTTGGTGGTGCTGCCTTGGGCTTTACCATTGGCAAATTGCACGCCGTAACCGCCTACCCAGTTGTAGCTGCCCGAGAGTGTCAAATCGAGTGCCGGATCCACGCCTGACGTGTCAAATGCCGTATTCCCGCTACCGGTTTTAAATTCCCATTTTGCAATGACATATTGCTCGAATCGTCCGCCACCACTGGCTAGGGTTCCGTCAAATAACGATAGAGCATCAGAGTTAACAAGGTTTCCATCAAGCTCAGTGAGTTCAATATTGTCTGACATCTGTGCAATCGCCGCGCTAACGGCATTACCATCTTGCTGGCAGTCACTCCAGCAATTGTGAAACTCATCACGCAAACGCACTACAAAACGCGAATCGTCCGGTACGTCAAGGTTTATTCGGTCCTTCGCGGCTTCATAGGCCTCATCAATATCGCTCGATGAGAAGAAAGGCGAAATAGGAATGGTGGCACTGTTGGTGTGACAGCTAGCGCAATGCGTTTGCAATATGGGATACACCGTACTTTCAAAAAGCGCAGGGCTTTCTGGAAAGTTTTTGGTCGAGCCCGGTGCTCGAGCAACAGGGGCTTGTAGCTCTATTTCGGTGGCTTGGTTTTGCGCATCAGAGTCACTAGCCCAATCGCTAATCCATGTCGTCATGATGTCGGCGCAAGCGCTGTCGCTGGTGAGCCAGCAGTTGTGGCCGCCAGCAACTTTGGTAACAAGCCGTGACTCACTTGGTTGTGCTAAATTTACCAAAGCTCCTGTATCGGCATAGGCTAAATTAATATCATCGTTACGCGCGAAGGTGGGCGTTTGTACCCCTTGGGTATGACACGCGCCGCAGCGGTCGGCCGTGGCAATATTATCCCATAATGCGCGTTTGAAATTGGCGACGTCATCGGTACTCGCAGCAGGCCCTGTGTAATTCACAACTGGCTGCTCGGTAGGGGGCGGTAACGGTGTAGATTGTACCTCTACATCGCTGCCTCCACATGCACCTAATGCTGTTACCAACGTTCCTATAGCAACGGCGCGAAGACCGTTATGGTTGAAGAGAAAGTGCGCCACAATTATTCTCCTTTGCAGTAGTTTGCCGCATCAGCAAACACAGACTTCATTTGATAGCCAGACGCTGCAAATTGAGATTGCATAGCGCTAATCTGAGTGCGATCGTCGCTGTCTTGAGGTTTGCGAAGGCACACTTCTTCAAACACTTTTGTAACTTGGCATTTTGCGAATTGCTGGCTATTCGCCAGTTCTTGTCCCATCGATTTAGCACCGTTCCCAGAACCCGGCAGGGCGTTTGACCAACCAAGATTAAAGTTGGGGCCTTCCCGCCAGTAGTTGTCCCAACCGTCATCAAGTGTCACAAAGCCGTGAATAAAGTTGTTGCTGTTAATGCGATACTTCTCTTGAACACGAGTACCCGTGACAGGATCTGTTTGACCTTGAGCGTTGTACTGCAGCGCGCCGCGTTCGCCGTCTGGGTCGTTGTCTACATCGTATTGATAGTTGTAGTAAGCAAACGCTTGGGCAAGAGGATCCATACCAGAGTGACAACTTACGCAGTTGTTGTGGAATAACCTACTATCGCCACCCGGGCTTCTGCTTACGTCTTGTCGAATGCGATCTGGTGCACGGGTTATATCGGCAACCTCTTCTAAGTCGGTACACATATGGTTCATTAGGGTGAAACGAAACATGGCACGATTAGTACCATCCTTGAAAAAGGCTTTCGCGGCTGCACGGGTAGTCATAACACCTGCGGTAGCCTCTGCGGGTAGGCCGGTTGTTGCCGATTGTGTGGTACTCACAAGGTGTGCATGTAAATCGGTTACGGCGTCTTCTATAGCCAAATAATGATCGTTATTGCTCGTGCTATAAGGTGGTAACCCCAATGTGGGTGAGCCGACGTATAAAATGTCACCGCTCAATACTTCGCGAAAATCAACATCGTCCCTCACCATGCCGATTACTGTTGCCATGTAATCATTGAGAGGCTCAAATTTATCGAACGCTTCATTGGTCCAGGGCGCTACCCACGTTTTCACCGTCACGTTGTAAAAAGCGGGATTTTCCATCGCAAGGTATGCTGCACTTCGGGCATCTCCAGCTTCGATATGGCTTTGCATAGTATTAAGCACAGTTTCAGAGGCAGGCACGCCGACAAGGCGTTCGTGCATACGTGCAGCTTGTTCTCGCGCACCTGCGTTTGCATTAGCGCAAAGTGCAGTAGAAAGTGCAGCAGAAAGCCCTAACCCCCGAAGGGTGTGTTTGATACCGAACTGTAAAGGGCGAGGCCTTAACGAACCTGTTGGCCAAGCGGTGGATAATAATAAATTGGGTAACGGGGAAAAAAGGCTGAGAAAATTTCGCACGGTCTGTGATCCTGTCATTCGCAGTATTACAAATGAAACCAATCGCACCGTTACAGTTAAATACTCATAAAATGTTATAGGTCTTAAAACTTATAACTAAGTGTAAAGTGTCGCGGTTGATAAGTAGTGAAAAGCAAACCTTTAGGTGACAACATTAAAAAAACCACAAACTGCGCTAAGTCTCTGAAACTTGGATAAAGTACCGGCTTCTTTTCTTGTCTACTGTTTGGGGTTAGCCCGCAGCAATGAGTAGCCGCGTACTGTCACACCCATACCATCGACTTTTTTCAGTCTGTTGTCGTTATTGCACCAAAAATTAAAAGTAAGTCGTTTCTGTGTCTGTTATGTCAGGTATGAAAACGCATCCCCTTATATAACCTACAGTCTTGTGACATTTTGCTCTCAGTGAAATGCTGATATGGCTTAAAACCCTTTATCGCGCCATTTTTACTCTGAGGTATGATGACAATGGTATTTAATTCACTACACAGCTCGACGAAAAAGTCAGCCCTTCGTGCAGTAGCATTACTGCTAAGTGCTACTTTAGTGAGTGCGTGTGGTGAATCTGTGGTTTCTCAAAGTAACGAAGAGCCCGACCCTGTTGTTGTTGATGTTCCCATCGCGTTTGTAAAACGTACCCTGCCTATTGATGAAGAAGGCATGCGCGTAGTCAACGATTTACGTAACCCTGCCGAGTTTGTACCAGGTGCAGCACTTTATATAAAAGCGCGCGCCGCGGTTAGCAGTGCTGAAATAAATATTACAGACCGCGCATTTAGCGATGGCGATACAGCACAAGATGCTGCGCCGCTATATGATGTAAAAGATATTGAAGTGTCGTACGACGGCACTAAACTGCTATTTGCCATGCGCGCACCTGAAATTGAAGGGGCAGATGAGGATGAGCAGCCCACTTGGAACATTTGGGAATACGACATTAGCACCGACGTGCTTCGCCGCGTTATTGCTTCTGACATTGTGGCCGAAGCTGGTGAAGACACTAGCCCTGTCTATCTTCCTGATGGACGCATTGTATTTAGCTCTACGAGACAACGCACTAACCAAGCCATTTTAATCGATGAAGGCAAAGCGCAGTACTCTGCATTGGAAGAAAGCCTAAACGTAGAAGCATCGGTGCTGCATGTAATGGATGCGAATGGCAGCGACATTACGCAGATTTCGTTTAACCAAAGTCACGATATCGACCCGTTAGTGATGCCCAACGGTAAAATCCTATTTACGCGTTGGGATCAGGCCGCTGGTGATAAAGGTATGCACCTTTATCAAATGAACCCAGACGGTAGCGAACTAGAAATTGTGTATGGTCGTCACAGCCATGAACTCAATGGAGATAATGTCCATTTTGTGCAAAGCCGCATTACGCCTGATGGCGACGTGTTGGCCGCTGTTCGTGAGTACACCCGCGATACACTGGGCGGAAATTACTATCGTATAGACGTACAACAGTATATTGATAGCAACACGCCAATCGCCTCTAGCGATAGCCTTTCTGAGCCGGGGCAAACTGCCGCGTTGTTCGACAATATTGATACCCATGCCCCTATTTCTGCAGGCGGTTATGTAGGCGCGCTTTATCCGTTATTTGACGGCAGCAATCGTCAGTTATTTGCATGGAGTCAGTGCCGCGTTTACGACCCAGAGCAAGAAGTAGCGGAAGGCGAAACGCGCACTATTTTGCCGTGCAGCGACGCATTGCTTGCCAATGAAAACATTGAAGCTGCACCATTGCTATATGGTCTATGGATGTACGACCCACAAACCAATACACAGCAAGTTATCGCGACTCCACAAGAGGGTGTTGCGTATACCGAGCTCGTGTCGATGGAGCAACGTGAGTTTCCCGCTGATTACACCCCCGGTGAAAACTACAATGATACGCTGGCAAGCGAAGGGCTTGGCCGTATTCATATTCGCAGTGTTTATGACTTTGCAGGTGATGATGTAACACCAAGTGGTATAGAGGTAATGGCTAACCCGAGTTTGACCGCTGCCAGTGAACGCCCAGTACGCTTTGTACGTGTGGTAAAAAGTGTATCTATTCCCGATGATGAAGTTATTGATGTAGAGCGTAGTGATTTTGGCCCATCTCGCAATTTGTTGATGCGCGATATTATTGGTTATTCGACCGTTGAACCAGATGGTTCGGTTCTGCTTGATTTACCTGCGAATATTCCTCTGTCATTCGAGTTTCTTGATGTTAGAGGCAAGCGCGTTTTGCCACGCCACGACAATTGGGTGCAACTCGTTCCCGGTGAGGTTAAAACCTGTAATGGCTGTCATACGCAAGACAGTACGCTACCGCACGGGCGACTTGATGCCGAGTACCCGTCTATCAACTTAGGCGCACCGTCGACAGGTGTGGCTCACCCTGGTGCCAACCCTGCATTATTTGCTGATATGGGTGAAACCATGGCGCAAACGAAAAGTCGCGTTTTAGGGGCAACGTATCCGTTGGCTGACATTCTTTATGAAGATGTATGGAGCAACCCTCAAAATACCCCTCTTTCTGATGCGTTCGCTTACGCTTACGGCGATATGCAATCGGCTATTCCTATCTCGCAAAGTTGCGCGCAAAACTGGACCAGCTTGTGCCGTATTACGATTAACTACCCAGACCATATACAGCCACTATTTGAGGTTGACCGTCGCACTTTTGATGATGCGGGTATGCTTGTAAGTGATACAACGTGTATCAGCTGTCACACGCCAACAGACAGTGACGGCGTTACCCAAGTACCCGCTGCGCAACTCGACTTAACAAACCAAGTGTCGCTTGATAATCCAGACCAACTTACGGGCTATCGCGAACTACTTTTCACCGATGCTGAAGTTGAGTTAGTAGACGGCGTATTGCTAGATAGACTTGTAGAAGCTGTCGATGGCAACGGCAATCCTATTTTTGAAAGAGACGAGGATGGTGAATTGATCCTCGACCCTGAAGGCAATCCTATTGTTGTCATGGTGACAGTATCTGTTGCTCCCTCTGCTCGTGCGTCAAGTGCTTTGGCAAGCGAGCGGTTTTTCACTTTATTTGAAACGGGCTCACACGCCAATTGGCTAAGTGATGCTGAGTTGAAGTTAATGGCCGAATGGTTAGACCTAGGTGCCCAATACTACAACAATCCGTTTGATGCGCCGCAGGACTAAGTACATGAAATTGGTTGTAGCGGTGTTAACAGTACTTATTTCGACATGCTTGTGTGCGATAGGTGGTGATGCAAAAGCAGACGAGCTTGTTGTGAAAGTGGTTGAGCCTTATGCCGACATGCATACAGGGCCCGCTCAAGCCTTTCCTATTTTTCACGCCATCAAAAAAGATGAAGTGATTACCGTGCTGAAATCGCATACGGGGTGGTACAAAGTGCGTACGTCTGATGGCAAAGAAGGTTGGATTGCCAAAACATCACTTGCGGCCACGCTGCATTTAGATAATGCAGAGGTGTTGATCGCGCAAAGTAATTTTGAAGGCTATCAGCATCGTACATGGGAATTTGGTGTTCACGCTGGCAAATTGAAAGATGTAACTGCTATGTCCATCAGTGCCGCATGGGTGCTCACCGACAACATCGCCGCTGAAATTAGTGCCACGCAAGCTCTAGGTGACTTCTCTGATAACAGAATGTGGCTTGTTCGCGTTCAACATTACACCTTTCCAGAGTGGCGTTTATCGCCCTACTTCAGTCTAGGTGCCGGACAAATCCGAACTGAACCTAGCGCTACGCTTGTGCAAAGCGGTGCTGAGTCAAGAACTAACGACCTCCTCGAAGTAGGAGTGGGTGCGCGTTATTACCTACAAAACAACTTTGTAGTTCGCGCGGAATACAAACGCTTAACGGCATTAACCGAGCGTGACGAATTTGAGGAGTTGAATCTATGGACGTTAGGTCTATCCGTCTTCTTTTGATGAGCTTTACCGCTTTAGTGGTATCAGTTGGTGCCGTTGCACAACAAGGCCCCATTATCGAGCCAAACCTTGAACGTCGCGATATACGCGAAGCCGACATTGACAGTGAAAACGTCGAAATTGGCGTGTTTGCAGGTCAGGTGAGTATTGAAGACTTCTCCAGTTCATCGATTGTTGGTGTCAGTTTGGGTTATCACATTACTGAGAATATCTTCGTTGAAGCCACGTATGCACAAGCTGATGCCGGCGAGACAAGCTTTGAGATCCTCTCTGGTGGTGCGCCATTTCTCACTGAAGAAGAACGCGAATACCGTTATTACGACTTATCAGTGGGTTACAACTTTAATGGTGAACTCTTTGTTACTCAAAATACGGTTTTTAATACCGACTTTTTTGTCACTGTAGGCGGCGGTAGCACCGACTTTGGAGGCGAAAGTCAATTTACATTAAGTTTGGGCGCGGGATATCGCGTGCTTATTACCGATTACTTTGCACTGCGTTTAGACGTGCGCGATCGTATCTTCAACAGTGAGATTATTGGTGAAGAGAAAGACACTCACAACATTCAGTACACCCTAGGTGCGACTTACTTTTTCTGAGTAGAATGCTATGAAAATAAAACACTTTGACTCAATTTCTTGCTTAATCGCCTGTGTCACTATCTTGCTGGGACTGGCTTTAACCACGGCAACGCGAGCGGCTGAACCTGCACTCAATACACCTGCAACTGACTTTACGCTAAAAGGTAGAGACGGTGCCAATCATCGCTTAAGTGAAGAGGTGGGCAATATCGTTATAGTGAACTTCTGGGCGTCGTGGTGTGGCCCTTGTCGCGAGGAACTGCCCGCTTTTGAGTCACTGTATCAGGAATATGCCGATTTGGGCGTTACCGTGCTTGGTGTCAATGTTGATGACGATTCAAGTAAAGCTAATGTGCTGCTAAAAGATATAGAAGTGTCATTTCCAGTGCTTTATGACCCAGAGGGTGAAGTAAGCCAGCTATACGATGTTTCAGCGATGCCCACCACTGTTATGATCGATAGGGATGGCAATACGCGACTTATTCACAAAGGCTACAAGTCTGGCGATGAGAAGCACTACGAAAAAGCCATCAAGTCATTGTTGAGAGAATAGCAATGAAGAAGCCCATTCAGATGAGCGCCTTAGCGCTGTGTAGCACACTACTGAGCACCGGTTGCGTAAGCACACTGGAACACTTATCTGACATAGAGCCGTGGGTAAAACCTTACGAGCGAAGTCATCTTGCTGACCCTATCATGAGTGTTAACCGAAACCCTATTGCGACTGCCTATATCAAGCACGTATTTGAAGCACGTGAAGGCGCGCGAGGCGCTGATGGTGGCGCAGGAGGCGGTTGTGGCTGCAACTAACGCTAAAATATGGCAGCGAATGCTTGCGCTGCCTGTCCTGTTCGTAAGTTTAGTGACTACCTGTGCATATTCGGCAGTGCTACCTCAAGACCGCTCTGATGCGATGTATCACAGTTATTCAGGTGATGGTGTAACGATTGATGGGCCTTCGGTACTGTTGCGCAAAAAAATTGGCAACAAAGTGTCGCTGTCGGCTAACTATTACGTTGATACGATTTCTGGCGCCTCAATTGATGTACGCGCACAAGCCAGTGAATATCGCGAAGAGCGTACCGAAACCACAGTAGGTGCTGACTTCCTGCACAATAAAACCTTGATGAACGTCAGTTACACCAATTCCAGTGAAAATGATTTTGAAGCAAACTCTTACCACCTTAGTTTTAGTCAAGACTTCTTTGGCGACCTGACTACCTTAGCCTTAAGTTATTCTCGTGGTGAGGATGAAATTCGCCGCCGCGGAGACGAAAGTTTCTTGGAAGAAGCTACACGTCAGAAATTTGGGTTTGGTCTAACGCAAGTGGTAACCAAAAATCTGATTGTTGGCTTTAATGCTGAGAATATTTCAGATGAAGGTTACTTAAACAATCCTTATCGCGCTATTCGCTACATTGATTCAGACAGTGCCAGAGGCTTTTCATTTACTACCGAAGTGTATCCCAATACACGGGTCAGCAACGCTTTTTCATTAAATGGCAATTACTATTTGCCGTACCGCGCCAGTATTTATGGTGATGTGCGTTATTACTCAGACACGTGGGGCGTTAGCGCAACCAACGTTAAGCTGGGTTATGTACATACGTTTGGCAAAGCGTGGATCGTTGATGCTCATGTGCGTTTGTACCAGCAAGATCAAGCCGATTTTTATCAAGACATCTTTAATCGTGCAGACGAATTTACATTCATGGCAAGAGACAAAGAGCTCTCAACCTATTCAGGCGTTGCAGCAGGTGTCGGGGTGACCTATGAATGGGCATTCTCATCAGACAGCTATGTGGAAAAAAGCACATTCAACCTTGAATACGACTACATGCAGTTCGACTACGACAATTTCCGCGACGCAACAGCGGGTGGTGAAGTGGGTGAAGAAGCCTTGTTCGGCTTTTCTGCCAACGTGATACGCGCTTATGTGTCAATTTGGTATTAGGGAGGGAGCGAAAATGTTCCACAAAGCCAAAACCAAGCCTTCTAAACCCTCAATTTTCGCACGAATAGGTGCGAGGCACTGCGCAATGATAGCTGCACTTGTGATAGCCATTTTTCTTAACCTTGCTTCATTTGCAGCGAAAGCAGAAAGTGTATCGGTAAATAACGATCAACACGTTCCACTGAATACGCAAATCGAAGACCTTAAAAAAGCCCTGATTAATCTCAATCGAGATTTGTTCATTCTTGAGGAAGATTTATTGTTTCCGTCAAGTACACAAGTTGCGGTGTACTTGTCGCTTGATGTGGGTGTGTATTTTCAGCTTGATGCGGTAGAGCTTGTTATTGACGACGAGACTGCCACACATTATCTGTATACCGAGCGTCAGGTAAATGCCTTAAAACGCGGTGGTGTGCAGCGTTTGTATATGGGCAATGTCAATCAAGGGGCCCACCAACTTACGGCCTTTTTTATCGGTATTGGACCTGAAAATCGCCCGTACAAGCGAGCCGTCACTTTGGCATTTGAAAAAGATGATGATGCCCAGGCTGTAGAGCTCAAAATTACTGATTCAAGTGCCAAACACCAGCCCGAATTCACTGCTACTGTCCTTTAGGTCGCGCCGAGTATGAAGAAGCAGCTCACCCATTCAACCACAGCCTCGGTGATGTTACGTTTACGACAATGGCCTGCATTGTGTGCTTTGGTGTGCTTGCTTATGACATTACCCGCCTACAGTGCGGATGAATACGCATCGTCTAATGAGGACCCGGTAAGCGAGCAAGCGCTAAAAAAACGACATGATGTAGCATTGGGTGAAGTGGTGTACTCGCTTTACGTTGATGACGCGCTTACCACGCTCAGTAAAATGGCGATGGTGGAACAAAAAGCCGAAAACAGTGTTGTGCAAAACAATCCAGCGACGACACACGCTGATATGTTAAGTCTGCTAAAGGGCGGCGTTGCACTGGGTTTTGGCATGCCGCATCTCGCACAGCAAAAGCTCTTTTCACAAGCTCAATCGTTACAAGACGGGCAGCGTCCTTTGGCGTGGTATTGGCTTGCCCGACTTAACTTTTCTCAAGCACTTGGCTCTAATGGTTCATCTAACGGCTTGCAAGCTGGGCTAGATGCATACAATGCGTTTGTTTCAAGCCTTGAAGCATCGGATAGCGAGCTTGATGAATTGCTGACACCAGCCCAGTGGTACGAATTAAATTATGAGGCTGCGCAGGCGTCTATGGCACTAACTAAAGGAGCCATGTCTACCGACAATACAGCCAATGCTGCACACCCAGGTATTGAACGCTTTATTGCGGTATTACCTGAAAGTCATATCGCGCGGCAGTACCTTGGTTATAACGAGGCGGTGAGTGCTTTTGAGCGCGGCGATTACGCATTGGCAGATCAGCGCTTTAAGCAGTTGGCCAATGCGTTATCAGGGGAACTTGAACGCGAGATAAGCGCTAGCGGTTGGTTTTCATGGTTAAATTGGTGGCAAGATAAGCGTGATGAGAGTGTGACAAAACACGAGACTCACGCGTTACTTAATGAAGTACTACTAGCGCGCGGTCAAACCTTATTGATGCTCGGTGAACAAGAACAAGCACTCGGCGTGTTTGACGCTATCGACACTGACATATATGCCAATGACGTGCGCGCTCAACAAACCGATACTGCCCAAAGCACAGTATCAGAGAAGGGTAGCGAACAATCGCTTATTCGCGATGAGGCATTACTGCACTATGGCTGGGGTTTGGCGCAATCTGGCGACTGGCCCCTAGCCATGGGCGTGTGGAGCTTCTTGTCTGAGCAAGACAACAATCTTTACACGCTGCAAGCAACGCATGCGCTGGCGTATGGTTATGCCCAGCAAGGTGGTGAGGTGCAAGCTTACGCTACATTGCAATTGCTCCTTGCCAAGTTAACGGTTGTTATTGATGAATTAGAACTACTTTCAAGACAGATAGAACAAGAACGATATTGGCAGAGCGTGGCATTGGGCGTGAATACGTTACAGATAGACCAAGCTGAAACGATGCGTACAAGCAATCAAGCTCCTCGACATCAAGTTAATGGCGTATCTACACACGGGGCATCTGTTACAACACCTTGGCAATCACTTTGGCCTGCTTCACACAAAGATTTATTGATGGATCTAATTACCGATACAGCCACTAATGCAGGTAATCAAGGGCAAGACCAGCTAGAAAATTTAACGTCTTTGTATCACATACAGCGCCAACTGCTAGCGCAGCGAAACCTGACAACAACGTTTGATGTGTTACTTGATGAGCGAGAGCAAACTCACAAAGCGCGCGTTGCCAATCATCAATCTCAGCGCTCTGAAGTGCAATTGGAGCAGGCACAAGCGATGTTTACATCGTTAGAGCAGCGCATTGCTCTTGCCGAGCAACACACTAATCTGCCTGTAGGTGAGAGTACAAATGATATATGGCTGGCGGGGTTAGCGACCTTCGCTAACGCAGAGCAATTAGCATGGCTTAACCGGTTATCAAATGCAGAGCAACGCCTAGCGCGGGTGTCAAAAGAGCGCACTGTGCGTCCGGCCTACGGCGAACGTCTAGCGCGTATAAAAGGCGTACTGGCATGGCAGCTTTCTGAGCAATACCCCAAAGCGCGTTGGCAACACAAAAAAGCCTTGGATGAAGTGGCCGAGCGTTTATATGATGCTAAGCGTGCACAGCTTAACTTCTCTACCTTACTTGCCACACCTAATATCACCAATGCACAGCGCGCTAACGTTCAATCGCTGCAAGCGCGAATTGACACTCACTTAGAAACAACATCGCAGCTTATTATGAATGTTGAGGTTTCCCTTACCGATAAGGCGTTAGCCGCAATTGAGGCGCGCAAAACGTATTTAGCTGAGCAATATGCGCTCAGCCAGCTTGCTATGGTGCAGCTGCGAGATGGCGATAGCAACGCGCCGATTGTTGGTGAGAACGAGGAGAATAGAAGTGAGTAGGCCTGTTCATCGCCTGTTGTCTATGGCTGTTGCCAGTACGCTAATCACGGGCTGTGCGTACACCTCTTTGACTGATAAAAACCAACAAGCCAAAGGTGCTCAAAATGCCTTAGTAACGTCATTGGGTATAAAACGCATTGTGGTAGAAAAAACGCAACTTGAACCCGCCGCATTAAGCGAAATTCGCGATGGTTATGCAGAGTTAGTAGGGCAGTTTTCAGAGAGAGGGCTTGCCCAGCAGCTTGAATTGCGACTAGCTGATGTAGAAATGCTATTAGCCGAAGAGCGCCAAGTATCTATTGATGCCAGCAATTCGGGGGGCACCTATCAACATGCGATAAGCGCATATCAAAACATCTTGGTTAAGTACCCCGATGAAGCGTCAAAAGAAGCCGTGCTTTATCAGTTATCGCGAGCCTATGACTTGCAGGGCGAACGCGAAAAAAGCGTGGCTGTGCTAAACGTGTTGCTAGAGCTTTTCCCCGCATCACAGCATGCGCCGGAAGCGTGGTTTAGGCAGGGTGAGGCCTTCTATGGTCAGGCAGAATATGCCAAAGCCGCCAATGCTTATGCACAAGTGCTCGCTAACAGTGAGAACAACAACTTTTATGCTATGGCGGCCTATATGCAAGGGTGGGCGTACTATAAATTGGAAGCCTACGATAAGGCACTAGCTTCATTTGATAGCATGCTATTGGCAAGCTTTAGTGATGAAACGCTGCAGAAACAGGCGGTATCAACTTCCGTGTTACCTGCTCCCGTATTACCTGCTCACGTGTTACCTGCTCCAGCACAGCTGTCTAAAGGTCAGCAAAAACTAGTGAAAGACAGTTTACGCATGATGGCGACGCTGTTTTCTTATCGCGGTAACGGTGAAGCTATCGTCGATTTCTATAACGTACGAGGTAACCAACCTCATAGCTATTTGGTTTACAACGAACTTGCGCAGCAGCACTTAGATAATGATCGCTACCTGGATGCCGCCGAGGCATACCACGCTTTTGCAAGTCATTTTCCTGCACACCCTGAAGCTGTAGCCTTTTATGTTAAACACATAGACGCCTTTATTCTGGGTGAATTCCCCAGTGAGGTACTAAATGCAAAAGCAGGCTTTGTAGACACTTTTGGCGCCACAACAGGTCAGTATGCGACCTTGCCAGATTATGTACAGCAGGATGCAAGACCTTATCTTCATCAGTATTTAAGAGAGTTAGCGCAAACACAGCACAGTTTTGCGCAGCAACTTAACACTCCCACAAAACGACATACGCTTACACCAACATTGCGCGGCCTTAATGAGGATGCATTACGCAAAGAGGCCAGTGCCGCATACGCCAAAGCTCAAGGTTATTATCTTGCCTTTATTGATATGTTCCCTGACGATGAACTTGTTGCGCAAATGCAATTCAATCTAGCAGAGAGTTACTTTGAGTCAGCGCAGTATGAAAATGCTATCACACACTATGAAGCGTTCGCGTACACATTCAGTGACCATGAGAAAGCCAGTGATGGTGCATACAGCGCGTTACTTGCATTTAAGGCACTTTCAGAAAAAACGCTTTCAGACGAAGTAGCGAATACGTCATTGCAAGGGTTAAAAGCAAAGCAGCGACAAAGTCAGCAACGATTTATCGCAACGTTTAGTCGCGATAGCCGAGTAGTACCGGTAGTGCAAACGTTAATGCAAGAAACCTTTGATGAAGCGCAATTTGAACAAGCACTGTCCTATAGCGATTGGTTACTCAACCCACCTAGTGGCACCACCGGCAGTATTGATGAGCAAGTGCGCCTATCCGCATTCTTAGTGAAAGCCCATAGTTTATTTGGGTTGAAGCATTATGTTGAGGCAGAAACAGCCTATGCCATGTTGCTTGCCGATACCCAAAAATGGGGTATCGCTAAACAAGATGCGCTCACACAAACGCTGACTCGAAACTATGCTATTAGCATGTTCAAGCAGGCAGAAGCTGCTGTAGGGCAAGATGATTTATCTCAAGCAGTTACTCACTTAACCAGGCTAATGCGTAATACACCGAATATCGATATTCGCGTTAATGCACAATATGATGCAGCCAGTTACTTGATGACGCTTGAACGCTTTGATGAAGCGCAAGCCTTACTTGAAGACTTCGAGCAACGTTTTCCTTTACACGAACTTACACCGACAATTGAAGGGAAGCGGTTGTTCGTGTACGAGAATACCGAGCAATGGCAAGCCGCTGCCAACGTGCTTTATAACCAATATGAGCGCAACAAAAGTACCGATGCAGGACGAGAAGCCCTATTGCAGGCGGCAGAGTATTTTGAGTTGGCGGGTAATCGCGCGGCATCGCTACCCGCTTATAGAACCTACGCGCATGCTTACCCAGCACCTTTTGATACGGTGATGGAGGTGAGGTTTATTATGAGTGAGTTCTATAAACAAAGTGGAGAGGATGCCAAGCGCCGTTTTTGGCTTGATAAGCTAATTAAAGGACATGATGGTGCTGGTGACAACGCAACACCGCGTTCTCAAACATTGGCCGCTATGTCTGCCATGGTGTTTGCCGAAGATGCGAAATACGTGTTTAACCGCATAAAGTTAACCCAGCCGCTTAAAGCCAGTTTGACGAAAAAACGAAAAGCGTTAACGCAAGCCGTAGAAGCACACAATAAAGTGCTGTCATACAAGGTAAGAGAATACGCAACAGTGGCAAATCATCAGTTAGGTGCGTTATACCGTCAGCTTGCCAACGACTTAATGGCCTCACAACGCCCGAGCAACTTAAACGCGCTAGAACTAGAACAATATGAGTTGCTACTGGAAGAGCAAGCTTACCCTTTCGAGGAACAGGCTATGCAGGTATATGAAGTCAACGCTAAACGCAGTTGGGACGGGGTTTATGATGAATGGGTTAAGGCCAGTTTTGCTGAGCTCTCAGCGTTAATGCCAAACCGTTATCGCAAGACAGAAAAAGTGGAGGCACTCAGTGTTGAAGCATATTAACCCCTTTTGTTGCCTTGTAGCGGTGGTGATTGGCTTAAGTTTGAGTGGCTGTACAAGCACACCTTCTGAAATTCAGGTGAATGAACATCAATCACTAGGTGAAACGAGTGGTGTAAACCAAGATGTGGTCAACACCACCGACAATACCGCCAGTGCGGTATCGCAAGATGCACATTTAGCACAGCAGTTACGTAGCTCTGAAAACTACTATACCGCGACCAAGCGTGTATTTTCTGAAGAAGAAGCGGCGCGTTTCAACCTTGCTCTTGTCCACTTTGGCGATGGAGAGTTTGACAAAGCTACACAGGTTGCCGAAGGACTTATTGAGGCTAATCCTACCGCGACGCCTTCACCTCAGCCTTCATCTTCACCATCTGCTGTGTGGGTATTACTTGGTGATATCGCACGCGCATTGGACGACAACAACTTGGCGATAGCACACTATACCCAAGCTGTTGACCGTAACCAATACAACTATTATGCACTAAACCGTCTTGGGACATTAGCGCGAGAAAATGGCGAATTTCAGCAGGCACAGCAGTACTACTTGAATGCGATTAAGGCCTGGCCAGGCTATCAAAATGCACATTATAACCTAGGTATCTTGCTTGATCTGTATGTGGGGGATAAGGTGTCTGCCCTTGAATATTACGGTAATTACTACGCATTGTTACGCTACCCTGACACCCAAGCCGACCAGCAGGTGGACATGCGTTTGGTTAAGCAAGTCGAGCGCTGGATAGCGGATGTTAACCGTCAAATTCCAGCCACGGCGAGAGGAAGCAGCGATGAATAAATATCAAAAGTTGGTTGCTTTGATGATGGTGCTTGCCACCGTTGGTCATGTTCCCCCAATGAAAGCACAAGAAGTGCAAAATGATGATGCGCCTTTGCGGCTTGAGGCAACAATACGCGGTGACAAAGAGCAGCCTAGGGTATTAAGTATTGTACCTTGGCAGTTACCCGCTCATCGCAATATAGAAGGCACATTGTCTTGGAAGCCACAACAAGCTACTCCCACACCCCTTGAAAGAACGCAGTTTTTACGCAAAATGGCGCTCTCTCAGCAATTTAGTAAGCAAGCGCTTACTAATCAAAAATAGAGCGCCGTAAGAACGCATTAGGTATTAATTCTGCCAACGATGTGGTGACCCAGATAACCTATAGACCGCAAGAATGCGATACAACTAACACTATGTAGCGAACACTATTTTCGCTGTTAATTGTTAAAGAGGAAAAATCATGCAGGTCTTCGATGTTATTGTGCGTTTCTTTCAAGAAGGCGGTTCATTTATGTTCCCCATTGCGGTAGTTCTTGCCATGGGCGTAGCCATCGCAATAGAGCGGTATTTCTTCTTATCATCAGCGAAACGGACCAATAAGCGCGCCTTTGCTGAGTTAGAACCTTTATTACATCAACAAAAATACGATCAAATTCGCCGAATGGGCGAACAAGACAGTGCGCCTATTAGCCGCGTGATTGGCGCTGGTATTGCGCGACTTCAAGTTAGTCCACGTCGTGAAGATATTGAATATGCGATGGAAGAAGGGCTGATGGAAACGATTCCTCGCTTGGAAAAACGTACACCGTATTTAGGTACGCTGGCGAATATCTCAACATTGCTGGGCTTGCTAGGTACTATTATCGGTCTTATTGCTGCGTTCTCAGCGGTTGCCAACGCAGACCCTTCCGAAAAGGCGAGCCTACTTTCACAAAGTATCTCGGTTGCGATGAACACCACTGCATTTGGCCTTATTGCCGCAATTCCTTTACTGGGTTTTCATTCGGTATTGCAAACCAAAACGACAGAAATTGTAGATAGCATGGAAATGGCTGGGGTGAAGTGTCTGAATGCCCTAATGGCGAAAAGCTCGGTAGCGCCACGAAGCCGCCAATCTGACGAGTAATCGATTATGTTAGGCAGACGTAAACGCCTCGAAAAAGCGGATGCTGAACTGGATATCACGTCATTCTTAAACTTAATGATTGTTCTGGTTCCCGTGCTCTTAATGATGATGGTTTTCTCGCGAATTACGGTAGTTGAGCTAAAACTACCGGGCCTGAGTGCCCTTGGTGAGGGGGAAAGCATTGAGCAACAACACATTGAGGTGGTGGTAACTCCACAAGGTAGTGCGGTGTACTTTCCGTCAGGATATCTAGTGTCGCAGTTACCGGTATTGGAAGATGCAAATACCGGTGAGATAGTGCAAGACTGGGATGGGTTACAACAAGTTCTTAAGCAATTGAAGCAAACCTTACTGGCCAAGAATACGCAAAAAGATGACATTGCATTGATGGTGTCAGATAACGTTGACTATCAAACCTTGATCACGCTGTTATCGCGCACACGCTCTTACAAAGACGTAGTAGCCGCTTCTGTGGTTGATGCTGCGCTCTTTCCCGAGGTGTCATTTGCAGAAGTACCTGAGCACATGGCACAAATTGACTGGTCGCAGGCTAAAAAGCCTGAATACAGTGCGACACAAGGGGAGACGCCATGAAGCAGTCAGTACGAGCTAAACGTATGGCGCGCAATCATAAGCGCAACTCAAAACAAACAAAGCTTAGCTTAGTGTCACTAATGGATATCTTCACAATTTTGGTGTTCTTTTTAATGCTAAATGCATCAGATGTGCAGGTGCTGGATAACCATAAATCGGTCACCTTACCAGAGTCAACATCCGACACGCCCGCGAAAGAAACCTTGTTAATACTTGTGAATAACGACGCTATTGTGTTGCAAGGGAAGAAAGTGACCGATGTAGACAGCGCACTTCAAGATAACCAAGATACAATTTCAGCACTGGCAAAAGAACTTGAGTATCACAACCAAAAACGTCAAAAAAGTGCGGTGATGCAACAGGCAGTAACAGCGAAGCAAAGCGATGCCGCAGGCCAAGCGATTACCATTATGGGTGACAGATCTGTGCCTTATGCAGTGCTTAAAAAGGTGATGTACACCTGTGCCGAGGCAGGTTATACCGATGTGTCATTAGCTGTTGAGCAACTACTTAGTAGCGAGGGTGAGGTATGAGCAGTAGCTACTATCAAACCCAATTACCTTGGGCATCAAGTGACAATGACAACAAAACGTTTTCACGGATTACCTATACTTGCTTAGGTTTAACCCTGATGTTTGCGCTTGTTGTGCAGTGGGTACAATTGCCAGAGCAAACGCGTGAAGAAAAAGAATCAATTCCCCCGCAGTTGGCCAGAATTTTAAAGCCTGTTACACCACCCCCTCCACCGGTGGTAGAGCCTGAACCGATAGTAAAAGAGAAACCACCAGTCGTTGAAACGCCGCCAGAGCCCAAACCAGAACCTAAACCTGAACCCAAAAAGGTTAAGCCAGAACCCGCGCCACCAGTGCCAAAAGTGACCCAAGAAGAAAAGGTCGCCCAAGCTCGTGAAAATGCTAAAAAGACCGGTTTGCTTGCCTTTGCGGATGACATTGCCAGCATGCGCAACGACATGAATGTCAATAATATGGCCAATACTCAAACCATTGAAGGGGCGGGTAAGCAAGAACAATCCTCGCGCAAACGGATTGGTCAAGAGGTCGCAACCACCACGAGTGGTGGGCTGAAAAACGCAGAAATCAGTCAAAATATTGGAGCTCGTGGTGAATTAGCGGGCAGGAAAACCACCGAATTTTCTGCACCTGAAGAGGGCGCCGCGTCGCTTGCGAGCAAGCGTATAGTGCAAGAAAGCCTAATAGTGGGCGACCGTGATATAGAGCTCATCCGCAAGACACTAGATGCCAACAAAGGTGCCGTGTATTCATTGTATCGTCGTGCACTGCGTCAAGATCCTGCGCTTGAAGGTAAGGTAACAGTGAGCCTTACTATAGAGCCAGATGGTAGCTTGTCGGATGTCACGCTTATTAGCAGTGAACTCAACAACGATGCGCTTGAAAAGAAATTGTTGGCGCGTATTGGCATGATTAATTTTGGCGCGGCAAATGTTAAACAAACCAAATTAGAATACGCATTTAACTTCTTACCTTATTAGATTCTATTGTTTTTCGAAGGGCGCTTTCGTTTGAAGTGCCCTTCGATGCGGTTATTGCTACCAAGAACCATACATAGGATTGGGTAAGATAAACAGTGACGTTCCCGTTTGAGGTGAAAGTGCATTAACGTCCGCAGACTCTTGGGTAACACCGGCAAAGTCTTCAATGTTGTCACCTATTTGCATGATGATCGCATGTGGTTTCTGCCACCCACGGTTAGCATCGTCGATACTGCAAACTGCCTCGCCATTGGTAAGCTGCTGTCTACGTAAGTCTTTGTCGTTCACAATACCTGTTTGCCCAACAACGTCCTTATCTCGCTGAACTCTTCCCATCACACAGGTGTTTTGAGGCGTTAACGGTAGCGACTGCGCCAATAGGTTTTCCCATGTGTAGCTGTCTAGGCGTTTGTCTCTATTAGTGATAAGTGCGACTTTACCATCTCGTGCGATGACTTCTTTTAAAAACTCAGCCACACCAGGCACAAGCGAGGCTTCTTTGCGCTTTACCCACGCTTCCCAACTTGACGGCGAATAACCCAAACCTTGTGACTCTCGTTCACGCTGATACTGACTGTTGTCGAGTACCGTTTCGTCCACATCCATTACCACTACGTCTGTGGCATTAAATTGAGCTGGGAGCGCGTCAATAGCTTGTGCGTATACAAATTGACTTAACAATGGGTACTCTTTACTTTCTGTTTGATAAACCACAGCGGTGGAAAGAGAAGGGCTTTCTTTAGGGCCCTGCAGTGAAGTCGAAGTTGTGCTTGTACATGCTGTCATTGTCGCTGCAACGCCAGCTGCCACCACAGCGCGTACTAAATTTGAATGTGAAGATGTTAACGTCAACGTAGTTTCCTTAACTGAATTGATGAGTTGTCACTGTTGTATGACTGCTGTATCAATGCTGTATTGGGCGCACTAGTGTGAATTAATCGCACCGCTTATCTCTGCAACAGCATCATGCGCATGTAGACTTTCTTGATGTTCTACTTTGACATGAAAATAGGTGGCGTGAGAATACGTAGACAGCGCATCATGTAGTCGTCTTACCGCATCTTCTACAAACATTAAGTTTTGCGCATTTCGTCTAGCGAATTCTTGCTCATCTTCCCGTTTTACCGCTGTTTGTAACGGTGTCGCTAGCGTATTTTCAGCTAGGTCAATAATGTCAACAAAGTCTGGTATCGTGCTCTCCATCAAGTTTAGCGTAATATGTGCAAAAGAGCGCTGCGCATGCGCTGTGGCAATGCTCGCCTGTTTAGACGCAAGCCATTCGCTTACCACATTTGTATCAAGCGGTTTATTTTCAAACTGCGCCTGGAATGCTTCTGCCAGCGCTTGCCTCGATAGCGATGCCGAGCAAGGACAAGTACTTGAATAGGGAATACTGATACATAGCTGTGTTCGAATTTTTCCCCCGTCGTTCTTTAATGTAAGTGCTGCATCATAATGCTGATAGCCCGCAGTTTTACTGATAAGAGCTGGTCTTGATACGGTAAGTGTAAATTGCATAGAGAGTGTTGCAGATGTACTCAGCCCTGCCTGAGACGATACCAACGCATCCATTAACTCACTCAGTTGTATGTTGCCAAGTACCTTATTACTAAGGTGTTCTTGCAGTAAATTGTACAATCGCGACATATGAATACCCTTAGCATGAGGGTCGTCAAGACTTACCGTTACATTTGCCTTCGCTGTACTGGCAATAACGGTGCCTTTGCTATCGAGAATGGTCAATGGAAGTGCAATACCTTGCATACCAACCGCGTCAATCCGAGAGCTGGAAAAAGAAGAAGACTCGTGTGTGATATCGGGCAAGACAGAAGAAGTGTAATTAGACAAGGTAATCTCCCTAATTTATGTATCGTTATAATATAACATAATAAAGGAGGTGTTTGTCACATGGCACATGGCACAATAGCCAAATGAGCACAAAACAGAGCAGGGAATATCTGCTCTTTCTTAGCTCTTAACGCAATTTTGGAGAGGGTTATGGCAAAGGTATAAACTCGCGGTCGTCCCCCGGTATTGTTGGAAACTGTCCATTTGCCCAGTGCTGCTCAGCCTCTGCAATCTTTTCTTTTGAATAGGCCAAGAAATTCCATTTTAAAATAGGTTGTTTTGCCAGCTTTTGGCCGCCTAACAAAAAGTAGCGACTATTCTCTATCGTTACAATCTCACTTTCATCATCAAGCAATACAAATGAACCCGCTTCAAATGTGCTTTCGCCTATTTTGACGCGCCCCGAAATGACATAACAGGCTGTTTGTGAGTCGCCACAAGGGCGCTCAATAGCCGCGCCTGCCTCGGTGATAACGTCCAAATAGAACATAGATGAATAGGTTTTCACTGGTGAGGTGTAGCCGTAAGCCTCACCCGCTATCAAGCGCATAAGCACCTTTTCTCTGTGAATATAGGGCAGCTACGCTTTATTAATGTGAATAAAGCTGGGCTCCATATCCGCCTTTTCTTCAGGTAGTGCTATCCAACACTGAAGCCCGTTTAATACGTGGTCGCTACCACGGGTCTCAATGGTTTCATGTTCAGAGTGCACAATTCCTTTGCCCGCGGTCATCCAGTTTACATCGCCCGGCTGAATTTCTTGAATAGTACCCAAGCTGTCACGGTGCAGCATACTGCCTTCCATCAGATAACTAATGGTAGCAAGTCCAATGTGTGGGTGAGGCCTAACGTTGATGCCAGAACCAGCGGGAAAGTGCGGCACTACCCGATGTAAAAAGTTGAAGCGCGGTTTGCCTTTCTAAAGGTGTACTGCCTAATGCAAAACCCCCTACGGTTTTTCCAGTAACCGCCCAATAGTAGGTCGCCCAAGGGTTAAAACTAGATACCCTTGTACCGTCAGTGCCAAGCCCTACGGTAATTCCGGCGTCTATCATCGCTTGAATGGGAGGCGTACGAGCGGCTTGGGCTTTGCCATAGCGCGAAACAAAATCCTCACCCGCAAAGGCCATGCGACCTTGCACTGCTATAGCGCCTCCCAGTTTTTTAATTCGCGCTAGGTTCGTATCAGACACGGTTTCGGCATGATCAATAATCCAGCGCACGCTATCAACGCGCTGCGTGTTATGAATATGCTCAAGTACATTCAAAATACGAGTAATCGACTCATCATAAGTCGCGTGCAAGCGAAATGGCCAGCCCTCTAGCAGGTGCAGACGAATAACTTCTTCAAGGGCATGTTCCGCATCATCAGGAAGTTCGGGTCTTGGCGCGCGAAAGTTTTCATAATCTGATGCTCTATAAGTCAAAAGTTCCCCACCACCCTCTATCACATAGCCATTTTCAAGGTGTGAATGGTGGTTTTCATCAGCTTCAAACGCATGCATCCACTGCATAAAGTTAAGCATTTCTTTAGCAGGAACCTGCGGAAACAGATAGTTAGATACTCGAATAGGTAATTCACCTTGTTTCGCCAATGTCTCGCTGGCAATGTAATCATCGGGAAAGTTGTGGCCACCGCCTCCCGCATCAATCACGCTGGTTACGCCAAGGCTTAACAGCTTACGATAAAACTGGCGGCTTGAATTAAGCTGCTGGTCAGTTGTCATTTGAGGTAGTGCGGCAATAGTCTTGTAAAGAATCATCGGGTTGGGCTGAGCAAGTAAAACACCGGTAGGGTTACCTGCTGCATCACGTTCTATCACACTGCCTTCAGGCGCTTTGGTATCTTTGTTAATGTTAAGTACTTCTAGTGCCTTTTGATTGAGTACACCACCGGAATAGAGGTGTAGAACGAATACAGGCGTATCTGGCGCAATCGCTGTTAGCTCCTGTGGTGTTGGCAAACGTTTTTCTTCAAATTGGTACGGGCTGAAGCCGCCGACTACGCGAACCCACTGGCCTTTAGGCGTGCGTTCAGCCTGCGCTTTTAGCATAGCTAGCCCTGCCTTGAGTGATGTGATGCCTTCCCAGCGGGTTTCTAGATTGTAAAAGCGCCCACCTCGCGTCACGTGAAGGTGAGAGTCGTTTATTCCTGCTATAAGGCGCTTTCCTTTGGCATCAATAACAGTGGTGTTGTTATCTGCCTGCGATAATAGTAAGTCTGAACGGTTTGAGAATTCGCTAAATACGCCATTCTCAACACTAAGTGCACGGTATTGTTTTGTGTCTGCTGCAGTAATATTGGCGTTAACTACGACAAGTTCTGGCGCAGCCATTATGCCTGGACTTATCAATGCCAAGGCAACGCTGGCGATACTTGCTATACCAGCAAAGCGCTTAGTAAAAGTATTCATATTAAAGGTTCCTTAAGTATCGGGCTGTTACTAGGGCGTAGCAGTTTTGCCACTTTGGGATGAAAAATAGGTGGCCAAGGCGTCGATGTCGTCATCACTTAACCCCGATGCATTTGGGCGCATAATGCTGGCCATTCCACCTTTACGCGTGCCATCTCTGTATGCCTTTAAGGCATAAACTAAATATTTTTTATTTTGACCCGCTAAATTCGGATTGCTTTCTATTGGTGAAATACCCGTTTCACCGTGACAGCCCATACAGTATTGAGCAAGCGCGTAGCCTTTGTCGTACGCAGTAGAATTTGAGTTGGCGTAAGCGTTTGAAAATGACAGTGGTGAAAGTACAAACAGCGTGGCTAAAGATAAAGTCGATAAGGTTTTCATGGCGAGCCCCTCGGATGAGTTAGATGTACGTATCAGGTGAGCGAAAGCCGCTCACCTGTTTGACAAGGCCTACTGACCTTCTTTCGCGTTGAACATTTCTGTTGCGTAGATAAGACCTAAGCCGTATCCGCCAGCATGCTCTTTAGCAATGTTTGTTACGTCAACGTAGGTATCAGTGCGAGCCCAGTCACGTTGTAGTTCAAGTAGATACTGCAACCATGTGATAGGTTGTGCGCCTGCTTGAATCATGCGCTGAACTGCCATGTCATGAGTTTCTTTCGATACACCACCTGATGCATCTGTAACAAAGTACACTTCGTAACCTTCTTCAATTGCCGATAATACTGGGCCTACGCCACATACTTCGGTCCAAAGTGCTGCAATAACAATTTTATTTTTCTTAAATTGTTTTACTTTGTCTGTAACACGTTTGTCTTCCCATGTATTCATCGTGGTACGGTCAATAGGACGTTGCTCTGGGAATACAGCTTTTAACTCTGGAAACAATGGGCCGCTAAATGACTTTTCAGCTACAGTCGTTAAAATCGTTGGCACGTTGAATGCCTTTGCTGATTTTGCCAGACCAGTCACATTATTACGTACGTCTTCAATTGAATGAGAGCGAGTTGCAAAAGCCATTTGTGGCTGATGATCAATCAAAATAACAGTGTGGTTGTCAGGTGTGAGTAAGCTCTTGGCTGGCTCCCCCGCGTGTACTGAAGGTGCTAGAAGGGTTAAGCCAGTTACAAGTGCCGCTACAGATTTCTTAAAATTGAACATTGTATTTTCCTCTTGGTAAAAAGTGTTGAAGTACTTCGTTAACCTCGAGATAAATATTAGGTTCTATTTGTTGTGTTTAAAATGTTCAAAAAATACATCAATCGTTCTAAAAATTAGATTATTGGTTTACGCAAAGTCTACTAAGTCTGTTCCGAAGAAGTTGTCGATAACGCAGCGCCATTCACCTGTTAATTGTTTTTGCATAACATACAGTGCTTTTTTCCCCTCACAAGGTAGAGCGTTAGGTGTAGATTTTGGCACCAAATACAATTTGGCGATGACTAGGGCAACATCGCCGGCCTCTATCACTATTTCATCACCCGTGGTAACCAGGTGTTCTGGCATAAACTTCTGCTGAAATTGCTGCAAAGCACTTACACAATCATGGTGTTCAGTATTGTCAGCAGATAACTGGCTTAATGGGGTAGCAACAACTTTTGCACGGCTACCGTAGCAACTAGACAGTGTATCGTAGTCACCATTGTTAACTGCGTGGTGAAGGGTATGCAAAACCTGAGTTATTGAAGTGTTCATGGCTGTCGTCTCTTTGTTTTCCGCCAATTCGAGCCATAAAAAAACCCGCCTTGGCGGCGGGTTTCGTGGAATTCTTAATTACGCACTAGCTGACCCGCCATTTTGGAATAATAGCGAGAATAATAATGTTAAGTGTTGCTAGTGAACTTACGGCGCTATCGCGCATAACTATATTTACCTGTGTTTTGATAGTTCGAGTATTCAACGACGGGTAAGCAAAGTCAACTTTTTAGCGCGTTAATGTTGCATGCAATGTAATTAGATGACGGCGGCAGTGTCACTGCCTTTAGGCTTCGAAGATAAACATTGCTTGCAGCGTTCGCTGCTTTAAACATTGAGTAATATCGCTGTCAGTAAAACCATTGTTGAAGAGTACTTGTCGTGCAATCCGTTTGGCAGCTTTGGTACTTTGCTTATCAAGAAGTGCATTAAACGCGTTATTGAGATGGTGCGAAGGTTTTGAAGGTGAGAGCATGATATTTCACCGCGTAGTGCGAACGTTATTTAAACGGTACGGCTGGAAGAAATGATCAGAAAAAGGTCAAAAAAAAGGACGCCTGGTGGCGCCCTTAGGTATTTTTTTGCTAAAACACTATTAGCCGTTGAATGACTTATTGTATTGCTTAGCAAACTTTGCCAATGCCATACCGTTACAAACAACCTGCTTTGGGTTTACTTTAGTAAGGAAACGACGCTTAGTTTGATTAAATGCAGTATTTGATGTTGCTGCCGCAATGCATAGTTTGCTTTCGCTAGATGCATTTGTATTTTCGAAAATTGCATTAATATTTGTATTGCTAGATTCTTGCTTTTTGTACGTGCGAGCGAACTCTGCAATGGGCGTGTCGTTACAAAGTACTTCGTCTTTGCTTAGCGCGCGGATGTTGTTGTCGCGAAGTACGTCTTCTAGAGAGCTGTTAGATTCTACAGCAGCTACGCAAGCCTTTGTAAATTGAGAGTTATCGCTTAGTTCGAACTCTAGAGCGTTAGCAGTAGAAGCGACAAAAGCAAGAGTAAGTAACGGCGCAACAAATTTAAGCATGACAATTCCTAAAACAAGTAGTGTTAAACAAATAATAATCAAAAGTTGTGCGCATTTTAATCATAAATTAGGATTGCACAATTGAGTTAAATTGTAATTTTGCATTAGTTTTTATAATGCAAATCGCATTTGCCTGTAACAATTGTTGAGAGGGTGTTAAATGGAATATCTGATTGCGTTAATAACCGCCGAAGGGGCACTAACACCTTTTTCAAGTTGCTTGCTTATTCTCACTTCTTTTTTTACATCGCTGATGACCGCGACACTAGGTATTGGTGGCGGCGTTTTGTTACTTGCCGTTATGGCCGGGACCATGCCTGTCAGCGCACTTATTCCGGTGCACGGACTAGTACAGCTTGGTTCGAACGGAAACAGAGCGTTAATGACTTTAAAGTTTATTGACTGGCAAATGCTGAAGTTTTTCTCTATTGGCGCATTGATAGGTGCTGTGATGGCGTCATTTATTGTTGTGCAATTGCCTTTGGTGTTTATTCAGTTTGCGGTTGCCGGCTTTATTTTGTTTTTGGTGTGGGGTAGCAAGCCTAAGGCGCAAGAAATGTCTGCTGCAGGCAGAGCGTTAGCTGGCCTTATTACAACACTTGTATCGATGTTTGTGGGCGCGACAGGCCCTCTTGTGGCGGCATTTGTGCATAGAAATAACTATAGCAAAATGCAGATCACGGGCACTTTCGCCAGCTGCATGACATTTCAACACGGATTAAAGGCCTTTGTGTTCACGTTTGTGGGTTTTTCGTTTGTGCAGTGGGGCGGCATTATTATCGCCATGATTGCCAGCGGCGCGATGGGTACATTTATTGGGCTTAAAGTACTCAAGCGCGTGCCCGCTGACAAATTTATGTTGGCGTTTAAAGTTGTGGTGACGTTACTGGCCTGCCGTCTTATTTTTCAAGCGATAACGAGCTTGCTGTAACAGACAGGCCACAAAGACGGTTAAAATTGATAACGCATCGAAAGCTGCCATTCTCGACCTGCGCCGGGCACTCTCTCGCCCTGAGGGAGTTCGCTTCCCATAATTCGATTTATGCCTGCGGTATGCGGTGCATAGTATTTATCGAAGGCGTTGTTGAGTCGTGTGGTTACAACGAGCTCTGGCAGAATTTGCCATGACGCATTAATGTGAATAAGACCAAAACCCGCCGTAATTTGTTCGTTTTGAAGCGCAGATACATGGCTTTGGCGACCTGAGAGCTCTGATATTAGCTGCATAGTTAACGGCGCGTTGCCAAGCGACGTTTGCCAAGACACCGTGGTAATGAGTTGTTCAGGTGCAATGCGAAATAGCGCGTCGTCAATATCATCTCGGTTACCGTGCTGAACGCTTGCAACGGCATTAACGTTCACGCTTTCGGTAAGCTGACCGTGCAGTTCAACATCTATCCCTTTAATAACGGCATCCGTGTTAGTCCACTGAAAAGGTGCCATGCCTGTCATCATGGTCGACACCATATTGGCCGCCATATTCGTACTTGGCATACCAGTAATATAGTTTTCAACATCTTGATAGAAAAAACGCGGTGAGAATGTCCATTTATCCGTGTGTACATCAATGCCCAATTCAATTTGGCGCGCGGTTTCATTGTCCAAATCAAGATTGCCAATGTAATTGAAACCGTCTGCCATACCGCCAGTAATGCCCAATGGTAGCCAGGTATAACGCTCAAAATAGGTTGGTGCGCGATTTTTCTGAGACGCACCGATCACTATATGCGTATTGCGACTCACGCGGTATTGAAACGTCGCCGCGATATCCAGCATATTGTACGTTTCATCTTGTGATGACTGGTTAAAATTGTCTACCAATGTAGCGATAGCACTGTTCATCATCACCATGTTTGAATTGACAGGGTCAGCGTCCATGTCTATCCGCGTGAATCGTGTACCAAGGGTGGTAAGGTAACGCTCTGTATCTCTATTCCATTGAGCAAAAATACTTGCGATATCACGCTCGGTATTGATGAAATTGTTTACAAAGAACGCGGCATTATTAGGGTTGGTAATGATGGAGTTATTTCTATTGTGCAGAAGGTTTGTGCCAAGGGTTAATTCGCCATCTTGCCACGGCATCACATACGTGACATCTATACCTTGGGCCACCGAATCTGTATCGTTTTGGCGCGCCATCGCTGGCATCATCAGCGGTCGTTGTGAAAAGTTATCCATAGTGTGCTGATTGTCATTACCGAATACACTTAACGTCAAATAAGACGCATCTGACTGGTTGTAGCGATAGCCAAACCGATACCACGCAGCGTCAATAAAGGCGATATCCATTGCCAGCGCTGGAGTACCGCTTTCATTGGTGTTGAGGTTCTGATAGCTAATATCAACTTGGTGTTTACCCCACTCGTAACCTGCGCGCAGCTTTACCCCGTTGCGTTGGTAGTGAGCATTGGGTATCAACATACCATCTCCGGGCTCTCGCTCATCGCGCTGCTGATGGATAAATGCAGCGCTTACAAATGCATTGTCAGCATTAAATAATCCACTGCCTTGATATTGCTGCCCACTCCCCGGCGACACTACGCTTGCGCTGACACTACCTTGAAATTCATTGCCATTGGGTACATTGGCATAATTAAACAGGTTATGTGCGTCAGACTGGATATGAAGCTGACCTCCGATGGTTTCTATACCTGCGCTTACCGGGGTAATGCCGCGATATAACGTGGCTGTCATGCCAGGCTCCGGCAATACATGGGACAGCGGCGAGTCCATCGCATTGGGCCCTGCGCCGTTGATATTTACGCCGTCTATAGTCACGCCCACGCGGGGGCCAAACATGCCACGGTATTGAATTAACGCCGTTACCGGGCCATTGCGGGCAATACTCAACCCTGGAAGTGTAACAAGCTGATCGCCAAAATCGGCCTGGTTGTTGGTTAACGAGGCAATAGTCTCGCTAGTACTCAAGGTAATAGGTGAACCAATAACGGTAATAACTTCTGTGCTGTTTTTATTGTCGTGTTGTAGGGTTTGTGCGACCCCCACAGGCGAAGAAAGTGCACTAGCAAGCGCCAGCGCGACAACTGTTTTTTTCATAACAAATCCAATTAGTGTTGATAGGTATTTATGTGTATTGGAGGTAAGTTATGAGCGTGGTGGTGCACGGCTAAGCGGTGCAGCATAAGCAAAAGCAGTGTATGGTTGCTGAGCAATACGCGCAACCAGCGCTTGATAGCGAATGCTTTCGATGTTTGCCAAGTCTGACGTGTCGATGTCGTCTGATTGAGGTAGGTCGGCTAAGGTACCGTTGGTACAATCTACGCTTTGTGCTGGGGCTTTGAGTAGCTCCGGGCTGATAAAAACAAACTCACCCTCAAGCTCTGTGGCGCTTATCGAAATGTAGCGCATGGTTTTGCCAGTACATATCAGCTCGATATCGTCACCGGTAAAAGCCTGCGCTTGCTGCATAGAAAACGCGGCAAGGCCCAATGCCAATGCATTTTGCATAAGCAGAGTAAGGCAAAGTACGGTGGTGATGGTATATCGAGTCAGCATTGATACCCGCAAAAAAGTTAGCGCTTTTTCATAATAGCGTCAGCATAAAGTAAATTACCAGCTAAAAAATTAGGTGTTGCGAAGCCATTTACAAAGGCCCCTTCAAAGATGGGGCTTTAACCTTAACACCAGCCTTTTGCAATTTCCGATAGAGCGTGCGAGCACTTACATCCAGTGCGCTAGCAAGCCCCGCAACATCGCCTTGGTATTGGTAATAGGCATCGCTGATATACTGTGACTCTAGTTCTTCAAGGGTCAGCAGTAGTGAACGATCTGGTATTTGTTGGCTTACGTCGCTATCTGACGCGCGTTGTGTTTCAAAAAGTTGTTCTGGCAAATCTTTTTCGTAAATAACACTGTCGTCTGCCAGTAAACTCGCTTGTTCTATGATGTTTTTCAGCTCTCTAATATTTCCTGGGAACGAGTACGATTTTAGTTTTGCGAGTGCTGCCTTGTCGAATCGCTTAGTAGGAAAGCGATTAGTGTGAGGCCGATGCGTTTGTGGTAGCGCCGCTAGAATATGATTGGCAAGTAGTTCAATATCGTCTTGTCGTTCACGTAATGCCGGTAGCGTAATGGGAAAGCCGGCGATGCGGTAGTAAAGGTCTTGTCTAAACGTACCTTGTTGCACCATCTCCTTAAGGTTTTTGTGGGTGGCGCATACCAAACGAAAGTTAGCTTGTTTTACGTTAACGCTACCGACTGGACGATAGGTCTGGGTCTCGAATAAACGCAATAGCTTTACTTGCATACTTAGCGGTACATCACCTATCTCGTCAAAAAACAAGGTGCCGCCTTCTGCTGCATCTACTAACCCCTTTTTGTTGGTTGTTGCGCCAGTAAATGCGCCTTTTTCATAGCCGAATAATTCGCTCTCAAACAGGCTGTCTGTTAAACCTGTGCACTCAATAACCACAAAGGGTTTTTCAGCCCGAGCGCTTGTATCGTGAAGTGCCCGGGATACGAGCTCTTTTCCCGTCCCCGTCTCACCGTGAAGCAACACGGCAATATCTGCACTGGCTGCACTGGCTGCACGGTTTATTTTGTTAAGCATAATTTTAAATGCGTTTGATTCGCCGACCATCTTCCCTGGTGCTGGACGATTTGATGCAAATGATAGCTTGTCTAATACTTCGAGATAGCCCAGCAAGCTTCCCGTGCTGTCATAGATGGGGCGCATGAGAATGTCGCAATAGCTTTGCCCCTCGTTTGTGGCGTGAACATGTACCACGCTAGCGGGGCGTTTAGTATCTTGGCAGACCTTTATGGGGCATTGCTCGCCGCATTGATCACAAGGCTTTGTGTTGCGATGGGAAACGCTGAAGCAAGTGCTATAGCCAAGCTTTATATCCACTGGGTAAGTGTCGCGATAGGGTTTATTAACAGCTTCAATAATATAGCTCTGATTGATAAAAATGGCGGGTTTATCGATTGCGTCAATCATGGCTTGCACGATGGAAATATTCATCCTGCTTTCCTGTATATAAGAAAATCTTTATTAAATTATCACAGTGGCATAGAAAGTGTTACACCGTGTTTAAGAAAGTAGAAAGAATAATGAAAATAGCAACTTAAGAGCGCATGCAGAAAAGTATTCAGAAAATAGTGTTGCGCATTTAAATGAGAAAGGAACCAATATGGCTTTTACACACAAAGTAAATCGAAAACACTTTAATAGTTTTATGCTTTTCGCTTCACTGACCCTGCCATTATGTTTGTTAGGTACACATTTGCACGCCCAGCAAATTATAGATAAAGCTAGTGATAGTGCGTTAATAAAAAAGGCGCTAATAGAAGAAGCGAGAGCGAATACCACATCGTTAGAAGGCGCACTTAAACATCGCTTGCAGCAGGCAATTAAAAGTGGTGGTTTGGAAGCGGGGGTTGATGAATGCCACCTAGCGGCAGAGCCTATAGCACTTGATTTGAGTAACAACGGTTGGACAGTTGGACGCACTGCCTTGAAAGTCCGAAACCCCAATAACACACCCGACGACTGGGAGCGTGAGCAGCTTAAAGTATTTGCCCAAGTACTTAACGAACAGTTGCAACAGCACGAGAAGGCACCCGCTACGGCGCCACTGGAAGCGACACAATACAATGAAATTACGGGCGAATTTCGCTACATGAGGGCTATACCAACACAGCAAGTTTGTATGGCCTGTCACGGTGAAATTGTTGCGCCATCGGTTAAAGCTCGCATAGATAAACACTACCCCCATGACCAAGCGACGGGTTTTACTCTAGGTGAGTTACGAGGTGCATTTACGCTTGCCTATTCCCCTCAGTAATCATTTTACGCTCCCTGTTTTTTTGCCATTTTTGTCGTTGCGGTGTCAAAAATGGCAAAGCTATTGGGCCATTCTCTTGCGTTGGATCAAAGTGAACAACTTTTCGCCATGAAATAATTCTGCTCGCACAGTAAGAAATCTCTGCTGTTTGCCGGTATTCCTTGTGTTTTCTACAAACCCAATGCGCTTGGCATAAAGCGTTTGGTATTAGCCAAGGTTTCCCGTTGGTTTGAATATTATTGTTTACTGTCAGGCGTTTACGCCGCCTTTAAGATACAAGGGAGAGCGCCCATGAGCGATACGTTAATAGAACTATCGCGGTGGCAATTTGCGTTAACCGCAATGTTCCACTTTATATTTGTCCCCCTCACGTTGGGGTTAAGTTTCCTGCTGGCCATTATGGAATCGGTTTATGTAATGACCGGTAAGGAAGTCTACAAGCAGATGACCCAATTTTGGGGAAAACTGTTTGGTATTAACTTTGCCATTGGTGTTGCTACGGGCTTAACCATGGAATTCCAGTTTGGTATGAACTGGTCATATTATTCTCACTATGTTGGCGATATTTTTGGTGCACCGCTTGCCATAGAAGGTCTTATGGCATTCTTCCTAGAATCTACGTTTGTTGGTCTGTTTTTCTTCGGCTGGGACAAAATGTCGAAGGAAAAACACTTAGCTACCACTTGGCTTGTGGCTATTGGTTCAAACTTTTCTGCGTTATGGATTTTAATTGCAAACGGGTGGATGCAATACCCAGTAGGCGCTGAGTTTAACTTTGAAGCCATGCGTATGGAAATGACAAGCTTTGCTGAGGTCATTTTTAACCCAGTTGCCCAAGTCAAATTTGTACATACGGTATCGGCAGGGTATGTCACTGGCGCTATCTTTGTGTTGGCGATTTCAAGTTACTATCTCTTAAATCATAAACATATCGCCTTTGCCCGTCGTTCGTTCGCTATTGCAGCAAGCTTTGGTTTAGCGGCAACTTTATCCGTTATTGTGTTGGGTGATGAGAGCGGTTACGAATTGGGTGACGTTCAAAAAGTAAAACTGGCAGCGGTTGAGGCTGAATACGATACGCATCCAGCGCCCGCACCGTTTACTGTTTTTGGTATTCCCAATGACGAAGAAGAAAAAACCGATTATGCGCTTCAAATTCCATGGGCAATGGGGATCATTGCAACCCGCTCATTAACAGAAGAAGTAAAGGGTATTAAGGCGCTCAAAGAAGAAAACAAAGCGCGCATACTTGAAGGCATTAAAGCGTATGAAGTACTTGATGATGTGCGCAACGGCACTGCCACTGCAGCTGAGCGAGCCACATTTGAAGCCCATAAAGACAGCTTGGGCTACGCCATGCTGCTTGAACCTTTCACCACAGATGTGGCAAATCCCACTGATGCGGCACTTAAACAAGCTGTGGATTACAGCATTCCGCCGGTAGCGCCACTGTTTTGGAGCTTCCGTCTTATGGTGGCATCAGGTTTCATCATGCTAGCGTTATTCTTATGTGCGTTCTACTACAGCACTAAGCACAGAATAACCAAACCACGTTGGTTGCTAAAAGCATCACTATTTAGCTTACCCTTGCCTTGGGTGGCCAGTGAGGCTGGTTGGTTTGTCGCAGAATATGGCCGTCAGCCTTGGTCTATTGCAGAGGTACTGCCAGTGCACGCTTCTGTTTCTAACTTAGCCGTAAGTGACGTCGTGATTACTCTAGTAGCCTATTCAGCGTTCTACACCGTGATGTTCATTATTGGCTTCTATCTGATGAAAAAGTTTGCCAAAAAAGGTCCGGTTCCTCCCTCAGTTAACCCTACTGAAAGCGAACTTGACCTGATTGATGACAATTATCTTGGTAAAGACGGACAAGGAGCAAACGCATGATTGATTATGAACTGCTACGCGTAATTTGGTGGTGTTTGGTAGGTGTGCTACTTATCGGTTTTGCTGTTACAGATGGCTTTGATCTGGGCGTTGGTGCTTTACTGACATTAATTGGCAAAAACGACAAAGAACGCCGTGTGATGATTAATACAGTGGGGCCCCACTGGGATGGAAATCAAGTATGGTTCATTACCGCAGGTGGAGCTATTTTTGCTGCATGGCCGATGATTTACGCCACAGCATTCTCGGGCTTTTACTTGGCATTGGCACTGACGTTAATTGCACTTTGGATGCGCCCAATTGGTTTTGACTATCGCAGCAAATTACCTAACCCTCAGTGGCGTAAAGCTTGGGACTGGGCGCTGTTTGCGGGTGGCATTATCCCGTCGCTCATCTTTGGTGTTGCGTTTGGAAATCTGCTACTTGGTGTGCCTTTTGAGTTAGACACTACACTTAAATCAACCTACACGGGCTCGTTCTTTGGCCTACTTACGCCCTTTGCGCTGTTAACCGGGTTACTGTCAGTTGCTATTTTGCTTAACCATGGTGCGACCTGGCTGCAAATGAAAACTGATGGCTTTATTGAGGTTCGCGCTCGCGCCGTATCGGTGGTGCTAAGTTTGGTTGGTGTTGTACTGTTTGTTGTTGGCGGTATATGGGTAGCTTACGGTGTAGACGGTTTCGTCATTACCTCAACCGTTGACACGCTGGCAACCTCTAATCCGCTTAAAAAAGATGTAGCGGTTGAAGCCGGTGCATGGATGAACAACTATTCTAAATATCCATTGATGATCATTGCTCCTGTACTTGGTGTTGTGAGCGGCTTGGCGTGCGCCTTCTTTTCTAAAAAAGGCAATGCTGGAATGGCGTTTGTCTCAAGTGCGCTATTTATTGCAGGCGTCATTTTAACTGCAGGTTTCTCGATGTTTCCATTCTTGATGCCAAGTATCACTATGCCTCAAGCGAGCTTGACGGTATGGGACGCCACATCAAGTCACCTTACGTTAAATGTTATGTTCATTGTGGCCTGTATCTTTGTGCCTATCGTGCTTAGCTATACCGCATATAGCTTTTATGTCATGCGTGGTCGAATTAAGAACGAAGATTTAGATCAGTCGCACACTATTTATTAAGGAGAGAGTCATGTGGTATTTCGCTTGGATTTTAGGTGTGTTGCTAGCGTGCTCTTTTGGCATCATCAACGCAATGTGGTTGGAGTCTACAGAGAACTTGGATAGACCTGAAGACGCCGACTGATAACTAGACAATAAAGGGGTTTATGGCGCAATAGTGGCGTAAACCCTTTTATGAATACTCAACTAAAGCATCTAAAACGCTGAGGTTTACAAGACTAATTCGATGTTATTGAGTCGACATTCAATGTTAAAGAACCCTTAAACGAGATAGCAGTGAGCAAAGAAAAGCTTCCCAACAGGCAAGTACTTAATTCGTGGTGCAAGGATTTAGATAGTGCGCATAAGCTTGGCCTGCGCGCATCGCTAATAACCCTGGTATTTATTAAGTGCTTGTCTCTTTTTTCTTTGCTTATTGGCTTCTATTTTTTTGCAGCTATAGCCCATAGCTGGGTGGTGACAGGTACATCCGCGTCGTCACAAGTACTTATACTATTAGCACTATCTCTTGGCAGTGCGTGGATGTTGCAGGGCATATTTAATCATGTTTTCTTACAACGCAAATTCGTATTGCTAGGTATGTTAGAGCAACTGCTGCTGTCTACTCTTTTGAAACGTCAACATGCAATAGTGCGCACGCAATCCCCCTATTTTTGGCAAGTGTTGTGGCATAATCAGCTGGAGGCATTTACCGACTGGGCAATGGAGTATCGCGTTCAGCAGTGGGTAGCGCTAATAGTGCCAATAATGGCCCTTGGTGTTATTTTTGCGGTAAACCCGATAATAGGCCTGGGACTGCTTCTGACATTACCCGTGGTGCCTTTGTTTATGATTATTGTCGGTAAAGGTGCTGCCGCGTTACATCGCAAACATTTCTTAGCGCTAGAGCGTTTGGGCAGTCTGTTTACCGATAGGTTAAGTGCACTTTCCATGCTAAGTAGCTTTAACGCCAATCATAAGCAAACCGAGCTCTTAACGAACGCTAGCGATAATCTAAACAGCCGAACAATGAAAGTAGTGAGCGTAGCGTTTCTCTCTACCAGCGTCCTTGATTTTTTCGCCACGCTTGCGGTTGCACTAGTTGCTGTTTTTATAGGTTTTACTTTGCTAGGTGAGCTACAGATTGGACCGTCAATATCACTCCATCAGGGGTTATGGATACTGCTAGTCGTGCCGCTTTTACTCAGCGAAATGAAAAAGTTGGGACAGGTTTATCACCAAAAAGCGCAAGCGGAAGCGGCATGCAATGATCTACGCCCTTTATTTCATGTCCAATCAAAGAGTGACAACAACGCGGTTAAGAGTACCTCGTTCAGCGGGTTTGAAGCCCACGATATGCGCATTTTTGACTCTTGTTACTCAACGCTGCCCAACGAATCAAAAGATGAAGGTAAAAGTCTGCTCACTTGCCCGAAACTAGTCCTAGAAGCGGGTGACAAAATCTTGCTCAATGGACGTTCTGGCAGCGGAAAAACAATTCTACTTGAAGCATTAAGTGGACAGCGGCCCGCAACCCATACACTTAAAACGCAAGTGGCATGGCTAACGCAACACCCCGTAATTTTAGCGGGGACTGTACGAGAAAATTTGTGTCTTGATGAGCACTTTGACGACAGTCAGCTTTGCAATGTGCTAGAACAAGTTGAGCTTACCACTTGGCTGTATACCTTACCCAATGGGTTAGACACGCCAATGACGGAGTATCCCAGTATGTCTGGAGGTGAGGCACAGCGTTTAGCGTTAGCCAGAATACTATTGCGTAACCATCAGGTTTGGCTTCTTGATGAACCAACTGCGCATTTACCTGATGCTCAACACCATCGCTTAGCATCACTCATATACGAACTAGGGAAAGAGCGAACACTGGTATGGGCGTCGCATAAAGTGTTACCGGTAAACTGGTTTACTGGCTGTTGGCGAGTGGAAAATGGGGTAATAGCTGACCATGTGGAAGCCCAAGTCGAGCGCGCTATGCCCGTCAGTAATGAGGAAGACTGTCATGCCTAATGTTCAAACACGTCGCCCAGCATACATTACCCTCATTTTGGCGTTATTGCATGGGTTGACGGGTGTGACTTTACTAGTGATCGCAAGTTGGTTTATTGCCATTAGCGCGGTAGCGCTACCAGGCTTTAACTATGTCATTCCTGCTGTAGTTATACGCGCACTGGCTTTACTTCGCATAGCATCAGGCTATGGCAGTATGTGGGTGGGACACAATGACTTGCTCACGCGCATTGCTAGTACTAGGTTGAACTTATTTAAGCAATTACACAATCAACGCCTTAATAGCAGCGTTGGGATGACAGAAGCATTAGCACAACATACGGAAGCGCTTGCCAGTAAATGGATAGCATGGGTAGCGCCACTTTCAAGTGTCACTATTGTGTTCACACTATTGTGCAGTGTGGCAATTGTTATGGGCGTTCCTGGGGCTTTCTACCTCTGTGTGGTTTTTGTTGTGTGGCTGATAGCAGTGGTGATTCAGGCACTTAAAGCACTCGGTTTGGCAAATGAACATACACAGCAATCTTCACACTTCAGGCAAAACGCTAATAGCTTTTTAAAGGCCAGTGCAATATGGCACCTTTATTCACGTGTCAGCTATACACCTGACTCAGAAATCTATCCTACTGCGAGCGCATTGTGGAGATGCTCATTAGATCAAAAAAAGCTCGCACTGCGTACGAGTTGGTGGTTTCAAGGCGTGGCTTACCTTGCTGTAGTATCACTGTTTGCGGGTATTGGAATGACAAGCTCGTCAAATAATTCTGAGCTTACTACAACACTAGGTGCGGTGCTGACATTTGCACCTATCGCCATAGTCATTCCCATGGTGTTACTGGCATCACCAGATTGGGTGAGCCCTTCATTTTTAGCGATTTCTAAGTTCGCACAATATAAGCAAAGCGAAAAAGCTCTTAAACACTTATCGACGTCGCCTATTCATATTTTGCCTCGCCAATCACCAAGTGAGAGCCTGATACTTGATGCGCTGCAAGTTAAAGGCAGAAAAGTAAATCCTACTTCAGCGACACTGCCAGCCAGTGGCGTAGTTGTACTGAAGGGGCCCTCGGGATGTGGAAAGTCTACGCTACTTCAAGGGATTGCAGGTTTGCTTCCTTCTACAGGGCATAGGCAAGTGGACGGTGTTGGTCTGCCAAACGGTGTGCCCTCAAATTGGATATATGTAGAGCAAGAACCGATTGTGCTTGCCGCAAGCATACAAATGAACCTAGATGTAGCAGGTGTCTCATACGCAAAACGCGACATGCAGCAAATCCTCTGCGATCTAGGGCTTGAATCTCTAGCACTTAATACTTGGGTAGGTAAAGCAGGCCGGTCGCTATCAGGTGGAGAGCGAAAGCGCTTAGCCCTAGGACGTGCCGTGCTTGCAAAGCCCTCTGTGTTACTTATTGATGAACCCTTTGAAGGGCTAGATGCTATCAGTCAACAAGCAGTTTGTAGTGTAATTAATGCCTTCGCTCAACATGCATTGGTTATTGTTGCATCTCATGTACTACCTAAGAGGTTGTGTATTGCGCAAACGCTAACGATGACCGACAGCACAAACGCAACTATTACGACTTAGACTGTGGTGTTAGCTCTTGTGCTATTTGCTCTAAAGAGCGCCCTTTGGTTTCCGGAAACAGCGTAACGACACATATCAACCCGATCACCGCAAAAGCACCATAAATCGCAAAGGTCATTGCGGCTCCCAGTGTTGCTAATTCCCACGGAAACACTAGCTGTACTGAAAAGCTGGTTAATGAATTTATTACGCCAACCAGTGAGATGGCAAGGGCGCGGGCTTGATTGGGAAATATCTCTGCCAGCATGGCCCACATAACCGGCCCTAGTGACATGGCAAATGAGGCGACAAAGGCAATGATGCCAAATAACACTAAGGGGGCATTCATCGAAATTGCCGCATTTAAGAGTGTTTTCTGGTGAGCCTGGTACTGTGCTTCACTTAGTGTTGCTTTAAGCGCATTCTTAAAAGCAACGTCAGAGCGAAACACTTCATTGCCCATACTTGAAAGCGAAACTGATAATGATTCATCTAATTCACTGACTTCGGCGATGGCCTCATTGTTTAGTTGGTAGGTAGCTTGTTTAAATCCGTAGGCACAAATGGACATACTGATAATAACGCCAGTCAATCCAATAATAAGCAGGGGTTTTCTACCCCACCTGTCGATCGTAAGCATTGCGACAATAGTGAAGGCAACGTTAACCAAGCCTATCCACACAGCTTGCATGAAAGCCGCATCGGTTCCCACGCCACTTTGCTCAAAAATAGTGGGTGCGTAGAAAAAAATAACATTTATACCGGTAATTTGTTGTGCGATGGCCAGTATGACGCCAACCATTAAGGGGTAGCGCATGCTCTTTGCGGTGACAAAGCCTAGTCTTTCTTTAAGTGACCATGTTTTTTGTTTTAAGGACGACTTAATTTCACTCAGTTGTGCGCTAGCCTGGTGCTGGCTAAACAGTGTTTTAATGGTACTTTCCGCTTCGGCTTTAAACCCTTTCATCACTAACCAGCGAGGACTGCGCGGTACGGTAAACAGTAAACACAACCACAGCAGCGCAGGAATGGCCTCAAGGCCCAACATATAGCGCCAGGTTTGTGTGTCTATACCCAGCGCGACAACCCAATCAAGGTTACTGCTACTTAGCTGCAAGAAGTAATAATTACTGAAATAAGATAGTGCAAAACCGAAAACGATATTAAGTTGATTAACTGATACCATTTTACCGCGATTTTCAGGAGAACTAATCTCAGAAATATAAACCGGGGCAATAATGAGTGAGCAAAACGCAATGCCGCCAATAAAGCGAGCAAAAACTAAGGTTAAGTAATTTGGTGCCAAGGCTGAGCACACCGATGAGACAAGATAAAGTGCTGCAACAATGATCAGCGCTTTTCGCCGCCCTATGGCATCACTTACAGCCCCTGCAAATAGCATCGCAAATAGTGCGCCGAGTGTAGGCGAGCTAACCACGAAGCCTTGTTCCCATTCACTTAATGAAAATTGTGCGTCAATAAAGCCTATCGCACCTGAAATTACACTGGCATCAAAACCAAAAATGAAGCCTCCCAACGAGACTATGAGGGTGTAATACAACGACGGCGATAGCGCTTTATTCATTTATAGTGTGCCTAATGTGTCTCTCATCACGATTTCAGGCTCAAATAAATGCTCGATAGGTAGGCTACTTTTAATGTTGTAAACATGCTGTAGTACCCAGTGAGCAGCCATTTCGCCCATAGCGTGAATGGGGTTGTTTATGGTTGTTAACTTAGGATAAAGATAGCGGGAAAACAGCACGTTATCGAATCCAACAATTGAAAGTTGTGTTGGAATATCAAAACCGGCTTCTCTTGCCGCGGTCATCGCGCCAGAAGCCATTTCATCATTTGCACACACCAAGGCTGTCATGTCCTTGAATTGCGCTAGCATGTGATGCATCCCTTCTTGACCTGATGATTCATGAAAATCGCCTTCAAATAAGGCGTTTTCATTAAACGCTATGCCTGCTTCTTTCAGCGCGCGTTTGTGACCGAGTAATCGGTCGTTGGCATCCTTTTTAAATAAGGGGCCACTGATGTAACCAATATTCTTATGACCTTGTTCGAGAGCAGCTTGCGTAGCCAGATACCCACCTTGTTCGTTATCTACAACAAAGCAGTTCTCATCAAGCTTATCGACTTTACGGTTAATTATGACAACGGGTAACTTTTCACTAACGAGTTTTTGAAGATATTCATCAGAGACAGCCTCTGCATGTAAAATAAGCGCGTCACATCGGCGGCTTTTAAGAAACTCTATAGCGTCATGCTCACGTTTTTCATCGGTATGACCTGCGGTAATGATAACGTGCTTACCATTTTGCTTAAGTACTTGCTCAACGGTACTCATTAAGTCACCAAAATAAGAGCCGTGCAGCTCAGACACCAATAAACCAACGCTATTGGTGCGGTTAGAGGCGAGAGATTGCGCAATCGCATTGGGCTGATATCCCAATGAAATCATAGCGTCTTCAACTTTTTTTCGCGTGCGATCACTAACTTTAGCGTTTCCGTTCATAACGCGAGAAACGGTAGCAAGTGATACGCCAGCCGCTTCAGATACTTCGTAAATTGTTGCCATACTCTTCGGTATTGTTCCTTATTTTATACCGCTAATGTACCTATTAATTCTGCTCTTAACCAGTTCTGCGTAGGCATTACCACTTTGCTTTATCGTTCTTTTTTGCGTTTCATAGTCAACGTGAACAATGCCAAAACGTTTGGAGTATCCCAGCGCCCACTCGAAATTGTCCATCAGGCTCCATGCGAAGTACCCTTTAATATCCACACCCTGCTCAATGGCTTCATTAACCGCGTTAAGGTGGGTATGGAAGTATTCTGTACGATCATCGTCTTTAACTTCGCCATCAATTAACTCATCGTTCATTGCCGCCCCATTTTCAGTGATGTAAATGGGAGGTAGTGTGTATTCGTTGTGCAAATCCACCAAGAGTTCAGTGAAAGCGTCAGGTGTAATTTCCCAACCCATAGCCGTCAACGGTGTATCAACAGGCGGAACGACGTTAAACCAATTTTTCTCATTGGCTTCATAAACGGTGCGGGTATAAAAATTAATGCCCAAATAATCGATAGGCTGGGAAATAATCTCCATGTCGCCCTCAAGAATATCGGGACGCTCTTCATTGCTGAGCTTTTCTATAACGCTGGGGTAACACGCGTCCATTAACGGTTTTAGGTACCACTGATTGTGATATTCATCAGCCCACTTAGCCGCCTGCTTGTCTTGCTCTGTATCTGTGTTGGCATGACAGGTACTAAAATTGAGTACGATACCGTGCTGACTGTTAGGGCATAATTGACGAAGTTCTTGTAGTGCTAAACCATGGGCTAGCAATAAGTGATGTGCTGCTTTTCGGCCATTGCCAACGCCTGTTTTCCCAGGTGCATGTATACCTGTCTCATAGCCTAAATAAGCTGAGCAAAATGGCTCATTAAGTGTGGCATAGGCATGCACTTTATCACCTAGTGCATTGGCGACAGCGGCGGCGTAGCGCTGAAATGCGTAGGCAGTGTCTCGATTTAGCCAGCCACCTTTATCTTCAAGATGTTGCGGTAAGTCCCAATGGTAGAGGGTAACAAATACCTTCATTTTTCGTTGCAATAGCACATCAACAAGGTTGATGTAAAAACGCATGCCCAGTTCGTTGACGCTGCCATCTTCGTTCATTACTCGTGGCCATGAAATAGATAGGCGGTACGCATCAACGCCAAGAGATGAAATTAGTTCAACATCTTGTAAGTAGTATTCAACATGTTTACAGGCTATATCGCCATTACTTCCGTCTTCGATAGTACCCGGTTGTGAACAAAATGTATCCCAAATGCAGTCAAGTCGGCCTTTCCGGTCGCCTTCAATTTGAAAGCTAGATGTCGCTACTCCGTATACAAAATCCTTGGATAACATCAAGGAATTAGCGGGGAGGGTAATTTTGTGCATCGTTCTACTGTCCTGCAATTAACAAACATTTCAAATTCGCAAAGCAACTAGGTTTATCGAAATAACATGATTTTTACATTGAATTCGGCAACACTTCGTGTAATTATTCGATAAATGTAAGCGCTTACAAAGTTATTCGCATTATGATGTAAGCGCTTTCAAATGTAAATTTATCATTAATTAAAAAAATAGCAATAGAGGTTACTCGTGGAAACACCAGCGCAACCGAATACGACAACTGCTTATCAAGCCGAAGAGAAGGGGGGATACCGCTTTGCGCTTATCTCACTTACTACACTGTTCTTTATGTGGGGGTTTATTACATGTCTGAACGACATCCTAATTCCTTACTTAAAAGGCGCATTTAACCTTACATTTACACAAGCAATGCTTATTCAGTTTTGCTTTTTCAGTGCGTATTTTATTGTGTCTTTGCCTGCAGGTATGGTGGTTTCTCGAATAGGTTACCAAAAAGGCATCGTGCTTGGACTCGGCATCGCATGTTTGGGGTGTGTATTGTTTTTCCCCGCCGCCGCCAGTCAAGTATACAGTATCTTCCTTCTTGCCCTGTTTGTACTCGCATCTGGGATCACTATTTTGCAAGTGTCGGCTAATCCTTACGTGACGGCGCTTGGGGATTCTAAAACAGCGTCATCGCGTTTGACAATGACACAAGCGTTTAACTCATTAGGCACCACGGTTGCGCCTTTCTTTGGCTCATATCTTATGTACGGTGCAACTGGTGAACATAGTATGGCAACCGCCTCAGCTTCTGATGTTCAGGTCCCTTACCTTATTCTTGCTGCAGCACTGTTGTTACTTGCTCTTGTCTTTTTGTTTTTAAAGTTGCCAACACTCAACCATACCAGCGCGAATGCAGGCATTTTTAAGGGTGGCGCATGGCAACATAAACACCTAGTGCTTGGGGCAGTAGGTATTTTCATGTACGTCGGCGCTGAAGTTGCCATCGGCAGCATGCTCGTAAACTATCTGGCCAGCCCGAGTGTAGCGAATTTAACAGAAGCGAAAGCGTCTAAATTGCTTGCCTATTACTGGGGCGGTGCCATGGTAGGTCGCTTCATTGGTGCCCTTGTTATGCAAAAGGTGTCTGGCGGTTTAGTGCTAGCCTTTAATGCATTCTTTGCCATTGTGCTGATTTTGATTTCAATATCGACCACAGGCGATATGGCACTTTACAGTGTGCTTGCTGTTGGACTGTTTAACTCAATTATGTTCCCAACCATCTTTAGCTTGGCGCTTCAGCAGCTAGGTAAAGACACACCACAAGGCTCAGGCATTCTCTGCTTGGCAATTGTTGGCGGTGCAATTGTCCCACTTTTACAAGGGATGCTTGCTGACAGTATTGGGGTAACACTGTCTTTCTTACTACCGGCTTCTTGTTACTTGTACATTGCTTACTATGGTCTTGTGGGCAGCCGTGTATCACAAACTAACTCGATTAAGGAATAACAATGCGAAAAACAAAACTCGCCAACATTGTTACGACGGCGCTAATAGGCGCGATAACGGGCACAATGCTTAGTGCGTGTTCATCACCTGAGAGTCAGAGTAGCTCAATACCTCAACAAGAAGCCGCCAGTGATACATCGCCATCTCAAGCTGCAGAAAATGCTGCTGCCATATGGCCAAAGCTTGATATAGAAGTAAAGCCTGATGCAAGTGTTGAGGCGAAGGTGTCAGACATCATGGCGTCTATGACATTAGAGCAAAAAATTGCTCAAATGATTCAGCCAGAAATTCGCAATATCACCGTGGAAGATATGCGTAAGTATGGCTTCGGGTCGTACCTAAACGGCGGTGGCGCATTTCCTAATAATGACAAACATGCCACGCCTGATGACTGGGTAGCTTTAGCAGAAGCGCTTTATCAGGCTTCGGTAGACGATAGTTTAGATGGTTCAACGATTCCCACCATGTGGGGAACAGATGCGGTACACGGTCATAATAACGTGATCGGTGCCACACTGTTTCCCCACAACATTGGGCTTGGAGCAGCAAACAACCCAGAATTGATGGAACAGATTGCGCATATTACAGCGAAAGAGGTAATGGCAACCGGTATTGATTGGGTATTCGCCCCTACGGTGGCTGTTGTGCGTGATGATAGATGGGGGCGCACTTATGAAAGTTATTCAGAAGACCCCGCCATTGTACGTGCCTATGCTGCCTCTGTTGTAAAAGGCTTGCAAGGGGCAGCTGATAAAGACTTCTTAAGCGACCAACGCGTAATTAGCACTGTTAAACATTTTGTCGGTGACGGTGGTACGGTTGCTGGCGATGACCAAGGCGACAACATCGCGACTGAACAAGAACTCTTTGATATTCATGCGCAAGGTTATGTAGGTGGTCTCACTGCAGGTGCGCAGTCTGTTATGGCCTCATTTAACAGTTGGCACGGCGAAAAGCTTCACGGTCATAAGTACTTGCTAACTAATGTATTGAAAGAGCAAATGGGGTTTGATGGGTTTGTTGTGGGCGACTGGAATGGCCATGGCCAAGTGGCAGGATGCAATAACGAAGACTGTGCACAAGCCATAAATGCCGGCTTGGATATCTTTATGGTGCCGAATGATTGGAAAGCACTGTATGAAAATACCCTCGCTCAAGTTAAAGATGGCACTATCGCGATGTCGCGAATTGATGATGCTGTTCGTCGTATCTTACGCGTAAAAGTGCGTGCTGGGTTATTTGAAAAACCAAGCCCAGCCAACAGGCCTTTATCAGGTGACCGCTCTCTTATCGGGAAAGACAGCCATAGAGATGTGGCGAAGCAAGCGGTAAGAGAATCCTTAGTGTTGCTTAAAAACAAAGCAAAGACGTTACCGCTTGATGGCGCAAAGCGTATTTTAGTCGCTGGTGACGCCGCTGATAATATTGGTAAGCAATCAGGTGGTTGGTCAATTACCTGGCAAGGTACTAACAACACCAATGATGACTTCCCTGGTGGTACGTCTATTTTCGATGGTATTAAACAGTACGCTGAGCAAGCAGGCGGTGAAGCGGTATTATCGGTGGATGGTGAATTTGATGCGAAACCCGATGTCGCTATTGTTGTATTTGGTGAAGAGCCTTATGCAGAAGGGCACGGCGACAGAGAAACACTGATTTATCAGTACGGTAACAAGCGCGACCTCGCACTACTTAATAAATTGAAAGGACAAGGTATTCCTGTCGTTTCTGTTTTTATAAGCGGTCGTCCTATGTGGGTTAACGCTGAGTTAAATGCATCAGATGCATTTGTTGCTGCGTGGTTACCAGGTTCTGAAGGTGCAGCAGTTGCTGACGTTCTTTTTGGCAAGCAAGATTTTAAAGGAAAGTTACCGTTTTCATGGCCTGCAACACCGCAACAAATTGTGAATGTAGGTGATGACGATTACGCGCCACTGCTACCTTATGGCTTTGGTCTGACATTGAGTGATGAAGATGTGCTGGGTGATTCACTTAACACCAAGGTTGAAGTAAGCAGTGAGAATGAAGCGCCTATGGCAATTCTAAATGGCTCGGTGCAGGCGCCTTGGGTGTTATGGCTATACTCTGGTGATGAGTCTTTGTCAGTGAATGCGAGCACGCATACCGTTGGCGCTGTGAGCTATCGCACAGTGGATAAAGAAGTTCAAGAGGATGCCCGTAAAGTGAGTTTTGATGGCAGTGCGTATGGTGCAATGCGCTTTGCGAGCAAGAGTTTCTTCCGTGAAGATCTCAGTGCGCAATTACTCAATAATGCGGCGCTCACATTCAGTGTAAACCGTCACTCTGAGATAAATTCGCCAGTGAATCTTACGATGAACTGCGAAGGCGAAGGTGATGCAGCAGGTAGTTGTTCTACTAATATCGATATTAGTGAGCAACTAAAGGCTTTACCACGTGATACATGGTCAACATTAAGCATCGATTTGCAGTGCTTTGTTGAAGAAGGTATCGATTTTACAGGGCTTGTAGTGCCATTCGAGTTAGGCAGCGCCGGAAAGGCAAGCTTGAGTGTGGCTGATATCCAATTTACGCCTGATATGGCCAATGAGGCTGAAATATCTTGTCAGTAGCCATTAGCCTGTAAGCGAAACTAAACTATAAAAAATGCCGCTAAGTCTTAAAGACTAAGCGGCATTTTTGTTTGCGCTCTATGTATTAGATAGCAGCGATAACTGCGTTGTAATACGCTTCTGGTTGCGTCTCAGCATTTACTGAACCACGAACCGCAGCTACTACAGCAGCTTTTTTCTCGTTCGCTACTTCAAGGATGTCTAGCATTGCATTTACGTGCTCGCCTTCACCCATAGCAGTTTGCTCTAGTACTGCGTCAAAGTTGTCTTGAATGAACATTGCAACTTTAGTGCGCTTGCCAGAACAAGAGTCTTCAGAAGACACTTTTGATGTAATAGCTGTAGTACCCAAGTCCCAAATGATGTTAGAAAGTGCAGCTGCAGTACCGTTGTCGTCAAAGATAGCCGCGCCAATACCACAGTGTTTCCACGGGTTAACCGCTTCAACGCTATCTTGAGCAAATGCGTTAGAAGATAACGCCGCAACAGCTACTGCAATAGATGCAATCTTTTTCATTGTTTTAACTCCATTTTTTTAGATTTATTATTTTCACTTTAAAAGTAGTGTGACCATGCGATTGAAAATTCAAACGCATCGTCATAGCGTAATAACGTTCTGAAATCGAATGTTTGTTCATTCGTAAACCGTTGTTCCCACGTTGCATAGGTCCGGCTTTTATCAAAAGCGTTTACATACCTCTGATGTCCCACGCTAAAGGACATAGCATATTGTGGTGTGACTGTTGTCACGCCACCAATCTCAGCACCTACTCCAAGGTAGCCACCAAGGTTGTCTTTGCTTGTTAGCGTGCCTGAAAGGCCGCCGTACAAGGCAAAATCTTGTATAATTTGCGTACTTTTCCCCACTAAACCATCAACGTAAAACGCGCCTGTCTCGCCGCTTAGGTTCATCTCTCGATATCCAGTCGCAAGCTTCCATGCGTATCCGGTGTCGTAAGGTAAGCCGGTTTGCGCAGCATTGAGGTTGAATATTCGCAGTAACGTGAGATCAGCAAGATGTATATTGGCATTGTCGTCCACTCTAAGATTTAGGTCGAACGTACTGAGTTCAGAAAAAGGAATACGCGCAGCGTTCAGCGTTAGCAAATCATAGTAATTAGCGCGAAAGCGAAAAGCTAGCCCTTTATCAAGCGCTTCATTGTAATAGGTGGCTACTTGTAACAAGCTCGTATTTTGGGCTTGGTGTGGCGCTTTGGGTGTGTGCTTTATAAATCGACTTTGTCCCACTGGCAGTGAAAACCTTAGGTCCACCAGTGTTTTTCGTAGAGTCTGCATTGTAGGCGTCATACTACCGCGTTGTTCTATGTAGGCAAAATAATCAAAAGCGGTATCAATGATTCTCTTTGCATTCTGCTCGCCAACTATGCTATCTAAATCAGATGGCTCAATGATGCCTTCCAACAGTTCTGTAAACACAGCGCGCTCATGTGACGACAATTGAGCAAACCGGCTATATAAGACCTCTTGGCGTGAGGGATGGAAAGATACGTTACTTATTAGCGCAGGGTCTACGCGCTCAATTTGAGTAATGATATCAAATGGCATGACCCATAATTTTGACTCAGGAATATAAGACTTGCCGGTTATCATAGAAAGCAAATAAGCAATCTGATACGCACAATTTTGCTTAAAGAAATAGTAGGTCATGGGAACCTGTTCTAGTTCCCATAGGTGCCCCAATAGAAGGGTTATGTCATCTTGCGCTAAATTAAGTGAATATTCCCATAAATCGCGCAACTCTGATTCATTGTAGGTCAGCGTTTGGTGGTGAAACTTTTGGTTGGCAAAGTAACCGTCGTAACCACCAAATATACCATTAATAATATAGCGAATAGGGTGTTCGTCTTTGGGATAGCGCGCGCCATAGTTGTAAGTGTTATCCAGTAGTTCACTTTTTTGTGCACCGTTAAATTTTAAAAAGACATGGCCATACATACTGGCCGGATTGCCTAGATACCCTGATGCATAAATTAGACTGACACTTTTGGCGCCCACCGTCGCAACAAAGTCTTCAAACTCAGCGCACTTAACTGTAGGAAGCTGCGTAACATTATTCTCGATAAATTTTGCGCGAGCAGGAAATTGACACTGCAATTCAGGCGTAGTGGAAAAGGCCGTTAAACTTGCGCGCAGTTCAGATAACGGGTCAACGTGACCTTCATCTGAAAAAAAGAAGTCTGACGACGTAATCGCAGATTGATTATCTGTGAATATAGTGCGTTCATAGTGAAGCAACGCACGCCATTGATGAGACTGCGCTGCATCTTCGATAGATAGGCGTGTTTCACTCGCTGAGACCAAATGAGAAATAAGAAGTATGGAAACCGCGAGGAATAATTTTATTCCATCCATGAACTAAGGGAACATCCGTAATTATTGTTATTATTGCCGTGACTTTCTCTACTCAATAAATGCCCTAAGGCGCAAATTGACTGAGGCAGCAAGAATAATACATAGACTGTTCTGCGTAAATAAAAAAAGGCCGCTATAAAGCGGCCTGAACTCACACGAGAACACACGTTTTAAAAGGTATATCTAGCACCTAAGGTGTAACGAGGTCCGTATTGACGAGCAAACAAGAATTGCTCTTCAAAGCGGCCGTAACCACGTTCGGTTTCATCGTTGATGTTCACACCTTCAAGGAATACCGTTAGGTTTTCATTTACGTCATAGTTGATGCTTGCGTCAACTTGGCCAAAAGTATCAAATTGAGTGGCAGGGTTGTCAGATGAACCTTGCGCTTGACCAATACCAACGACATAGTCTGAACGCCATGCATAGGTAACTTTTACTGACAGTCCCTCTTTTTCATAGAAAACTTGGAAGTTAGCCGAGTCACTGATACCTACTAGCGGATCTTGCTCACCAAGGTTATATGGGTCGTACTCCACATCACCGTCAACAAGCGTTGCGTTTGCACCAAAGCCGAAGCCGGTGTCGCCAAACGTATGTTGAATAGCAAGTTCAATACCCTCAACTGTCTTAGAGTCACTTGAGTTACCAGGCTGAGTGGTACGCCATGTAATTAGCGGATCATCAGCATTTGGCGTCACAACACCATTTTCATCGGCATAGCCATTTTGAACAAAGTAATCGTAGATGGCGCTATCAGTGGCTTGTTCACCGGCAGCTTCCAGCGCGCTTACCGCTTCGTTCCAGCGAGGACCTTGATAGATATCACGTAGTCCTTCGAACTGTCTGTCTTGGCCTGTTGTTGTAATATAGTTTTCAACAGACTTTCTGAATAAGCCTACAGCCGCATAGCTTGCATCGTCGTAGTACCATTCTAACGATAGGTCTATGTTGCTCGACTCGAATGGCAATAGACTTGTGTTACCTGCTGAAGCGGTACGCGCGCCAATTTTCGGGCTTCCGCTAAATGATAGACCGCCTTGCAGTAGACCAATCGGAGCACGCGTAATTGATTTACCCCACGAGAATCGCGCCACGATGTCGTCGGTTACATCTACTTTTACGTCGAACATTGGTAATACAACGTCGTACTCACCGGTGAAGTCTTGCAACTGCAAGTCATCTTCAAACTGCGTGATCCACTCAGACGCCGCTACCCAGTTAACCTGAACTGGTACACGTACTTCCGCAGAACTTGGTACTTCGGTTTCTTCGTAGCGAACACCTGCATTAATTTGCACAAGGTAGTCACCTACTTCGAAATCCCACTCAGTTTGTACGTATATTGAGTCTGTGATCTCTTCAACATTACTTACTGACGGTGCACCCATAAAGTATGGGTCAATAGAGTACGCGTTGCCTTCACCTACTACGTCAGCAGTGATAAACGCTAACTGACGGGCAATGGCTTCATCAAAGTTGAAGGTATAGTAGTACCCTGGATTCATACCTGCACCGCCACCGTCAAAGGCATCTAAGAAGCCTGAGGTGTCGTTGCGAATAAACATGCTATCAGGGAAAATTTGTGTAAATGATGGGTTAAAGCCCGGACCACCACGTAAACCGCTCCACGCAGAGAACCCGCTAAGTGCTTGTTCAGTGCGTGCAACACCAAAGTCGACTTTAACAAGCGGGATATCGAACGCAGAGTTGTACCACGTACCATCAAGTTGAAGTTGTTCAATGTCAGAGCGACCAGGCGAGTAGATGAATTGACTGAAATTTGAGTCAATCTCGCTAGGTAGAATTTCGTTGGTACCGTTGTTCCAGTTTACGAAAACTTGTGGGATTTCGCCTGAACGGAAGTCGTACACTTTTGATTCTAGCTGATTAGAGCCAAGAATAACTTGTCCAGCACTGCCTAGACCTCTGTCATAACCATTGTCTGTTTTGTTGTACGAGTCATGGTAGTCAAGCTTGAAGTGCCAGTCGTCGTTTACCATCCAGTCTAGGTTTACACCTAATGAGCGAGCATCTACGCGTGTTGTGTTGCGGCTTGCAGTGAATGAACCGTCATCACCACTAATATCAGCATAAACTGCAGTGCCGTTTTCATCTAGCTCATAAGCATTAATGTTAGCACCGAAGTTGTTCCAGATACCCCAACCCACAGAGTTAGTACCAGTAGTGGCACGTGATGCTGTGTAATCAACGGTTGCAGTGAAGTTATCTACAGGACGGAATTGGAATGTCGCTTGCGCATTTTGACGCTCACGCTGTACGTCGCTGATACCATAGTTCATATCTTTCGGGAAGAAAGCGACATCGGTAAGGTTCGTACGATTATCAATAACGTTGGCCGCATCAAGTTCTGGAAGCGCACTATTTTCTTGTAGCTGCCAGCCTTGAATATTTGCAGATTGCTGTTGGAAGTCACGCTCTTGATGTGAGAAAGACAAACCAAAACCAAACATATCGTCGACAAAGGTGTTGCTGTATACACCCGCAATTTCTGGTGTTACATCGTCGCCTTCTTCGTTGGACGAGTCATAAATGCCTTTCACAGAGATGGTTGCGTTTTGGCCAGGTTGAGAAAGCGGCTTCATAGTGATGATATTCACTGTCGCACCTAGACCACCACTGGGGTTTTCTGCACGTGCTGTCTTCTGTAACTCAAGCGTGTTCACGCCTTCTGAAGACAAGTTGGCCAAATCAAATGAACGGGTGAAACCTGTACCCGGCATTTGGCGGCCGTTAAGTGTAACTAGGTTGAATTCTGGACCAAAACCACGAACAGTGATTTGGCTACCTTCACCATTGTTACGGCTTATTGTCACACCGGTTATACGTTGCAGTGCTTCTGCAAGGTTGGTGTCAGGAAACTTACCCAGTTCTTCTGCAGAGATAGCATCAACAACACCATTAGAACTGCGCTTAAGATCCATCGAGCGCATCATACTACCGCGTATACCGCTAACCTGGATAACTTCTACTTCACCTTCAGACGGTTCAGCTGTTTCTGCTTCTTGTGCAAAGGTAGGAAATGCAAGGGATGAGCCCATCAACAAAGCCATTGATGTGGCAAGCTGGGTCTTTTTAAAAGTTGTGCGTTTCATAATTGCCCTACTAATTCTTATCAATTCAAGACTGCCGCCTGCACTGTTACAAGCGGCAGTTGCTTTGTTACTGCGCTGCTATTTCAAGGTTGTCCACACGATAGACTGCGCCTTCACCCTGTCCCCAAGCTGGGAACATCATGATCACGTTGATAGCACTGATGTCTAAGCCTGCATCGTATAGCGTTTGAAGTGGGAACGTATAAGTCTGCCATTCACCTTCAACAGGGTCTGCACCTTCCACACTGGCTGACATCGCCAACTCAACCGCAGTAGATGCGCCTATCGACTCAATTTTGAATAACCACGGTGCTGATGCATCATTTGGCATAGCGCTGACTTTCATTTCAAAGCGAACAACGCCAGTTGATAACAGTGCTGATGCATCATACGAAGTACCTTCATCAGCAAGGAAGCCCATTACCGTTGGTGTACCGCCGATACGGAATTCGGCAACTGTACCGTGATCGGCATCGTCAACCTCTTCAGTTGGCGTAGAACCGCCACAGCAATCCCAAATTGACCATTGGTCAGCGGCAGTATCGGCAAACAACGTGATGCCGCCCGCTGGAGTTTCACCACTATCAGGGTGGAAAAACTTAACGTTGTCTAGGCGATATACTGCACCTTCACCTGTACCCCACGCTGGGAAAACCATGATGACGTCAATCGCGCTTACATCTAGTCCACGTGCTTGTAGATCTGACAGCGTGAATGTGTAAGTCTGCCACTCACCCTCTACAGGTGCTTGACCTTCAACACTGTCTGCCAGAGGAAGTTCAACAGCTGTCGCGGCGTCATTAGATTCAATTTTAAATAACCATGAAGCATCAGGGTTGCTTGGTGCATTAACAACACGCATTTCAAATTGTAGTAGACCGCCATCAGTAAGAGCTGTTGCGTCAAACGGTGTATCGCCACCACCTGCTGCTGGACGAGTAATGAAGCCCATTACTGTAGGATCTGCGCCAATTCTAAACTCAGCAGTTAGACCGTGGTCTTCGTCATCCATTTCTTCTGTTGGTGTAGAACCACCACAGCAATCCCACATTGGCCAATCTGGGTTTTGACCGTCTTCAAAGATAACAAGCTCTGGGTAGCTAGCGCCGCCTTCTTGTGAAATTTCAACATTGGTCATGCGATACGTTGCGCCGTTACCTGTATCCCACGCAGGAAATACCATGATTACGTCAATTGCACTTGTATCCAAGCCCGCTGCCGCTAGTGTGCTCAGTGGGAACTCGTACGACTCCCATACACCTTGTTCTGGTGTTGCACCGGCTACGTCTGCTGGACCAACATAACCATCCATCAATGGCAGCTCAGCCGCAGTAGAGCCTTCACTACTTTCAATTTTGAACAACCAGTTAGTTGTTGCATTGTTCGGTAGTGAAACAACTTTCAAGTCGAACTTAACGCTACCAGTTTCTTCCATAGGCGATGCATCAAACGGTGACGCTTCACCTTCTGGATCGGTAATGAATTGAGCGCGGCTAATAAAGCCCATTACGGTTGGCGCTTCGCCAATAGAGAATTCGTAAACTTGACCTTCGTCTGCGTCTTCAACAAGTGCTGGCGTTGTGCCACCACAGCAATCCCATGCCGGCCAGTTCGGGTTCGGTGTGCCGTCGAATATGGTAAGGTCTTGGGCAATACCTGTTGATGGTGGCGTAGGAATAGGAGCAGCGCCTTCTACAAGTGCATCTTCTAATGAATCGTATCCAGGACGAATGGTCTCACAACCTTTGCCTGTTTCTGGATCAGACGCACATTCGTATACGCGAACGTAATCAATTTCATAAGTCTGACCGTCTGCAAAAGCAGCAGCATCAATACCTGTTTCATTCACCGCTTCCGGCCATGCACCGCCAACCGCTAAGTTAAGAATTAAATGGAATTCTTGGTCGAAAGGGGCATTGTCCCAATGCGTTGTAAGCTCACCAGTGCCTTGCTCATAGTACTCAGCATACCAACCGCGATGCGATAAACCGGTTGCATCACCATTGGCGTTGTAACGAACTTCTGAGCGACGTTGCGTTGCATATAGATAGCCATCCATATACCAGCGAATTTCGCCTTCTTGCCATTCAATAGCATAAGTATGGAAATCGTCGGCAGGGTTCGCGCCGCTTGGCAATGAATAGGCTTGTCCTGAACTGTCGTTATTTGGCCATTCCTGACCATAATGCAGCGTACCGTAAATGTGGTTTTCTGGATTACCATCGATATCAGCAGCTTTTAGGTTAACTGCCTCAACAATGTCGATTTCACCAGAACGAGGCCATCCGCCGTATACTTCATCAGTAGGCATCATCCAGAACGCTGGCCAGCTGCCTTGACCTGATGGCATTTTAGCGCGCATTTCAATACGGCCATATTTGAAATCTGCTTTGTAGCGTGTGTTTAAGCGTGCTGACGTATAAGGTTTTTGTGCACCTTCCTCAGCTGGCAAGGCAACAATTTTTAAGCTACCTTCTGATACATATGAGTTATCTGCACTGTCGGTATAACATTGCGCTTCGTTATTACCGCCACCGTCGCAGTTAACTTCGTGTGTCCAGTTATCATCATCAATACTGGTACCGTCAAATTCATCAGCCCACACCAGTTGCCAGTCTGATACTGGCTCTACTGGGTCGACAACGTTGATATCGGTGGAAGTGGTTGATCCACCACCGCAGCCAAATAGGGTTGTGACTGATAACGCGGCAGCTATCCGCGTAAGTTGAGTTGCTTTTTTAGTCATTATTTTCAGCCCTGATCCAAAGAAATTAGGTTGTTATGTTGCGGCGATGGCCACGTAAAAAGCGTTTTGTAAGCGCTTACAAATTGGGTTAAATAAAAACGGCTGTTTTGAAAGCGCTTACATTACATTAAGCCACTGACACGTAAAGATCAATACTGTTCTCAAAATTTTAACATTTGCAAAACGCGTTTTTTCTACAAAATTTGCTTCTGTTGATTATTTTTAAAGGCCTTCAGCGTCATTTTATCCAAAAGTTTAAAATTTGGTATTGCTCAGTTCACGCACTGTTTACAAATTATCGTGTCCAGTGTTAATTGCTAATAACAATCCATAGGGCAATCCCTTGGCGCTAGAGGAAGCTTTGGGCTTTATCTACCGTGTATTAGGGCCAAATGCGCTTTTTTGTGTATGCTGTAGCATTCCCTTTGCAGAGAATTAACCATGCATCACCATCATCATTCCCATGCACATGCTCATGACGTTGATAATGCCGACACAACGCGTATTGGTTGGGCATTTTGGCTAAACTTTATCTTTACCATTATCGAGTTTGTAGGTGGTTGGCTAACCAACAGTGTCGCCATTATGGCTGATGCCGTACATGACTTAGGTGATTCTTTGTCCATTGGTTTAGCGTGGTACTTAAGCAAGCTGGGCAAAAAAGCGGCTACACAAAAGTATTCCTATGGCTTTAAACGGCTGAGTTTAATGGGCGCTATGATTAACGGTGTTATCTTGGTGATAGGTTCTGTTTGGGTGTTATCTGAGGCGATTCCGCGATTAATGGAACCTGAAATGCCAATGACACAAGGCATGATTGGACTTGCAATACTGGGTATTGCGGTTAATGGTTTTGCCGCGTACAAACTCCACGGCGGTCATTCTATGAATGAGAAGGTGCTCAATTGGCATTTAATAGAAGACACCATGGGGTGGGTGGCAGTGTTGGTTGTCGCGATTGTATTGCACTTTGTCCAGTGGCCCATTCTTGATCCTATCCTTTCTATTGTTTTTACACTCTTCATTCTAATTAATGTGGTGCGATACGTTGTGCAAACGATGGGACTATTCCTGCAAGGTGTGCCAGATATAAAAGTGAGGGAAGCGATCAGCGAAGCGCTACTGTCGATAAAACACGTTGATGAGATTCACCACGTACACTTTTGGTCGTTAGATGGGGAGCAACATGTTTTAACTGCGCATGTTGTTATTGACTGCAGTATTAGTAACAACACGCTTCGCGAACTGAAACGCCAAGTAAATTTACTGTTGGCGCCATTCAATCTTGCTCACACAACGATTGAGTTTGAATTGCCTGGCGAGCCTTGTCGTGATGAGCCGGACAATCTTCATACCCATGCGCATGATCATCAGCACGACGAACTCACCTAATAAAAAAAGGGGCGTTAGACGCCCCTAATGAACACACACGGTTTACAAAAATATTTAGAACTGTGCTTTAAACGCCACACCGAAATAACGGTCTGCATCACGTGGAATTTGGTAACGGAAATTGTCACCGCTATACGTAGTTGCATAGCTGTCATCCAACAAGTTCTTTGCTATCAATGACACACGGAACGCATCATCTTTGAACGACAAGCCTATGCTCGCATTAAGCATGTTGTAATCTGGCAACAGCGATGCGGGGTTGAAGTTACCGGTATTACCTGGCAGGTCAGAATATTGCTCATCGGTATACACGTATGATGCGTTGTAATACACGTCAAAACCGTGTGAGGTTTCCATAAAGTACTCTGCTGATAAGGAGTACTTCATATCAGGTGAGAACGGCACATCCAGACCTGAACGGTCAGTACATGCGTCAGGGTCTACTTCTACCGGGCAATTAAATTCGTCGATTTCTGCCTTCGTGTAAGCTGCACCACCGATTAAGGTTAGGTTTTCCGTAGCATTCCACATGAAATCAACTTCAATACCTTGTGTAGTAACATTTCCGGCATTGGTTAAACGCGTAATACAGGCACCGTCTGAACAATCGAAGTTATTCGCTTGGAAACCTTCAATGTCAGTGGTAAATAATGCAACGTTAAATAGTACATTGCGGCTAGCGTATTTGTACCCAATTTCAAATGCATCAGACTCTTCTGCGCCGATAGGACGTCCATCATTTGCGGGGTTGAAGTTATAGTAAACGTTGAAGCCAGGGCCTTTATAACCCTGAGAGTACATACCATAAATCATCTGCCCTTGGGCGACATCATATTGAATACCAATACGTCCTGATAGATTGGTTTCATCTACGCTGCCCTGAGTGTCAGTATTTTCAGTAGCCGGACGCACACCTACGCCACGGCGACCATATTCGTCGTTATTGACACGACGATGGGTGTAAGACACTTCGTCGTCGGTATAGCGCAAGCCGAAAATAAGACGCATGTCATCGCTAATGTCATAGGTGCCATCGCCATAAAGTGCCCAGTTATTAAACTCTGTACTCATGTACGCCGTTGCTGAGACAATATCATTTGCATTACAACTTACACCTAGTGAAGCGGCATAAGCGTCTAAATCACCAAGTGCAGTGCTTAGTGCGTCACCTGATAAATTATTCTCTGCGTAAAATGTAAGGGCTTGATCAAGTTGCCCGTTGTTATTTTGACAGCTCGCATCACGCGTAAAGTTACGCTCAGAGTCCATGTTCCAGTAGAAAAGGCCTGCCAAGAAATTAAACGGACCGTCTAAATTAGATGCTACGCGGAACTCTTGAGAAAACTGGCTCCACTCTTGAGGGCCTACATCGTGTAATTGAAAAGGTACGCCAAATACAGGTTCGTTGCTATCGCCCGCGATAGACGTAAAGTCACCCTCTCGGTATTCGGTGTTTTCCCACGAACGCTGTGCAGTAATTGATGTGTACGTGTAGTCACCTACCGTTTTATCTACCTGTACAGAGAACGCTGAATGATCATCAATAGTACGAGACTCAAAATCATGATCGATTCGACGCTGGTCAAGGTCTATATCGGCAACGCCATCAACGATGCCATTGCTGTTTGGTGCAGCTTTAGAGTCAGGGTTTCTGCCACTTGGGAGACCTTCTAAATCAGCACAGCAATCATCATCTGCACTATAGAATTCACCGATAAATTTAACGGTCAAGTCGTCTGCGGGCTCATATAGCACGACTGCGCGAGCACCTTCGCGATCGTAGCCATTAACCTTTTCGTTGTTATATACATTGTCGATGTAACCATCGAACTTACCTTGGAATAACGTCAAGCTTGCTGAAAGCTCATCGGTTAGGCCGCCACTTACGGTACCTTTTAAACGATATTCATTGTCTTGATAAAACTCGGTAGATAAGCTGCCAGTCAGCTCTTGAGAAGGATCTTTTGTGGTAATGTTAACCACGCCCGCAGAGGCGTTTTTACCAAAAAGCGTTCCTTGCGGGCCACGTAGCACTTCAATTCTATCCACATCATATAGGTCGGCAAATGCTTGGCCTGAACGACCTAACACAACCCCATCCACGACGGTAGCAACACTGGGCTCGGCGGCAATACTAAATGAAATAGTACCAATACCACGAACAGTAAGTGCTGAATTACGGGTAGTTGTTCCTTTTCTAAAGCTTACTGAGGGTACAAGTGCTTGCAAGTTTTCTACATTATTGGCGAAGGCCGATTCAATTTGATCACCGCGCAATACCGAAACAGCAACAGGTACATCACTAATACTCTGAACGCGCTTTTGCGATGTAACGACAATTTGTTCAAATGATTTTTCATCGTTTTGCGCTTCGGTTTGTTCTGCGTCTTGCGCATAACCATGTGCACTTACGAGTAATCCAGATGTCATTGCGAGCGTAACCGCTCGGCTTACAATCGACCTTCTTGTTTTCATGTTGTTCTCCAGGGGTGTTTCGCTTATCGCGCTTTTCATCCTTCGGTATCAAGCAAGGCGTGAACGTATGAAGGTAAAAAGTGCTTGGTTTTTATTGTCGCGGCGTAGGGTACAGCGCTACGCGATTTTCATTTTAAATAAACGGTCTTATGTATAAGAGTTATCTTGCATCTAATGTCTTATATAAGAGTGATTAAGTTAAACAATTGTTAAGTGATTTGCAAACGCTATGTTAATTTTTTTGTGTTTTTTCTATACAGCGCAGAAATTGATAAGGGGAGCGAGGCAGACGCCTCGCGTTTGACTTATTGCGACGTGGCGCTCGTCAGTCGCTTTAAGCCGTTCTCATACTTCACTCTCCACCACTTCAGACTTACACCCACTGCAATAAAGCAAGTGGCCCAAAGTGTTAATAAAATGGGAGTGAAAGCACTACTTAAGCCTCCCACAAAGCCGATGGGAGAAAACATTAGGTAGAGTGTGGCAATTAGGCTCACAAGTACAATGGCGCAAGGAATAGCGTATCGCCACGGCGTCATATTAACTTCGGCTTTGGGGATAAATTGCCATGGTGTCGCCATAGGGTAGAGGTTGCCTATAACCAGCATAATGGCCAACTCAATTGCAAATAAAATGGCGTAGATATGAATGAAGTTTATCTCAACGTCCCAAACAAACTTCAATAGACCATATGCGATTACATGAAACACAATGGCGACCTTGGCAGCTAGCGCTGGCACCCGTTTCGTAAATAGTCCAACAAGTACAATGGTGATAACCGGAATATTATAAAAGCCGGTGAATATTCGAATTATTTGCCACAAGCCCTCGGGTGCTAACATCAATAGCGGCGCAGTAATAAACGAAAGAATGGCGATAACTAAGCTTGTTATCTTGGCTACGCGGATAAGTTTTTCATCACTTACCTTATCTTTCTTAAGTGGCTTGTAGACATCTAAGCAAAACAAAGTTGCCGCGCTGTTAAGCAGAGAATTAAATGAGCTGAAGACCGCGCCCAATAAAACCGCTAGAAAGAAACCAGATAGGTATTGTGGAAGCACATCTTTCACTAAGTGCGGGTATGCCAAGTCGATAGTTTGTAAGTTGTCGTCTTGATAAAGATGGTAGGCAATGACACCGGGAAGCATCATCATAAAGGGCACTAGCACTTTGAAATAACCTGAAAATAGAACGCCTTTTTGACCCTCAACAAGGTTCTTGGCACCCAGCGTTCGTTGGATAACGTACTGATTTGTTCCCCAATAAAAAAGGTTAGCCAAAATCATACCCGTAAATATGGTGCCAAAAGGCACAGGGTCTTCCGCGCTGCCTATGGCATTTAGCTTTTCCGTTTCAGTGGTGGCAATGGTTGCAAGACCATCGCTGAAATTACCTTCTCCCAAGGCAATAAGCCCTAAAACAGGGACAAGTAATCCAACGATAAGCAGGCCAATGCCGTTAATGGTGTCAGACACTGCCACTGCCTTAAGGCCGCCGAATATGGCGTATAGCGCACCAATAGTGCCAACTACAACAATTGTGAAAATAAGACTGGCTTCATAACTTATGTTGAAAAGCCCTGGCACATCAAATAAGCGAAGTACCGCAATTGAGCCTGAGTAAAGCACAGAAGGAATGGTGACAAGCGAGTAGCCAACCATAAACAGTACCACTGTCATTCGACGCACACTATCGTCAAAGCGATCGCGTAAAAATTCTGGCAGCGTTGAAAATGCACCGGCTAAATAGCGAGGTAGAAAGATAAGCGCCATAATAATGGTTGAAACGCCCGCGGTGACTTCCCATGCCATTGCGCTTAGGTTGTAGCCAAACGCCGAGCCATTAAGACCAATAAGTTGTTCGGCTGAAAGGTTTGTTAAAATCATGGACCCGGCAATAAAGGTACCAGTCAGCCCCCGCCCCGCAAGGAAATACCCATCTTGTGTATTTACCTCGCCTTTTGTTTTCATGTAAGAGATAACAGCAACGAGCGCCATAAACGCGATGCATGATAAAAGGGTGAGGGTGATATCCATGAACTATTCCTTGTGAACTACTACGCTGGCCACACAGTGGTGTCAGACATGTCCATATCGGTGTGTTGAACCTCTGGTCCAAAAGTAATGTGCTTACCTTTGGGTATAAACACTGCCATTTCATTTAGCGCCAGTACGGCTTCTTTATAATCGCCACCGATTAACACCTCATTCGTGCCAAGGCGCACCCATTCGCCCTTGGGTAAGTAGTATTTTATTTTGCCACCGGGCACGACACAGGGTACAACCAACAGGTCATCGCCACACATAAATTGCTGTTCGAAAGCATGCGCTAACGGTTCATCGGGAAATGCCAACGCCATAGCTCTTTGCACTGGTAAGCCAGATACTGAAGCTTGCTCGGCTGTTTTTTGTAAATAGGGGATTAATCGGTAGCGCAGTTTCAATGCTTCAAATACAGCGGCTGACGCAGCGTCGCCATACGACCAGGGTTCGCGAGGGCCTATGCCGTGAAGACGCATGTGAGCACTGAATACAGAAGCTTGAGTCCAGCGCACATATAGCTCTGCATCGCGAGTATCTTTATAAAAGCCGCCTATATCAGTGGCAAAAAAAGGACCGCCTGACATGCCCCAAGACAAACTACCTCGGATACTCGCCGAGAGACCGTGCCAGTCAGCTTGCGGATCGCCTCCCCATTGTGAAGGATAGCGCTGACTTCCTGTCCACGCTGAACGACTAAAAAGAAAGGGGCCGGTTTTACAATACTTCTGAGCAGCCTCATAAACGCATTGGTTGTACAACTTACTATAAACATTATGCAGGCGATTACCTGAGTCGCCACTGTATGACAGCATGTTGTCATCTTCGATTTGCTCACCAAAATCGGCTTTAATCATATCGACACCCAACTCAAACAAAGGCTTATGTGACTCTCGCCAAAACTCGTAGGCCTCTGGGTGCGTGAAGTCCAGAATACCTGAGTCGGGAAGGGGAGTAAGCACTTCGCCAAACGGGCTTAAATCCCACTCATAGCGATAGGCTTCACCCGTTCGCTTATCTTTTATCAGCCAACCGTTGTCTGCTGCTTTTTTAAAGAGTGGGTTTTTGACCGAAATCATCGGGTATTCCCACACACAAATCTTGAAGCCTAGCGCTTTTAGCTCGTCAATGACGGGCTTTGGATCTGCGTAACGTTTCGGGTCCCACTCAAAAGCGAAGCGCGTATCAGTATCCTGCCACGCTCTGCCATCTAAGGTGATTACGTCACAAGGCATTTCTTTCTCGCGCACTTCTCGTGCAACTGCCAAGAGTTCTTCGGCGTCTTTGTAGTACGCTTTTGAGAGAATAACGCCTAAACTCCATGTCGGTGGTGTAGGAGCGAAGCCGGTAAGTTGGCTGTAAGTATGAATGCTTTTAGCTGGTGTCGCCTCGTGGTAAAGGAACATATCTAACAGTGCATCTTCAACAATGCACACATAAGCGCGCTGCGACCATAGGGCGTAACCCACACCGTGAGTAACAGGGGAAGGGGTATGAATAAATAAATTCCAGCCTTGCGGACTCCACGCGTATGGCGTGTTTTTATAAGACTTTTCGGCATTCACACCGAGCGCATCATGATTGTATGACCGAACGAGCTGGCCGCGTTTGTCCAGCTTAGCCCATTTTTCCCCAAGGCCGTATACCGCTTCATCATAGCCAAGTTCAAGACACACAATCCATTGATTATCAGTTTTAGCAAACGGGGGAAGGCGGTGTTGTCGCACAAAATGCCCATCAGTCGCACTTTGCTGTACGAGTTCGTCGTTTTTGTAGAGCTTAAAGTGAAGCGGAGAAGCGAACAACTCGAGACGATAGTCACCACCGAGTAATGTGCAGTGATCTTTATCGCCAGAAAATACCAGTGTCTCATTTTCACACTTGCCAGTGAGCATGCCGTAGACGTGTTGGTCGTCATCAGTGTTTTGAATACGCAGACCAAACTGACTGATTGATAGCTTAAGTTGACCATATTGAGTAGGTACAACAAGCATATCATCACTTGCTAAATAAGGTGTCTGGACAATATCCGCGGGTTCTATGCTGTTCCAGTCTGGCTCTACTGTGTTAAAGGCATTGCTCATTAGTACACTACTCTACATGTCTTATATAAGACATAAGTTAATGAAATGTAACTTTGGTGTCAATGTGCATTTGGAATTTTATAACAATAAACTAGCAGCCAGTGAGCGCTGCTGAAAAGATAATCGCCTATATAGATTGGTGTAAGGTAGGGGCATTTTGTACGATCAAAGTCAGGCCGCTAATAGCAAGCATGGCAAGGGCGATGGCGCGAACGGTTTTAGGTTCTACTTTAGCGGCAAGTAATCGACCAACGCGGGTAAAAATCAGGATGACCGGGATGGAACAAGCGCAGGCGAAAATAACGTCATAAGTAGGTAGTGTGCCAAAGAGAACAATACTTAGGCGAATAAGTGCGGTAACACTAAATACCGCTAGTAACGTAAAGCGAATTTCGTTGATTGGCCAATTCTGTCTATAGCACTGGAAAACAACAGGAGGGCCAAATGTCGAAAACAACCCGCCTAAAAGCCCGCCCACAGTGCCGGCTATCGCAAAACCAGAATCTCGGCCAGAAGCGGGCGCTTTTGTTCTTTTAATCAATAGCAACAAACAACAGCTGAGTATGGCAATACCGAGTAATAAGTTTAGCCAGGTTGTCATGCTATTAGAGAGATACTCCAATAGCGCATAGCCTACTGCCATAAATGGCACACCACTTAACAGCATAATCGAGAAGGCACGCTTGTTCACTTGTTGTGTGTTCTTAATCACAAGCGATACAGAGTTAAATAGGCTCAAGAAACTGACTAAAAACGTGGTGGCTGTCAGCGGCATAATATTAAATAACGTAAAGCTAGATACTACCATCAAGCCAAACCCAAAGCCGCTAAGCGTTTGTAGTACGGTAGCGAGACCTAAGAGGGCAAACATGGTCACGAGTGTTTCCAGTAGCATCCAGTGTAATTCCTACGATGTATGTGATTTAAATCAAAAATGCGCTATAACTCTTGTGTATGATATAACAACAGAATAATAAGCATTAGGTTACGGTTTCATGTCGACATCTCAATTTGACCACAAGCTTGGCGGTCCAAGTCTTGCTTTCCAGCCTTTGTACCAACAGGTTGCCGAGTATATAAAGCAACTTATTGTAGAGCGTAGGTGGCAACCTGGCGAGATGTTACCCAGTGAATTTAAACTTGCCGACGAATTTAAAGTGAGTCAGGGAACGGTGAGAAAGGCGCTTACGTTGCTCACTGATACAAAAATTGTGACCCGTCGACAAGGCGTCGGTACCTTTGTGTCTGAGCACACCGCCCAAGATGCACTCTTTCGCTTTTTTCCTCTGCAAGCTGATGGCAAAGGTGCTGACCTGCCAAAAGCAGAGTTGCTCAGTAAAGAACAAATTGAGCCTACTGAAGCAGTGCAAGAAGCGCTGGCTATTTCAGCAAAAGACAAAGTGATAAAGCTTAAGCGAAGACGTATTTTAGATAATGAATTCTGTATGTTAGAAACCATTTATCTACCAAGTAAGTTATTCGCCGATATTGATAAGCGCGAAGATATTCCGCATACGCTTTATCACTTCTACCAAACTGATTACAACCAAACCGTATTTAAAACGCGAGACAGTATCAAAGCTGTGCTGGCAACAAAGAGTGATGCAAAAAGCCTTTCTGTTGAAAAAGGTGCACCATTACTTTTAGTCACGCGCGTAACCGAATCTATCGACGGTAAGCTTATCGAGTATCGAGAGAGTAAATGCCGCACCGATCATTATCACTATCAAGTTGAGTTGGATTAACGCGTTCATCATTTCTTCAAAATGATTCTGTGTTTGTCTTTGATAAACGGCTGGTCAAATCCTATTGATTAGCCGAGTTATTCCTTTCTACCTACTCTCAGTCACATTCTATCGCCCAACAAGTTGTAGCTATCTAGGCTCCACTTGCGGTTTTTTGTCGTATCTCAATAAGTTTGTTAACACTTTGTTGACAATGTTTGGTCGCTATAATAACTTATGTCTTATACAAGACTAAAGTGTAGTGATAAACTTACTTTATCTCAACAACAGATTACTAAGGTTGAATACGCGATGGATAAAATACCAGAGGTAGGCTTTGGCTTTTGGAAAGTAGATAAGGCAATTTGTGCCGATACTGCTTATGAAGCGATTAAGGCGGGCTATCGCCATTTAGATTGTGCGTCTGATTATGGCAACGAGAAAGAGGTGGGTGAGGGTATTAAGCGCGCCATCGAAGATGGTCTTTGTACCCGAGATGAACTTTGGATAACGTCAAAGCTATGGAACACTTTTCATGCGCCAGAGCATGTGGAGTTGGCGCTAGATAAAACACTGGCTGATTTGCAGTTGGATTATCTTGATTTGTATCTTATCCATTTTCCTATAGCGCAAAAATTTGTCCCTATTGAGACACGCTACCCGCCAGAGTGGTTTGCCGACCCAGAGGCCGACGAGCCTAAGATGGAACTCGCCCCTGTCCCGCTTTATCAGACGTGGGGAGCAATGGAATCATTAGCTGATGCAGGTAAAGTAAAGCAGATTGGTGTGTGTAACTACAATACAGGCCTCATCCATGATCTTATGGCCTACGCGCGTATCAAGCCCGCTATGCTACAAATTGAATCACACCCTTACCTAACTCAAGAAAGGTTAATTCGCTTAGCCAAAGATTATGGCCTTGCTGTAACAGCGTTCTCACCACTTGGCGCTTTATCGTATTTGGAATTAGAAATGGCTGATCAAACCGAGTCTGTGTTAGAGCAGAGTGTCGTAAAAGCAGCGGCAAAAGCCCACGGTAAAACACCAGCGCAGATTGTGTTGCGTTGGGGAATTCAACGCGGCAATGCCATCATTCCTAAAACGTCGAAAGTTGAACGTATGAAAGAGAATCTTGCATTGTTCGATTTCACCCTTAGCGATGATGAAATGCAGGCAATTTCTGGATTGAACGTTAACCGCAGATTTAATGACCCAGGTCACTTCTGCGAAGCTGCTTTCAATCGCTTCCACCCTATTTACGACTAGGAGTAAAACATGAAAAACGTCAACCAGACCTCAAGTGTTGAGTATGCAAATGTCGCCACTCAGCATCATTACAATGATGATGTGTTTCCTCAAATCGTGGTAAATAACGGGCATTGCAAAACAGTGGCCGATACAGTGGCATTTGTAAACGCCAATCAAACTGAGCTAGAAGGCAAGCTTGCCAAGGCTGGGGCACTTCTGTTTCGCGGCTTCCCTATTGACTCCGCTGAGGCCTTTGACGTTTTTTCTGCAGGGTTTGGCTACCCAAATTTCACTTATCAAGAGTCTTTATCTAACGCGGTGCGCATCAATTTTACCGAACGTGTTTTTACCGCCAATGAAGCGCCCAAAGATGTAGAGATTTTCTTGCATCACGAAATGGCGCAAACTCCCATTTCGCCCAGCAAGCTGTTCTTCTTTTGTCAGTCTGCCGCAGAGCAAGGCGGTGCTACGCCTCTTTGTCGTTCGGACAAATTGTTTGAAGCCCTAAAGGCAGAGAACCCATCACTTGCTAGCGATTTCAAAGAAAAAGGGTTGAAATACACCACAACAATGCCGGCTGCGAATGACGCTAATTCTGGCCAAGGTAGAAGTTGGAAAAGCACGCTAAGCGTTGAGACACTTGAAGAAGCAGAAGCGAAGCTACAAGAGTTAGGCTACAGCTGGCAGTGGCTTGAAGATGGAAGCTTGAGAGCGGTAACACCGGTCTTACCTGCCGTTATCGAGTTAGATGATGGTGCTGAGGTTTTCTACAATCAGCTAATTGCTGCCTACATGGGGTGGAAAGGTGTTCGAGAAAATCCCTCGTCAGCCATTACATTTGGTGATGGCAGTGCTATTCCAAAAGACGGCTTAGAACGGGTGTCTGAATTGGCAGAAGATTTTACCTTTGACCTAGAGTGGCAAGACGGTGATGTAGCCATTGTTGATAACTATCGCGCAATGCATGGTCGACGTCCCTATTCGGGCGAAAGAAAGCGCGTAGTTCTTGTGGCATTGGTAGCCTCAGAGCGATAATTGAAATGAATGACTTAGCCGTTAAGTGTAAAAATGTTTGGCCGGGGTTGGGTATTGCAACCATTACTGGAATGGCAGCACTCTTTCTTAGTGAGCATTACAATGCGCCGGCTATGTTATTTGCGCTACTGCTAGGTATGGCAGTGTCGTTTCTTTATCAGAATGATACGCCGTGTTCGTGTGGCATTGATTTTACCGCCAGCACATTGTTGCGAGCAGGTGTTGTTCTACTGGGGCTGCGGATAGCGCTTGGCGATCTTGCAATACTCGGCTGGCAAACTGCCTTAATGCTTGCTTTTGCAATATTTACAACGATTGTTTTGGGTGTTTTTCTTGCAAAGTCGTTAGGCTTACAAAAACGCTTCGGGGCATTAACGGGTGGCTCTGTTGCCATTTGTGGCGCTTCTGCGGCGCTGGCGATTTCCACTATTCTTCCTAAAGGCAAAAATCACGAGCGAGATACCTTACTGACGGTTATTGGTGTGACTGCCATGTCCACAATTGCCATGATTGTGTACCCTATTTTATCAGCTCAATTAGGCATGAACGATACCGAAGCCGGTATATTTCTTGGGGGCACTATTCACGATGTCGCCCAAGTAGTCGGCGCGGGTTATTCAGTGTCAGATAGTGCTGGTAATATGGCGACTCTGACAAAGTTAGTTCGCGTCGCGATGCTGATGCCAGTGGTACTTATCATGATGTTGGTGATCAAACGCTTTTATAGAGCAGATGCCAAAGCGGGTGAAGGGGATATTCCCAAAATGCCAATGTTTCTTGTTGGCTTTATCTTATTGATGCTGTTGAACAGTTTTGTGTCCTTGCCCACTGTGGTGGTTGAAACCGGTACACAGGTCTCTCGCTTTTTTTTGGTGGTATCGATAACGGCCATTGGCATGAAATCTAATTTAGGAAAGCTGGCCGAAGTTGGCGTGTTACCCATCGTTATGATTATCACAGAAACGCTTTGGATAGCGTTACTCATTCTGGGTTATTTGTTTCTAATTTAGGCGTTTTGGCGCCCACAATAAGCGTGGTGTTTACCACACTGTCATTGTGGTGTTTGGTTAAGAGGTGTGAGTGGTGAAAAAGCGCGGTCTTCATGAGCTTTATGCTGAAAATCCTATAGAAGCTGACAAAGCTGTTTTTGGCAGAACAAGTGATACGTTAACACGTAGAGGATTTCTCTCGGGACTAAAAGGGTTATCTATTTTACTTGGGGCCGAAGTGGTATACGGACGCTTTATGCCAGCAGGTCTTATTCCCGCTGCGTTTGCCCAAAGTGACTCGCCATTTACGATTGAAGGTAAGGAAGGATTAGTTGTACTCAATGACCGACCTGTCAATGCAGAAACGCCCGCGCATTTACTTGATGATGCGGTTACGCCTGCAAAACACTTTTTCGTGCGCAACAACGGCATAGTGCCACAAAACCCCAATGCCAATTCATGGTCACTTACAATCGAAGGGGAATCTGCAAAGCAGTCGCGAACCTTCACCCTTGACGAGTTAAAAGCCGAATTTACGCATTACACCTATCAACTTACATTAGAGTGTGGAGGCAATGGTCGTGCAGAATTTTCTCCCGCTGCAACAGGTAATCAGTGGACAACGGGAGCGGTAGGGTGTCCTCGATGGACAGGAGTTCGTTTGAAAGACGTTCTACAGGCTGTCGGTGTAAAAGAAGATGCAGTGTACATTGGCTATTACGGAGACGATCAGCACTTGAGTCGTACACCAGGGAAAGCAGCAATATCGCGAGGTGTACCTATCCATAAAGCCATGGAAGATGAGTCGCTAATAGCGTGGGAAATGAATGGTGAGCCCTTACCGCTGATGAACGGCTACCCGCTGCGATTGGTGTTTGGCGGCTGGCCCGCTTCAACTTCTGGAAAGTGGCTTAAAAAAATAGTCGTGCGCAATAAAGTTCATGACGGCGCAAAAATGCTCGGTAAAGCCTACCGCGTCCCGTGCAAGCCTGTAGCGCCGGGTACGTCTGTTGCCGACGAAGACATGTGTATTATTGAAGCGATGCCGGTCAAATCGCTCATCACTTTCCCTCAATCAGGAAGTACCCACAACGTGTCTGAGCCACTGAAACTAAGAGGGCATGCATGGTGTGGTGAGAGTGCGGTAGATAACGTATACGTGTCTATCGACTTTGGGCAAACGTGGCAAGCCACTACCTTAACCGCTCCGGTAAATAAACACGCATGGCAACACTTTGATGCTAAGCTTCGCTTCCCTCAGCAAGGGTACTACGAGGTGTGGGCGAAAGCTGTAGATAAGCAAGGCAAATCGCAACCCATGGTGTTACCGGGATGGAACCCTAAAGGCTATCTGAACAATGCATGTCACCGTATAGCACTTAAAGTGGTGTAGGCATGACTTTTCGTATTCTTTCCTATGTTTGTACATTTACACTGTGTTTACTGTCCTCGTCAGTGCATACTGTGGCCGCCGACAAGAGCGCGGCGATAGTCAATTCTACCCAAAGCAACGACCCTCAATCTGGGCTTGTAATAGCTAAGGGTATGAGTCTGGTTCAAGCCCACTGCAGTGCGTGTCACTCACCATCACTTATCACGCAAAACGCTATGAGCCGAGAACGTTGGCTAGAAACCATACGTTGGATGCAAGAAACCCAAAAGTTGTGGCCACTGGGCGATGCAGAAGAAGATATTCTTGATTATTTGTCGACATGGTATGGCCCTAAAGTTTCTGCGAGACGTCCACCCTTAGCCCCTCATCTTTTGCCGAAATAAATTGTCAGCTTTTTCTTATCTTTGCCGATAAACAATAACACGCTCTAATTATTACTGGCTTTCCTTGTTATTTTTTTGTTACTAATAACAATTGCAAAGCTCAAATGTTCTAATAACTCTACTTCAGACTAATGGTTAAGTTACTCATAATTCTGTTAATCTGATTAGTAGTACTTATAACGACAACAATACTGGTAAATACTTATGTTTGTTTCTCGCAGTAAATATGAAGAAAAAGACGCGCAGGTTCGTCAGCTAGAAGCGCGCGTACAAGACGCTATGGACAAAGTTGCAGCGTTAGAAGCAGAAAATGCTGAGCTTTTGGCATCTGTTGAATCGGCTGCGCAAAAAAGCGCGCAGAACGATTCTGTTGTGATGAAATGTGCGGTAGATGCGCTGTCGCAAATAGCAGGTATCCGCGAAACTGTGCTGGCGACTTACGAACGCATAGATGCTGAGAATCAATCTAGTGCCGACATTAACGACATTTTTAGTTCGTCAGCAGCCACGTTAAAGAAAATTGTGAGTGACATGAGCGGTCTTAACGTTCAGATGGGCAGCATGAGCGAACGTATTTCTGGCCTGTCGACAACGGCTGACAACATCAATAAATTTGTAACCACAATTACCAGTATTTCTGACCAAACAAACCTACTTGCACTTAATGCGGCAATTGAAGCGGCGCGAGCTGGTGATGCAGGCCGTGGGTTTAGTGTTGTGGCAGATGAAGTACGTGCACTTGCTACTGAAACCAATAAGTCGGCAACAGAAGTATCTGAACTCGTTAACGGCATCATCCAGTCAACGTCAAAAGCGGTATCAGGTGTTAACGAATTACGTGGTAACAATGAGCAGCTTGAGGCCGGTATCAATGAACTGAACGGTAGTTATGAAAGCATGGTTCAGCATTGTGACAGCATGAAAAACACCATCAACGATGGTGTGTTGAGCACATTTATTCAAACTGTGAAGCTTGATCACGTTGTGTGGAAAGCCGACGTATATGCGGTGTTGTGTGGCTACAGCCAAAAAGCGGTATCTGACTTTGGCGATCATACAAGCTGTCGTCTTGGCCGTTGGTATAGTGAAAATTCAGGCAAGCCAGTTTCACAGAACGCTGCATTTAGAGAGTTGGAAGCGCCACATGCAGCAGTTCACAAACACGGTATCGCTGCTATGCAAGCAAAGCTTAATGGCAATACTGCCGAGGCTGATGCCAAGCTCTTAGAAATGGAGCAGGCCAGTCATCGTGTAATGGCATTGCTAGACAGGTTGGCAGGCTAACACAATGGGGCGCATCGGCTGATGCGCCATTGACTAAAGGGGCTTTGAGTGAGTGGTTCCTATTCTGCAGAGCAAGAGAGAATTGCTTCGCTTGAAGCTCGGGTCAATTCGTTAGAGCGTCAGCTAAAACGTCAAAAAATTGCACGAAAAAATGCAGAGTCCTTTCTAGAAAGTTATTCTCAAGATGCCTATCTGGCAAATCAAGCGCTTCGCAAGTCGCTAAGCGACTCGAAAAAGCGAGAGCGTGAACTTCTTTATCTCAATCGCACCGCAGCAGAACTTACCAAGTCGCAGAGCTCTAAGGGCTTTATTCATTCTGCATTGTCATCTGCGGTTGAATTCAGTGGCGCTTATTGTGGCAAAGCTCTCATTGTTAAGGATAAAAAAATCGTTGTCGGAGACGACGACAGCATCTTAATGGGTAAAGGTGAGTGGCAAAGCAATACTGATATTACCGCGTTGTTTCTCGAGACATTGCCTTTACATTTAGAGGAAAGCTACGAGCACTGGTGTATCAGTGTGGCAGAGAGGCCTGACACAAAACAAGAAGCTCGTGTGCTGCATTTTATGCACGAGGTAACTAAAGGGGAATTTGCTTGGTTAGCTTTATTGACCAACGATGATAGCCTTGATGAAGAAATGTTATTTGTGCTGGACACCACAAAGCACTACATCAACTTTAACTCTCGTTATCAAAGTAAAAAAAGTTTGCTTAACCATCAGCAAGATGAACTGAGCTCTATCAAAAAAGATCGTGATACATTGGAAGCGAGATTAGTTAGCGCAGACAAGATGGCAATGTTAGGTCAACTTGCCGCAGGTATAGCCCACGAAATTAATAATCCCATCGGTTACGTAAGAAGTAACACTGTTGTAGCTAAAGAGATTTTTAACGACTATCAACATGCATTAGCGGACATAGGCAGACTATGTAACGAGGCCGGGGGCGAGCTAAAGGATAAGTTTCACGAATGTGAAAAAGGCTACTCGTTAAATGAGAGTGCAGCTGAGATAAAGGAAATGTTTGATGAGTCGCTAGAGGGAATTGAGCGCATCATTGAAATAGTGAAAGCGCTAAGAAGCTTTTCCTACCCGGGTTCTGGAAAACACGTAAAGTTAAGTGCCATTGAGTCTATGAATTCAGCCATGAAACTCACCAACAACCTACATCGCTATAAAAACCAAGTGTCATTGGTGGCCGAGCACGGCGATGTGGCATTTATGGGAAATGCCGGGCAGATTCAACAAGTGTTAGTGAATTTTTTAACTAACGCTATTTACGCCACTCCGGAAGGAAAGCATATCTATCTAAAAGTTGAAAAGCGCGATGATAAAGCGCTACTCATCGTCGAAGATGAAGGAATAGGTATGTCTCAAGATGTCTTGCAGAAAGTGTTTACGCCTTTTTTTACCACTAAACCACCCGGTGATGGCACCGGATTAGGCATGTCGATTTCCATGACTATAGTTGAAGAACACAATGGCGAAATTGATATACAAAGTGAAGAAGGTAAGGGCACGCAAATAACGCTTATTTTGCCATTAGTCTAAAGTATTAAATGCTTGCTATAACTCTCTGAAAAATAGTAACGTTCTACGATTTTTCGTTTTTACTAGACGTGTCGATTTTTTGATCTAGTCTTAACAAGGTACATGTTCAGTTTTCTGATGGGATATGACATTGCTGAACGGAGAGAGCATTTTATGAGAAACAACCAGCCGGTTACCCAAAAAGAATATAAATTCCCCAAACATCACAGGCTGATTTCGTCGACCGATAAACGCGGTGTTATTAAGCATTGTAACCAAGAATTTATTGAAGCGAGTGGATACACCCGAGACGAACTTATCGGTAAGAACCACAATTTGATCCGCCACCCAGATATGCCCTCCCCTGTTTTCAAGGAAATGTGGCGTACACTGGAATCAGGCCAAAGCTGGCTTGGGTTAGTAAAGAATAGACGTAAAAACGGCGACCATTATTGGGTGTCGGCGTTTGTAACACCCGTTTACGAAGGTAACAGTATTTCAGGCTACGAGTCAGTTCGCGTTCCTGCACTTGAAGATGAAATTGCACGTGCAAGTGAAGTGTACGCCCGCTTACAAAGCGGTAAATCACCTATTCCTGCCACGACACAGCTAAGTCAAATGATAGGTCGTTTGTGGCCAACGTTGTTGATAGGTGTGTTACTGGTCATATCGTTAGGCGCGACCAGTGGGCTAGTGCCAGCACTCATTGCATTGGGCGCACTTCTCATATCTACCTTTGCCCAAGATGCAAAATCGCGCAGCGAGTGGAATGGGGTACTTTCATTGAGCCCTGAAAGCTACAGCAACGACATAGTCGCGCAAACCTATTTTCCTGATGCGAAACACGTGGCGCAAGCTAAATTGGCGCTCGGTTGCGAGCTTGCAAGAACGCGAACGGCGCTAACGCGTATTAAAGACGCTTCTGCGGGGTTGGAAGCCATTTCAAATACTACGCATGAGCAAGCTGAAAGCACAAGTGCGGCAGTTGTTCAGCAAAATCAAGCGACACAACAAATAGCCTCTGCGGTAACGCAAATGAGCCAAGCTATACAAGAAGTCGCTGAGCGAGTAGAGAGTAACGCAAAAAGTGCGCGCTCTGCCGCTGAAAATGTCAGTACTGGTAATCAAAAAGCCGAAGAGGCTATGCAGGCTATTGTCTCATTGAGAAAAGCGGTTGAGTCGATCTCAGAAACCGTTACAGAACTAGCGCAATCCACGAGTGACATCGGCGAGGCAGCTAATATAATTTCTACCATTGCTGAGCAGACAAACTTACTTGCACTAAATGCAGCCATTGAAGCAGCGCGCGCAGGCGAACAAGGTCGAGGCTTCGCTGTGGTAGCTGATGAAGTACGTACGCTGGCATCAAAAACCCGTGAGTCCACTGACAAAATTCACAATATTATCAGCGAGCTTGCCGAGCGCTCAGACCGCGCCGTTCGCGTATCCACAGAAGGACTAGCGTCTGCTGAGCACGGCAGTAATATTGTTGAAGAAACGCGAGGAGCCCTGTTTGAAATCAACAATGCGGTTAAAGGGATAGCCGACGCCACCGTTGAAATGTCATCTGCGGTTGAAGAGCAAAGTACGGTAGCCGAACATATAAACCAACAGCTCGTAGAAGTTGCTGATGGTGCAGCGGAAACGCAGCGTTCTTCTGAAGCGTCACTGGCAGCAAGTAACGACTTGAAAAACACTGTTAATCAAGTTCATGAGCTCATTTTACGTTTTAGTACCAACAAGCGCGTAGGCGAATAACTTGAATAGGCGGGGCAACCCGCCTATTTGCTATTTAGACCTGCATGTAAGCCACGTCTATAAGCGGCAATTGCTGGGAATAATGAAACGATATAAGTACTAACAAGCACAAGTGAGCCGATAATTGCACTGCTTTGACCAAAAAGTTGCCCAGTGATGAACAAACCATATTCACTGCTAAGCCATGGTTTTATCGCTGTGATTAGCCCCGCTACCAAAACTACACTGAGTATCAGGCTGACAAGCGTAATAAATAGCGCTTCTAATTGAATAAGCAGTAATAAAGTAAAAGGCCCAGCCCCAATAGTGCGTAGCACGGCTATTTCTTGATAGCGCTCGCGCATACTCGCCAATAGCATTGTTGCTAAACCAACTAACGCACTAATCACAATGATAGATGATAAGCCTAGCAGTAAGGCTTCGATATTCCCCATAATTTGCCATAACTCAGCAAGCGCCATACCCGGTAAAATTGCCATTAACGGTGTGTCATTATTCTGATTTAATTGGTATTGCAGTTGAAGCGCGGTAACACGGTTTTTAAGCCCCAACATAACAACAGACACTTGCTGTGGTGCGAACTCATTACTGTTGTAGCGAATCTCAGTTGCGTTATGTTCAGTTACATTGTTCTCATCATGTTCATGTTCATGTTCATGTTCATGCTCATGCTCATCGAGTTTGGGCTTGCTAATAGAACGCATTGAACTATTTTTGCCCCCAGCTTGGTGGCTGTGCGCTTTTTCTAACCCTTCAAGGGTTACATAAACGGCCTTATCGACAGGCGTGCCTGTCTTTTCAAGGACCCCAGCTATGACAAATGGGTGGGTATCGTGATTATTGAACGACACGTTACCCAAGCCATGGGATATTACGATTTTGTCGCCTACCTTATAGCCGAGCGTTTGCGCAATATCGGCACCTACCACGGTAGACAGAGGTTGGGTGAAGTTGCTTCCATGGGCGAAAGCAAGCGCTTGCTTATCACCATACTTAAAGTGCGTAAAAAATTGATTGTTTGTGCCTATAACACGAAACCCTTTGTGGGTGTCGCCTAATGACAATGGAATTATCCATGCCACTTGCTTGTTCGATTCAAGGGATGCAACGCTATTCCATGGGATCCCTTTAGATGGTGTTCCAACGTTGAAAACCGACGAAAGTAACAAATTAAGCTGCCCGCTTGGTGCGCCAACAATTAAGTCAACACCCGAGACCGTGCGTGTGAAGCTGGTTTTAACTTGAGTACGCACAATATCAACCGTGAGCAAAAGACAAACGCTAATGGTGATGCTTAACAAGGTCAACAATGCGGTGTGCTTGCGTCGTTTTAAACTCGCTAGTGCAATTGTAGTTAGCATTGGCCCGCTCCTTCACCCGCATTACCCTGCCTTTTAGTGCCGTTGGCAAGCAGTTCCTTAATGTCTATATGCGTTTTGAAATAGGCGGCCATTGCTGGATCGTGACTGACAAACAACAAGGTGCTGTCTTTTGCAACTTCTTTAAGTAGAGACATGAAACTATCTCGCGCGGCTACATCTAACGCAGACGTTGGTTCATCTACAATTAAAATTTGTGGCGCGTTGACTAGCGCTCGTGCAATAGCGACGCGTTGCTGCTGTCCAATGCTCAAAGCATCTGCTTGTTCGCTTAACACATTATCAGGCAATTGGAGCTTTTCGATTAAGCGTTGAATTTTCTGGCTGAGGGCGTCACTACCTAATGTGTTTTTGGCAAAGTAAGCAGCCGCACGAATATTTTGTTCGACTGTTAGATAGGGAATTAAATTGAACTGTTGAAATACGACACCGATGTGCTGTGCCCTAAAATTATCTCGCTGACGATTTGATAACGTTGAAAAAGGGCGGCCGAGTAAGGATATTTCGCCACTTGTTGGTGTGAGTGTGCCGCTTAGTAAGTTGAGCAATGTACTTTTACCACTGCCTGAGGGGCCCGAGAGAAAAATATGTTCGCCCTCTGCAACTTGCCATTTGTCTATGGCCAGTAGTGGTGACACTGATTTGTTGTAAGCAAACCGCATCTGGTTTACTTCGATGGCTGGCGCGTTGTGGACTATCGACAATTCGTTTTTTATCACACTCTTTTAAACCTGTAATTTCTGACAACCTAATAGCAGTGAACTAAAGCGCCTTTAGCTTAACACTATGTTTTTCAACTCGCTCAAATTACAGCGTGTTCTCAATACCATATGGCAAAACCACACAGCTAAACCACAAGGCCAAATCACAAGAATAAACCATAAGCCGTGTAACAAATAATAAAGGTTTGAGCCTAAGCGCTGTAGGTCGCGTTATGTTATCAAATAACAATAGCGACTACAGTATCAGATAAGTTTTTGCTCGCAGAAACGAGTTAAGTTGTCTAGTGCAGCTTTGTATTTATGGTGTGTTCTAATGTAAAACGTTAACCATTAGCCTGTAGCTTCACAACTTCTGCGCTTTCGTCTTCTAACACGCTTTCTGCAGTAGCACCTTTAAAGATTTTGCTAATTTTATCTTTGTTTTTTGACAGCATAATTGTCAGTTCTTCTACTACGCTATCGTCTAGTTTGATGCCCTTCGCATGAATGTAGTCGGCAAGATTGTCTGCAGCGTCGAGCATTTTGTCGTACTGATCGGCTTCTTTTTTGTCGGTAGTTACCAATTTTTCTACCCCTTTGTGCGTAACAACATACTGTGTGGTAATGGCCATGGTAGGTCCCCTGTTTATTAAAGACACAAAAACTGTACAGCATTTTACTGTACAAATAAACAGTATTTTTATTAAATGTTTGAGTTTTATTAGTGAGAGAAGGGTAACAAGCCGTTTTAAAGGTGATTAATGCTTGTGCAATTGGTAACCGCTGCGTATAATGCGCGCCCTTACAGCCATCCCAATTCGTTCCTTGTCTCCATACAGTCGGCTGTACTGTCGAGGCTACAACCGTAAGGAGCTATAATGCGTCATTACGAAATCGTATTTATGGTTCACCCTGATCAGAGTGAACAAGTACCTGGTATGATCGAGCGTTATACCACAATCCTAAAGCAAGACGGTGGTCAGATTCATCGTTTAGAAGATTGGGGCCGTCGTCAACTGGCTTACCCAATTGAAAAGCTGCACAAAGCCCACTACGTACTAATCAATGCTGAAGCGTCTGCAGAAGCTGTTGATGAATTGGAAAATGCTTTCCGTTTCAACGACGTGATCCTACGTAACATGGTTATGCGCACTAAGACTGCTGTGACTGAGCCTTCTCCAATGATGAAAGAAGAGCCTCGTCGTGAGCGTCGTGACGATTCTGCTCCTCGCCAAGACCGCGCGGAAAAGAAAACTGAAACCACTGAAGACAACGCTTAAGGAGATCACCCATGGCTCGTTTTTTCAGACGTCGTAAGTTCTGCCGTTTCACTGCAGAAGGTGTGACTGAAATCGATTACAAAGATATCGCTACTCTTAAGAACTACATCACTGAGAGCGGTAAAATTGTCCCTAGCCGTATTACTGGTACAAGCGCAAAATATCAGCGTCAGCTGTCTTCTGCGATCAAGCGCGCACGTTTCCTTGCGTTGCTTCCGTACACTGATTCACACAAGTAATTTGGCGAAAATAAGGGTTAGCTAAGATGAATATCATCCTACTAGATAAAATCGCCAACCTTGGCGGCCTGGGCGACCAAGTGACTGTAAAGTCTGGTTACGCTCGTAACTTCCTTTTCCCACAGGGTAAAGCGGTTCCTGCAACTAAAGACAACGTTGAAAAGTTCGAAGCACGTCGTGCTGAACTTGAAGCGAAAATTGCTGAGCAACTAGCTGCTGCTAACGCACGCGCTGAAAAAGTTGCTGAGCTTGCTGAAGTTACAATCGCAGCACCAGCTGGTGACGAAGGTAAACTGTTTGGTTCTGTTGGTACTCGTGACATCGCTGATGCAATCACTGCAGCTGGCGTTGAAGTACAAAAAGCAGAAGTTAAACTACCTACTGGTACTCTTCGTGAGACTGGTGAGTATGACATCGACTTACAACTTCACTCTGACGTTATCACTTCAATCAAAGTGATCATCATTGCTGAAGCGTAATCGCTGACGTATTTGAAAAAGCCGCTCTTTTGAGCGGCTTTTTTGTGCCTGTTTGTCACTACTCACAGAGTTTCGTATATTTGTCGACTCTGTGAAATGTAACAAATTAATTACAATCTCGACCAATAACCTAAAATCCAAGTCCACTTATCTGCGATAAATAGCGGTTTTTAAACCACATTTAAAAGAAATGTTAATTATCGCTAATAATCTTCGTATCACAGTTTTAAACTTTTTCTGTCACTTCTGCGACCTATAGTAAATCGAACTATAAAAAGCATAAGTACCACGTTATGGACATCACTCGTGCAGCAATAAAAAACGCAACTGGGGTAGGTATCGGCATTACATTGTTGGTATTTCTTGGGCTTTACAGTCTATTTAATTTACCCGTTCAGTTATTTCCCGATATTGATCGCCCCTATATCAATATTCAAACTTCGTGGCGGGCTGCGTCCCCGCAAGAAATAGAATCAGAGATAATTGAGCCTCAAGAAGAGGTTTTGCAGGGTATACCTGGGCTTGAGTCGATGAGCGCATGGGCTAACCAGGGTAATGCATGGATAAACCTTGAGTTTGGTTTAGGTACGGACATGCAAAAAACGCTTATTGAAGTGATAAGTCGCATGAACCGTGTTCCACCTCTTCCACGGGATGCCCTTTCCCCCAACATTATGCTTGCAGGCAGCGGTGGTGATGCCCCCGCGCTTACCTATTTCTTCTTACAACGCTTGCCCGGTAACCCTAATGAAATTAATACTTACGTTACTTATTTTACAGATGTAATTAAGCCCCAGCTGGAATCTATTCCTGGCGTAGCACGAGCAAGGATGGAAAGTGGCGTTGGTGGCGTTGAAGAATTCCAAATTGTCTTTGACCCATTTAAAGCTGCGCAACTGGGTATTAACTTAAGTGCAGTTGCCAATGAACTTGGTCGCGCCAATGATATTTCTGGCGGGTTCGTCGATGTTGGTCGCAGACGTTACACACTGCGCTTTGAAGGTCGTTATCAACCCACTCAAATGGGTGAGATGATCCTTGAATGGCGTGACGGTAGCCCGATAACGTTAAATGACATTGCTGAGATAAAAATTACACGTGCTGATGGCAATAACGCAAGCGTACAAAACGGCAACCCAGCAATTTCTATTCGCGTTGACAGACAAAATGATGCCAACGTATTGGCTACGCTTGAGGCGGTTAAGGCAAAAGTCGATGAAATCAATCGCAATGATCTTGCTGCGCAGCAATTGGTGATGGCACAAAGCTTTGACGCATCAGTATTTATTTATCGCGCGGTGCAGCTAGTAACGAGTAACCTGTTTATAGGTGTGGCACTTGCTATTGGTGTGCTGTGGCTGTTTATGAGACAGCTTCGCGCAACACTTATTGTGGCATTGGCTATCCCGATCTCGCTTCTAAGTACCTTTGTCGTGCTTCAACTGACGGGGCGCTCATTAAATATTATCTCATTGGCAGGGCTTGCATTTGCCGTTGGCATGGTACTCGATGCGGCCATTGTCGTGCTTGAAAACATAGTACGTACGCGAAAGAGCGTAGGTAGCGACGAAGAAAGTGCATACAAGGGCACTAAAGAGGTGTTTGGTGCACTGATGGCGTCAACAGCCACCACCGTAGCTATATTTATTCCGGTTATGTTTCTCGAAGATGTAGAAGGACAACTATTTGCGGACCTAGCGCTTACTATTGCCATTGCGGTATGTATGTCGTTAATTGTGGCGGTTACGGTACTACCCGTAGTGGCGGCCCGTTATCTACAAGGCGATATGCCTGAAGATAGTTTGAAACGTGTTTGGGAAAAAATAACCCAGACGATCATGCGTCTGTCTTCAACACCACTAAGAAGGGTTGTTCTCGTCGCTACATTAATGGGCATTCCAATTACGGGAAGCATGCTATTAATGCCTTCGATGGACTATCTGCCGCCAGTGAAACGCGATGCTGTCGACGCCTTCTTAAGTCTGCCAGCAGGTGCCAGTGAAAATTTCATTTCTGAAGAAGTTATCCCGATTGTCGTTGAACGATTAAAGCCCTACATGGATGGTGAGAAGCAGCCTGCCCTAAAAAATTACTACATTATCACCTGGCCTAATGGCGGTACATTAGGGGTGCGGGCGAAAGACCAGTCTAAAGTGAAAGAGCTTGAAACTATCGTGCGTGATGAAATCCTTAAAGATCTTCCTGATACGCAGGCCTTTGCCCAACAAGGTAACTTGTTTGGTGGGTTTGGTAATGGGCGCTCCATTGCTATTCATCTGCAAGGTACTGACCAAGATATGTTGGGTATTGCTGCACAAGCTGGTTTAGATAAGCTTCGAGAAGTCTTTCCCAATGCCAATGCGCGCTCTAATCCGCCGCTAGAACAGGCTGAACCTGAACTGCGTTTTTATCCAAACGATAGCAGAATGATGGAAGTCGGACTTAATCGCGGCGGCATGGGTAACCTCGTGCGTGCTATGGGCGACGGTATGTATGTGGGTGAGTACTTCGATGGCATAAAGCGCATGAACATTATTTTTCGCTCTGAACCGTGGCAAACACCTGAAGATTTAGGTAGCACCCCCATCATGACGCCAGTTGGTGAAGTGGTGCAACTGGCTGATTTGGTTGAAATTGAACGCGCGGTAGGTCCAAGTCGAATTCAGCGTATTGAAGGTCGTCGTACCTTGACGATAAACGTTAATCCGCCCGAAGGAATGAGTCTTGAACAAGCCATGAATGTCATTAAGTCAGAGGTAGAGCCCGTCATCATGAGCATGATGCCATCTGACGGTGCCATCAACTATGGTGGTAGCGCAGATAGCCTTAAAGGCGCTATTTCATCAATGGCTGATAACTTCCTCTTTGCCATGATTCTATTATTACTGCTAATGGCAGGGCTGTTTAAGTCACTGAAAGATAGTGTGTTGGTTGTACTGTCTATTCCTCTTGCCACAGTGGGTGGTGTGGTAGCGATACGCATAATGAATACCTTCATGTTCCAACCCATGGATTTATTAACCATGATTGGCTTCATTATTTTATTAGGCTTGGTGGTGAACAACGCCATCTTGCTCGTGCATCAAACCCGACTTGGTGAACAGAAGGGGCTAAGTCGTGACGCAGCCGTTGAGCAAGCCATTGAACTGCGCCTGCGCCCCATCTTTATGAGCACGCTGACATCAATATTTGGCATGTTGCCCCTGTTACTTATGCCTGGTGCAGGCAGTGTGATATACCGCGGTTTGGCTGCCGTAATCGTTGGTGGAATGACCGTGAGTACCGTGTTCACTTTATTGCTTCTGCCTACGTTGTTGAGAATGACGGGCAGCAAAGCCGTCACCCCAATTTCACATGACACTGTGGGAGGTATTACACCTAGAGCAGTGAAACTAAACAAACACAGTGATCATTTATAAAGGATTTAGTCTCATGAAAACATTAACGCGTTCAGTTGTTTTGGGTATGTCAGCATTGACGTTAGTTTCCTTCTCGCAGGCATCATTGGCACAGGAAAATAGCGCTCCACCGCCGGTGCTAGTGCAAGTTGATGAGGCCCGTGAACAAGCTATATCTCAACTCACGTGGGTACCAGGTACTATTCTAAGTCAAACTGATGCGAACTTGGCTTCTGAAGTTGATGGTCGCATTACGTGGATGGCTGAAGTAGGGGATATCATCCGCGCCGGTGAACCGCTCGTCGTTTTAGATGATACGCGCCTAAACATCACATTAAACCAAAACAAATCAAACATAGCGCAATGGCAGTCTCAAGTTACGTTGTTTGAAAAGCGTCTAGCGCGCTATGAAAACCTTAAAGCCAATAATAACATGTCGCAGGGAGAACTTGATGCTGTTGAGGCTGATTTAGAGAATGCAAAGCAAGAGTTGGCACAAGCAAAGCTAGACTTGTCGTTTACCGAATACCAACTTGCTCAAAGCAGAGTAAAAGCGCCTTTTACCGCATTGGTTGTTGAACGACTTCAGTCACCCGGTGAATATACAGGTGTTGGGCAAACCCTGTTACGTGTAGTGAATCCAGATAACGTAGAAGTACAGGTACGCGCACCACTCACTGTTTTGCCTTATATTGAAAGTGGTATGGCTGTCAGTGTGCAAAGTAAAACGCACCAGGTAGAAGAAGCAATCAGAGCCATTGTGCCTGTGGGTAACGCTAACTCCAGAATGATGGAGCTACGCATAGCAATAAAACCCGGCGACTTTCCAATAGGCAGCGCAGTGAGGGTCGCGATTCCCAGTAGCGATACCCATGACGGCGTTACGATCCCTCGCGATGCACTGGTACTTAGAAAATCAGGGACTTACATTTATCAGCTCAACGAAAATAACGAAGCTCAGCAGGTCAAAGTTCGTACGGGTGTGGGCCTAGGCGAACGTATTGAAGTGTTCGGCGAAATTAATCCATCGCAGTATGTGGTAGTGCGTGGCGCAGAGCGTCTACGCGAAGGTCAGAAAGTAAGATTCGAAGAAACAAACAGTACGCTAACCGCCAAAAATTAATAATTTCTTACGCTTAAGTGGGGCAGTTGCCCCACAAATTAGGTAAAGTGCCTGATTATTAATGGTGTTTATCAGGTATGTTTAGTGAAGCAAAAAATAGTCAGCACCCGTTTATATCGCAACGCAAGTACAGCAATAAAGGGAAGTGCGATCACATTATCAGTGGGTATATTAGTTGGATGTGCAACGCAAAATAATGTAGAGCGTGTTGAGGGTGAAAATTCTGTCATCACATACACTGACGTTGAAGGCTACGAAGACAGATTCAGCAATATCTATGATGATTTCAAAGACTACCCCGTAACGTGTGAAGGCGATTGTTACCCTGCCACGAAAGATATTGTGTGCGAGGATACTATGCAGCATTGTCAGTACCAAGGGGATCGCCCGTCGATAGATTTAAACACTGGTTTCTCGATTAAATGGCTTGGGCATGCAAGTTTTGCAATTACCACAGACAGTGGTGAGCAATTTCTTATCGACCCCGTATTTGGACAATTCGATTGGCCTGTTAACTGGGCATTTAGGCTGTCTGAAGGATTCAATCGCGAGCCAGCTTCACTGCTAACTGATGAAGAGTTAGCGAATACGGATGCGGTGTTATATTCCCATATTCACTATGACCACTTTAACAAAGCCGATATAAGTGAACTTGGTAATCAGCCCACTTACCTTGTGCCTTTGGGGTTTGCCGAGCATTTCGAGGATAACGGCTATGCCATTAAAGAAATGGCGTGGTTTAGTTCGCAACAAATAAACCGCACAACGGCGCACTTCGTGCCAGCTCACCATTTTAGTAATCGCATTTGGGTTCCCTTTATTCACGAAGACAACAACGCTACACTGTGGGGCGGATGGGTGCTAGAGAATAACGGATACACATTATTTTTTGCTGGCGACACTGGCTACTCACCGCACTTTAAAGACATCAATGAACGCTATGGACCTATTGATGTGTGTCTTTTACCTATCGCGTCGTATTTCAGTGAAGAGTCCCCTAGGTGGTATCGAAAAGTACATACTACGCCAGAAGATGCGATTATTGCCGCTCAAGAGCTCAACTGTAAGGTTGTGATCCCTTGGGGGTACGGCAATGCTAGCTGGCGAATGGGAGATAAAACATCACATTCAGCCTTATTTCGATTGCTACATATGAAAGAACAGCTAAATACTGATGTGCCGTGGTATGTGTTAAATGAAGGAGAGTCGGTGAAATTTTAATCTTGTAGAGTACGTAAGATTGGACTAATTTTTCTCCAGTTTCTTCAATGCAGCTTTACATTCAAGGATTGAATATGTTCACAACGCGCAAGGAAGTCGTCTTATTTTTTGCTTTTAGCCTGTTCGGTTATATAGGCGCTTGCAGCTACTTTTTGAAACAAGCGCCTGCCACACAGCCAGCGCCATTTAACGTGTGTATACAGAGTTGTACAACAACAGTTGAATACTCGGTTGCCTACCCCTCAGAACAATACGTCTTCAAAGGTACGATAAAGTCGATATTTGAAAAATATCGCCAAGAAGAGGTGGGTTATTATTTAACGTGTTCAGAGCATTATTGTGCGCTGTCTATATACGTTAACGCACCATCGCAGCTTGCGCCCCTATTGCAGGCAGTTAACAAGCAGTTCTCCCCACTTATCAAAGAAGAAGCGGGGGCACCGCAAAACTGGTTAGACAGTACTATTTATTTGCTATTTTCTCACACTTTAAACGCCATTCATCGTCCAGCGTAGGCAAAGCTGCAAGCCTAGCTGCCAGTGCAGCATCGACTTTTGTATGCGCGCATTGCATTAACGTATGTACATCAACAGTGTCAGGCTCTCGGTGCAGGAGAGTGACTGTGTCACCCACACTAATAGTGCCGGTTTTAATGACGCGATAGTACCAACCCGTTATACCTCGCTCGCCCACAAAGCGATCCAGATTAGCGATACCATAGCGCAGCGATATCTTGTTACATGGCGCGCGAGGCGCGCTCACTTGCAATTCCACATCGCCAAATTGCCATATATCGCCAATGCAGACAGTCGCATCATCCATGCCTTCAACACTGATGTTTTCACCGATACTACCCACAGAAAATTCGCCATCGGGAAAGTGTTTTGCAAGGGTAAGATAGTTAGTTGGACAGAATTGGTGAAGTACCTTCTCAGGTCCACCATGAAGACGTAGGTTGGCTTGCTCATCTTCATCAGTGCTATCTATATTGACGGTTAATGTATTTACTGCACTTTTTATAATACTACTGGGTGCACCTCTAGGCCCTAGCGGTTGTGGCTTCCCAGCAAAAAGTCCATTCACTTTAAACGATGACGTCATGGTTTCTCCAAAAAAATATTTTGTGCATTTAAACCTTTCTCCTATAGGGTACGACTAACCTTATAACACTAACAAGTGCCACGATGAAAAAGGCGCTAATCCATATAACGATTAAGAGAACAACATGGAACACACACAACAACGTGTTGTACACGCCAATGTGGTGTTTGGTAGCAAAGACGAAGAGAATTTGATCGCGTCGGCAAAGCAGGGTAACAAGCACGCGTTTCGCCAGCTGTACGACAAACATATTGGTAGAGTCTACGCCTTATGCTATCGACTTACAGGTGACAAAGGAATGGCTGAAGATGCTTCTCAGGAGGTGTTTATTCAGCTGTGGCGAAAGCTTGAAAATTTCGATGGTCAAAGTCAATTTTCAACGTGGCTACATAGCGTAACGGCAAACATAACCATTTCTTACATTCGTAAGCAAAAAGGATGGGTCCAACGCATGTTCAATCTTGAAGCGAGTAGCATCCATGAGATGACGGCTGAGTCAGATAGCACTGACATTGATTTAGAAGCACTTGTTATACGGTTGCCAGAGCGTGCTCGAATGGTGTTTGTACTGCATGCATTGGAAGGTTATCGCCACGAAGATATTGCGAATATGCTGAACATGGCGGTGGGATCAAGTAAAGCGCAGTTTTTTCGCGCAAAGCAGCTTTTGAAAGAATTTATGGGGTATGACAATGAGTAATTTTGATGAACAACTCGCGCGACATATCGCTGAACTGAACAAAGAAAAACAACCCGAGCGTGATTTATTTCGCGGAATTGAACTGGGTATTGAAGCGCAAAAAGATAGCGAGGCAAATACCAATAATCAAGGCGTTACGCCCAAGCAGTGGATGGCCATTGCCGCAAGTGTGTGCCTAGTTACGGTATTGTGGTTTTCGGCGCCTTTTGCTTTTAAGCTTGATGACCCGCGCAGTGACAATTACGCCTTAATCGATGCAATGAGTACGCAGCAGCAACAACAAGTCAGTAGCTTGCTAGCAAGTTACCAAAGTACGCCAGCGTTAACTGAAGACTGGCAACAGCAATTAAAAGAATTAGATGATGCAGCAGATGCCATTAAAGCCGCGTTGAAGGAAGATCCTGATAATTCGGCGCTAATCAAAATGTTACATCACGTATATCAACAGCAAATTGCCTTAATTGAGCGAGTGCACGCGCCAAAGTGGCAGCAAATTTAATAAGGGTAAGATAATGATGAGTAAGAAAATGACGGAACTATCTAAAATGATGACAAAGGCGTTTGGCGCAACGGTGTTACTAACAATCGCACTTAGTGTGAGCGCAGGGGAGAAAGTAGACAAAACCCTTGATACTTCTTCGTCACCTAAAGTCGATATTGAGCACGTCAATGGTAAGGCAGACATTCGCGTGTGGGATAAGTCTCAGGTAAGGGTTACAGGCGAATTGGGTGATGATACAGAAGAGTTTGTATTTGAAAAGCGCGGTGATGTTGTCGTTATCCACGTTGAAGTAGAGCGCAGTAACAAGAGTTGGTACAAAAAGAGTAAAGACGGTGATGACCTCACTATCTTCATTCCAGCTGACAGTGATTTGCACTATGAAGCGGTCAATGCAGACGTAAAAGCCGAGGGTATCAAGCGTTCGGTGAATATTGAAGTTGTTAACGGCGATGTGTCAATTAACGATGTAGGCGAAAAAGTTGAGGTGGAATCGGTCAACGGTGATATTTCAATGACAAATGTGCGTGGGCGACTTGAAGCGGAAGCGGTGAATGGTGACATCGACGCGAAGCATACGGGTAAAGAAGAGGTGTCTGTTGCCACAGTAAATGGCAAAGTGAGCGTTGAATCTAACAGCCCAGACGTACAGGTAGAAACGGTTAACGGTCGTATTGAACTAAACTTGCAAGAGGTTGATACTCTTCACATCAATACGGTAAATGGACGCACTTATGCAAGTTTGTCGGTTAATGATAACGGTAGTGTTAAAGCAAATTCAGTTGGCGGCACGATTGAGTTAGTGTTCCAGAAAGATGTGTCTGCGCAGTTCGATATTGAAGCCCATGCTGGTGGTGACATCATCAACAAAATCAGCGATGAAAAAGCCAAGGAACCTAAGTATGGACCTAGCAGCTGGTTACGTTTTATCAATAATGGCGGTGCAGCAAATGTAGATATCTCGACAGTTCACGGTCGCATCGTAGTAGACGAAAAATGAATAAGCTATAGTCAACGCAATCGTTGTTGTGGGTTGAAAAAAGTGTTTTAGTCCACATTTATTAATCAATGAGTCATAAAGCTGCTTTTCTAAGCAGCTTTTTCTTTTCATCGTAAAGGCGTGGTAATTGAGCGCAATTACGCAACAAATTCTGTTTTTACTGCTCTATGTTTTTCCACATATGTCGTTGAATCATGTTAGAAGGTAAGGCACGTTTTTAAGGAGAAAACATTGAGTATCTCAGGACACTTCAAACGGTTTTGGCGTTTTCATGGCCTAATTTTAGGCGCAATGAGCATTTCAGTACTGACACTAGGTTGCGCCGTACAAGAGCCCGCTTTTTATGAAGGCACATGGGTAGTGACTGAATCTTATCAATCAGGTGCAGATTCAGGCTCTGGACTTGAAACACAGCGTATTTTAGGCCGCTCCATTACTTATGAGGCCAGTTTCGCCAAGCTCGATCAGTATCAATGTGATACGCCAACTTATGCTTCAGAAGAATTGAATGTAGAGGAGCTACAACGTCAGTATCACGTTTCTGCACAGGCGCTTGGTTTTTCAGATGACACGATTACTCAAGTGCAGCTGGATTGTGCAAGTCTCGATAAGCCACTTGGTGCGACCTTGCTGTTCCAAGAAAATACGTATGCATATACCACCATTGATGGTGTCTTCTTTAAATTAGAAAAAACGCTGTAAGCGTTATCCACAAAATCATATCAAGTCAGAATTTATGCTTTTAGCATAATTCTGGTGGTTCGTTTGTTGAGGGTTAAGCGTTAAAAGCGCATAATAACCAACTGACTTTTGAAGATTGGTAAAGGGTTGTTTTGTGGCGTCTGCTCCTAAAAGCGATAAGAATGTAGAGAAATTGAAGGTTCCTCCTCATAGTATTGAGGCTGAGCAGTCTGTTTTAGGTAGCATGCTTATCGATCCAGATAGTTGGGACAAAGTGGCAGAACTCGTTACCGACACTGACTTCTATAATCGCTCCCACCAAATAATTTTCCGCGCGATTACTCGTTTACTTAATGCCAGTAATCCTATCGACCTTATTACGGTCTCAGAAGAGTTAGAAAAGCACGATGAGCTCGATGATGCAGGTGGTTTTGCTTACCTAGGCGAGCTCGCAAAGAATACGCCGAGCTCAGCTAACGTAGTTTCTTATGCACAAATTATTAGTGAGCGTGCGATCACTCGTGAACTTATTGGGGTGGCTCATGAAATTGCCGAAGTGGGCTATAACCCTGAAGGTAGAGATAGTGCAGATATTCTAGACCTTGCCGAAAGCAAAGTGTTCGAGATTGCCGAGCGTCGAACCGGCGAAAATGAAGGTCCTCGCGGCGTAGAGTCCATTTTAAGTAAAACTATTGACCGCCTTGAAGAGTTGGTCAAAACCAACAAAGAGGTAACCGGTGTTACCACTGGGTTTACCGATTTGGACAAGATGACCAGTGGTCTTCAGCCCTCTGATTTGATTATTGTGGCGGCACGTCCATCAATGGGTAAAACCACATTCGCGATGAACTTGGTCGAAAATGCCATGATGGCAGAAGACAAGCCAGTGTTAGTGTTCAGCCTTGAGATGCCTTCAGAGCAAATCATGATGCGTATGCTTGCGTCACTAAGTCGCGTTGACCAAACAAAAATCCGTACTGCTCAGCTTGATGATGAAGACTGGGCGCGAATTTCTAACACTATGGCAATGCTTAAAGATAAAGATTGTTTATTCGTGGATGATTCGTCGGGTCTAACACCAATGGATGTGCGCTCTAGAGCGAGAAAGTTGGCTCGTGAACGCGGTGGTATCAGCCTTATTATGGTGGATTACCTTCAGCTAATGCGTGTGCCTTCACTTAGCGATAACCGTACTTTGGAAATCGCGGAAATATCACGCTCACTTAAGGCGCTGGCAAAGGAGTTAGAAGTTCCTGTGGTCGCATTGTCACAGCTAAACCGTACGCTAGAGCAAAGAGCAGATAAACGCCCAGTTAACTCTGACCTCCGTGAATCAGGATCAATCGAGCAGGATGCCGACCTTATTATGTTCATTTATCGTGATGAGGTGTATCACGAAAACAGTGAGTATAAAGGTATAGCTGAAATTATTATTGGTAAGCAGCGTAACGGCCCAATCGGCACATGTCGTTTAACCTTCCAAGGGCAGTTCTCACGTTTCGATAATTACGCTGGACCTGCAATTGCCGATGAGTACTAGCATCACAAACAAAAAAGGCGCCGTCTGTAAAGAGCGGCGCCTTTTCTTATTGTTTAGTTACTGACTTATTTTTCTTCAGCAACTTTAACTGTACCTTTAACCGTCACTGAGATACGACGGTTAACACGGTGCGCTTCTGCGTTGTTCGCTGTGTCTAGTAGTTGTGACTCACCGTAACCTACTGTTTCAAGACGAGATGAATCGATACCGTACATGTCTACCATTACTTCTTTGAAGCTAGCCGCGCGACGCTCTGAAAGGTCCATGTTGTATGCTTCAGCACCTGGTGCAGAAGTGTGACCTTCGATTACCGCAGTAGTAGACGGATATTCTTTCATGAATTGTGCAAATTCAGAAATTTCTGGATCTTTAGGCATTTTAACAACCGCACTTTCGTTGTCGAATAGAACGCGTAGTGTAATTTCTACGGTTTCTTCGTCAAACAAAGTACAACCTTTCGCATCAACTTTAACGCCAGCTGGTGTGTCAGGGCACATGTCTTTGCTGTCTACTACGCCGTCGTTGTCTGCATCTTTAAGTGCGCAACCTGTTGCGTCTACTTGTGTGCCTGCTGGCGTGTTAGGACACTGATCAACGTTGTTTAGTACGCCGTCATTGTCGTTATCTACCGAGCAACCTGTAGCGTCAACACGAACACCTGCTGGTGTCATTGGGCACTGGTCTTTATTATCCATTACGCCATCGTTGTCGCTGTCTTTAGGCGCAGATGGAGTTCGCTGACCGAAAGGGATCGCTAGACCAACTTTTACGCTGTAATCGTTGTAGTCTTCACCGAAATCATGATACGCCGCTACTTCTGTAATTAGTTTTACATTTTCGTGGATGTTCCAGTGTTTACCAATACCTAAATTACCCAGAGTGGTCGATTCAAGAACAGCCTGGCGCTTAACACCACCAAATAGGTACCACATGTCGTCTGGTAGGAAGTACATAGCGTCAACGCCAGTCATTTCACCACTTTCGTCGCCTGCGGCAGAGTAGTCTAAGTCTAGTGCAGTAAATTCAACACGCGCAGCCCAGCTTTGCGTAAAGCGGAAGCCGTATTCCAAAGTGATACCTTGACCATTATCAATAGTACCGCCTTGTGTTAGCTCAAGTGGACGTGATTCGTCAGTATTATAATACATACCTGAAATACCGCCCCAGCTTTGATATGCTGGTTCTGATGAGTCCTGTGCAAAGGCATTAGTTGAGGCCATTACCGCTAACGATAGCGCTGCCATTTTGAATTGTTGTTTCATAGTCACATCCTGTTTAACGTTGAGTGATTATCGATTTTGATAATTTTATAGTTTGTGCTTGGATAAATTAACAAGCACAAATTGTGCCATTTATAATATGGGCTATGATGCAATCCCTTGTAATGTGGCTACAATTGTTCGTCTACCACCATGATCTCGGTGTTCACCGAGCATGATACCCTGCCATGTGCCCAGCGCAAGTCTGCCTTGCTGAACGGGTATGGTAATTTGGCACCCTAGTATACTTGATTTTATATGCGCTGGCATATCATCTTTTCCTTCATATGTATGGGTATAAAGGGAAAGCTCCTCTTTGACGCTGTAATTAAAAAAGGCTTCCATATCTTGGCGAACAGTAGGATCTGCATTTTCATTAATGGTTAAGCTCGCACTTGTGTGTTGAAGCCATAAGTGGAGCAAGCCCACTTCCACGTCTCTAATATATGGAAGTGCGGCAATAACATCGTCAGTTATAAGGTGAAATCCTCGGGGGTAACTGGGCAGTGTAATTTTTTCAGACTGCCAGAAATTATTTGTCAAAGCAGATTTCCAAATGCGCTAAGCCTTCATCGCACATAAATGGCAAAATGATTTTTGCTCCGTCAACCTGATGACTTATGGTGTGCTGCTTGCCTGATACTACGATTGGCGTAGCCATACCGAATTCATAGCCTCGCTCTGCGAGATCGCGCTTTGCGTTGCCGCAAATCATGTTGGTAACCTCACCAACCATATCGCCTACTTCAGCGTCTAACTTTTCTGGGCGTTCCCCTACCATGCGTTCCATGATAGTTAAGGCTAGCGCTTCATCAAATGTAATAGACATTGAGCCTCGAACGTTGGGACCAACCATACCGATAAGACCTGATACGTCACCTTTGGCAACGTCACTTTGCTTACGCTTGGGTTTACCAGGCGTCAGTTTAGTTTGCGCCATGGTTTCCATTACATTCAGTAAACCAGAAATGAACGGGTTCACAAAATCAGCATTCATGTACATTCTCCTTAAGAGATGAGTCTTCCGTTTTTTGGCAATCAGCGCATAGGCCGTGTGCTTCTATTGTTTGTTTTGATACTCGAAAACCATGCTGTTGAGCTTGGTTTTCCAGGGTCTCTTGAAGACCTTCAGATTGAATTTCTGCCACATCGCCGCAGCTATCACAGATCAGAAATTGCACTGGGTGATTACACCCAAAGTGGTAACATGCAACGAATGCGTTTGTAGATTCCAATCGATGAATAAAGCCAAAGTCGAGCAAAAAATCTAATGCGCGATATACGGTAGCGGGTTTAGCGCTAGATTCTGTTTCTTTCAGTGAGTCGAGAAGCTCATAAGCGCCCATCGGGCCGTGCTTTGAAACGAGAATTTCGTACACTTTCTCTCGAAGCGGAGTGAATCGTGCACCGCGCTGTTCGCAATATGCGCGGGCTTTGTGGATAAGTGTGGTTTTATTCATGAATTGAAACCGTAAACTCGACTTTCATTGTTATAATAAAGCGCCATGTATGGATCACGCTTTGTGCGTGTGTACGTGAGCAATTAGTTCATCTTCAAGGGCGAACCGCTCTTCGAGTGTTTCCCCAAGCGTTGCAAGTGCAACATCAAAACCCGATGCTTGTTCTGCGCTAAATGCTTCTGCAAATTTATCATTAAACGACAGCGCGGCGTCAGTAGTTTTTGTCAATTGAGGGTAAAGATCTTCTTTTAATTGCTGCCCTTTTTTGTCGTTTTCGACAAGTAATTCGAATATTTCAAAGTGTCCAGCAGACAAATAGTCCAAAAGCGCACTACAAAAAACCGAAATTTCATCCGCATCAGGTAGGCATTCGGTTTGTTGATTAATGCCCGCTAAACTGCAATACGACACTAACAACGCCTGCCTTTCAAGCAACCATTTATCTATAACGTGGCTCTTTCCGCCCCATTTCGATTTAACGCTTTCCAATTGCTGCAACATGATAATTTTGCTACCTGCCTAGCGATATTCTTAGTCAGTATAACACTGTGCCATAGCGACACAAATTTTGCGCACAATATCCTCACTATCACGCCAACTACTGTCTCAATTTTGAGACATGTAAGAGTATGGCAATTCTTTTGCTCAATACATAGATTAATGGGCGCTAATTATATGTTATCGTGATGAAATTAGATGTGAGGTAACGACAATGATGATACGACAGGATGAAAGCCGTTTAAAAACGCAAAAAGCAATGTGGGTGGTTTTCAGCCGTGGAAAGTTAGTGGTGGATGCAAAGTCACAAATGCTCCCTGTAGCCCACTTGACGGAACTACCATTTTTGTCGTCTTACATTGATGATATTCATCAGCTTCCCCCGTTGAACGAGAGTGCGCATCAGGAGTTACCTGTTTTTGTAGTCGATATGGGGGCTGAGCATCTAGAGGCTGCAGAGTGGGAGCGTGTTTCCCTAAGGCAGTTGCTGGTTAGTGCACAGGATATTGCTTTTTCAGTCATTGGAAGGGCTTGGCAGTACACGCATTTCCTACGTACTCATCAATTTTGTGGTCAATGTGGCGCGAAAGCAGAACGTGTAGATTGGGAAATGGCAATGCACTGTCACCGTTGTCAGCACCGCAGCTACCCACGCGTGTCGCCTTGTGTGATTGTATCTATCCACAATAACGAACAAATCTTATTGGCAAAAGGCGTACGCCATAAAGAAGCCAATATGTATTCAACACTAGCGGGATTTGTCGAAAGTGGCGAGAGCCTTGAAGAAGCAGTCCATCGAGAGATTCTTGAAGAAGTTGGCGTAAAGGTAAAAAACTTGCGTTACTTTAACAGTCAGCCTTGGCCGTTTCCCCATTCACTCATGGTTGGCTTTATTGCTGAATATGCAGGGGGAGAGATCCGCTGTCAGGAAAATGAAATAGACGACGCACAGTGGTTTGATATTGACAGGTTGCCAAATATCCCACCTAAAGTGTCGATTGCAGGCCAACTCATTGCAGAAACGGTGTCGCTAATTGGCAACAAATAAAAAACCCTGCTGAAGCAGGGTTTCAATAAGATTAGCACGGTCCCGTGTAGGGCTTCTTTTTAGTTAACGTGTATAGTAATAGCAAACACTCACTTTAAGTGCAAGTTACAAATTCAAGTATTATTCGTCTTTATTTGTCGACAGTATGTCGCAAGTCAAATTTTTCCATTAGGTTTTAGCACACGCCGTTAATAATACTGGTATACTCCCGCGTTCAGGCTGCTATTGCCTTTTGTCTATTCTATCTACAGTTATTTAGGTGAGCTATATGTCGCAAAATATTCCCAGTGTTGATAAACCCGCGTTGAAGAACGATCGTTATTTACGTGCGTTACTTAAACAGCCGGTTGACATGACACCCGTATGGATGATGCGACAGGCTGGACGTTACTTGCCAGAGTATAAAGCGACACGCGCAGTTGCAGGTGACTTTATGTCTTTATGCAAAAATGCTGAATTAGCTTGCGAAGTGACACTGCAACCACTGCGCCGTTATCCCCTTGATGCCGCCATTTTGTTTTCAGATATTCTTACAATCCCTGATGCTATGGGGCTAGGGTTATATTTTGAAACTGGCGAAGGTCCTCGTTTTAAAAACCCGATTACGTGTAAAGCAGACGTAGATAAAATTGGTTTGCCCGATCCAGAGGGTGAATTGCAATATGTAATGAATGCTGTTCGCACTATTCGTCGAGAATTAAAAGGTGAAGTACCGCTAATCGGTTTTTCTGGTAGTCCGTGGACGTTGGCGACCTATATGGTTGAAGGCGGTTCAAGCAAAGCGTTTACCAAAATCAAGAAAATGGCTTTTGCGGAGCCAGCAACCCTTCATGCGCTTCTTGCAAAACTTGCTGACTCAGTTACTGAATACCTTAACGCGCAAATTGCAGCTGGCGCACAGTCTGTAATGGTATTTGACACGTGGGGTGGTGTGCTATCACCGCGTGACTACAAAGAATTTTCTTTGCAATACATGGAACGCATTGTAAATGGTCTTACACGCGAAAGCGAAGGGCGTAAAGTGCCAGTAACCTTGTTTACCAAAAACGGTGGAATGTGGCTTGAATCTATTGCTGCAACAGGTTGTGACGCGGTTGGCCTTGACTGGACAATCGATATTAAAGAAGCCCGCGCACGTATTGGCGATAAAGTGGCGTTGCAGGGCAATATGGACCCGTCAATGCTTTACGCACCTGCAGCTCGAATTGAAGAAGAAGTAGGCTCTATCTTAGCGGGTTATGGAGAAGGTACTGGGCATGTCTTCAACTTAGGACACGGTATCCACCTTGACGTTCCGCCAGAAAACGCCGGTGTATTTGTCAATGCAGTTCACAAATTAAGCCAGCAGTACCACAAATAAGTACTAAGGCAACAAGGAAACTGGATGAAGCGGTGGTTTTTACTATTGTTGGTGGCCTTTATTGGGGTAGCGGGATATAAATTTTCTAGCTATCAGCATCAACTTAGTGAGTCTAAAGCAGAAAAAGAGCGTCTAACTTCGGTGCTAGAACGCTCTCGCGCCACCGATACCAGTGATCTCAAGGTCATCAAAGCAGCGCCTAAATTACTTGCAAACTCAGCAGACAGTAAGTCTACCGGATTGAGTGATGAGCCTTTGCATTTGTCAGGCCCTCAATTGAGCGCAAATGCTGAAGCGTCTGCTATTGAAATATTGTTAGATTCAGATATTGAAACCTCGTTAACGCACTTCTTCGCCAATCATCCTCACAGCGAAGATGTGGTGCTGGAAAAGATCGAATGCTTATCGGGTCTGTGCGAAGTGGTTGGCAGCTACAATAAGAGTGAAAAGGAGCTATCTGAACTCGTTAACGCCTTACAAGCTGAACCTTGGTGGCAATTTACTTCTCCTGTACTCAAAACTCAGTTGGCTCAACGTGGCGTGAAGGTGAATTTGACGTTTTCAGCTAAACAGGCAAGCGAAGATAAAGTGATTGCACATTCCCAGCCAACTGTGACAGCAGGTTAGCTACTGGGTTTTAAGCGTCCCGAGGTAACCCCTTTTCAATCGCTCTTATTAAACGTTTTTGCTGACGGGTCGCATCTGTCTCGCTACTGGCTTTTGCTTGTTGCTGTGCGAGCGCCCAGTCAATATGCCGGTCTACTAAATCACTTACCATACCCCGACGTTGTGTTAAAAGTTGTATGCTCATTTCATTAAAAGGGGCATTACCTAGCGCTACCGCGATATTTCGTTGCCATTTTTCGTAGCCTATGCGTCTGATAGGTGAGCCTTCTGTATTAGCCAAAAACGTTTCTTCTGACCAACTAAATAGCGTATTTAAGGACTTTCCATGAAGAACTTGGCGAGGGTGGAAATCTTCTTCGGTGGTAATATCGCTAAAACGGTTCCACGGACAAATTAATTGGCAATCGTCACACCCATAAATCCTATTACCCATACTCGGCCTGAGTGCTTCGGGAATGTCGCTATCTGACTCTATCGTCAAATAGGAAATGCAGCGCCTAGCGTCTACTTTATAAGGCGCAACAATCGCGTTGGTAGGGCAGATTGTTAAGCAGGCCGTGCACGTACCACAATTTTCTTCAACAGGGGTATCTACGGGCAGCGGCAAGTTGATGAAAAGCTCCCCTAAAAAGAACCAAGAGCCTGCATCTTTGTTAAGTGTCAGGCTGTGCTTTCCTGTCCAGCCGATGCCTGCTTTTTCAGCAATAGCATGCTCAAGGACGGGGGCTGAGTCTACAAAAGGCCTATACTGAGTATCAGATAATGCGTTGGTGATTTTTTCGCCCAGTTGCTTGAGCCTTTTGCGTAGCACTTTATGGTAGTCGCGACCAAGCGCATAGCGGCTGATGTAGCCGATGTCAGGACTATTCAAATGCTTGGCGAAAGAGGCATCAGGCGGAAGGTAATTCATTCTTACGCTGATTACGCGTAAGGTTCCAGGAACGAGTTCGTCAGGTCGCGCGCGTTTCATTCCATGACTTTCCATGAATGCCATGTCACCGTGATAGCCTGCGTCTAACCACGCTTGTAAATGGGCCTCGTGCTGATGCAGATCAATATCACTGATACCAACTTGCTGAAAGCCTAGCGCTACACCCCAAGCCTTGATATTGTTTGTTAATTCAACGAGGTCGATGGAATTAATTGCGGACATTTGCTCATGCTAGATACTCAACTCACGTCAAGTTTATCATACAAACTATTTAGAGCCGATCAGGTTCGTGAAAACGAAGCCCAAGCTGCCGCAGATTCTAACTGCGATATGTTTACACTAATGCAGCGCGCTGGCGATGTTGTTTTTAAACAATGCCAAGAGCTGATGCCTAATTCTGATGTTTACTTGGTACTGGTCGGTCAGGGCAATAATGCGGGAGACGGCTACATAGCGGCAATGAATGCCAAATTAGCGGGTAAGCAGGTACATTTGTGCGCAGTCGAGCCACAACGAATTCTAGAAGGTGATGCTGGCAAAGCTCAGCAGCGTTGGTGTGATGCAGGCGGAAAGATTAGCGCTTTTGAATCACAAATACTTGAAAAGGCGGATGTGGTTATCGATGCACTGTTGGGAACGGGTATCAACAGTTATATCCGCAACGAGTTCGCCGATATTATTGATGCCCTGAATGCCTCGTCGACCCCCGTGGTGAGTGTCGATGTTCCATCAGGACTAGATGCAAATACAGGGCAGAGCCTAGGGCGCTGTGTCCAAGCTGATATCACAGTCACTTTTGTTGGTATTAAGCCAGGTCTTGTAACCGGAGCAGGTAAACAATCTTGTGGCAAGCTTGTTTATGCTGATTTGGGAATAGGTAAGGCGTTCCAATCGCTCGCAAAAGCCAGTGCAACGATGCTTAACATTGATCACTTTAAAGGCATGGGGCCTCGCGAAATCAATAGCCATAAAGGCACTTACGGCAGGCTTCTGTGCATTGGTGGTAATAGAGGTACGGCGGGAGCTATTCGCTTAGCGGGAGAAGCTGCACTTCGCAGTGGAGCTGGCATGGTACGCGTGTATACCCATGAGTCTTCGGTTGTGCAAGTGAGTGCAGGGCGTCCTGAACTTATGGTAACAGACTCACACCTAACTGATGCGCTTGAATGGGCAAGTTGTGTTGTAATAGGCCCTGGACTTGGTCAAGACGACTGGGCTAACGCTACATTCGAAATGACGCTTAAGCATTGTCAAACCCATAACAAGCCTGTGGTTATTGATGCCGATGCTTTGAATATATTGTGCAAGCAGTCAACGGCTTACACCATAGCAGACAGCATTCTTACACCACATGCAGGCGAGGCGGCCCGTCTACTTGGCGTTTCAGTCGATGATGTAGAAGGTGACCGCTTTAATTACGCTAGGCAATGCTCTCAGCGCTACCACGCGGTTTGCGTACTAAAAGGGGCTGGAACGTTAATCGACAACGAAAAGAAGACATGGGTATGCCGCCATGGCAATCCGGGCATGGCTACAGCGGGTAGTGGCGATGTACTCAGTGGTATATTAGGTGCTTTACTGGCACAAGGCGTCGAAACCGATATTGCTGCTAAATATGGTGTAGTGCTACATGCAAAGGCAGGTGACGATATTGCCCAACTTTATGGGCAACGTGGTATGATAGCGAGCGATTTATTTGACGCAGTACGTGCACTGATTAATCACTAACTTTCGTGATATTCCCTCAAAAGGGGTGGCATTTACTGTGTTTTTCGGATTTTTAACACTGTGGAATATTGTCGATGTCATACCCGCAAACCTCTTTTTTCGCTAACGAAGTAGATGATACTGCGCAGCTTGCCAAAGACCTTGCGCAAGCTGTTTCCAGTCAACTTCCAACCGATGCTGTTATTTTTTTGAATGGCGATTTAGGGGCGGGCAAAACCACATTCAGTCGTTATTTTATTCAATCACTCGGCCATTCAGGTAGCGTTAAAAGTCCAACCTATACACTGGTTGAACCTTATGAGCTAGAAAGCGTCAATATTTATCATTTTGATTTATACCGATTGGCCGACCCTGAAGAACTTGAGTTCATGGGGATCCGTGACTACTTCACAAGTGGTGCGATAGCTTTAGTAGAGTGGTCAGAAAAAGGTGGGGAATACTTGGCATCCCCTGACTTAGTGATTAGTATAAATATTACACCGTCTGGTAGGCAGTTCACTATCGAAGCTAAAAGTGCACATGGCGCAAAATTGTTACAGCAATGCAAGCGTGTGTAGCGGGTAAGTGTTGAAAATCACATAATAAGAAAAGCGAAAAGCAAAAGAGCGTGAAGGCATAATATGGTGCGTAGTATATTTTCGGTAATGCTTTTGTGGGTTTTTGTGCAAATGGCACATGCGGCCCAGAATACCATTGATAGTGTAAGAGTATCACCATCATCCGACACCACACGCGTTGTGTTTGATATGAAGTATGCACCGGAATTCACGTATTTCACGCTTAAAAATCCTCAACGATTAGTCATCGATTTACCTAACACCAATAATAACTTTTCACTGTCAAATGTTGATAACGGCGGCGACCTCATCAAACGTCTTCGTTATTCCACACCAAAAAATAAAAGTGCGGCACGTGTGGTTATTGAGCTTAATCGCCAAGCGACGCCTTCTCTTTTCGCTATTACACCGGCAGGCGCTTTTGGTCACCGTCTTGTAATTGATTTGGCCGACAGTGAGCCTGGTCGCTCTGCCGTATTGACAGCATCAGCTCCATCAGTAGTGATTGATGATAAAACGAGTCCTCGGGATAGCGATATCATCGTTGCGATTGATGCGGGGCACGGTGGTAGAGACCCAGGTTCAATAGGACCGGCAGGTACGTTTGAAAAACACATTACGTTAAGTGTGGCCAAAAAGCTGCAGGCAATGATTAACGCAGAGCCTGGCATGAAAGCGATTATGACGCGTAGCAACGATTCGTATATTTCACCCAATAGACGACCTGAAATTGCGCGAGAGAAAAAAGCCGACTTGCTAATTTCAATTCACGCAGACGCCTTTAGTCAGCCAGAGCCGCGAGGTGGCTCCGTTTGGGTGTTATCTATGAGAAGAGCTGACACTGAGCTTGGTCGCTGGCTAGAAAAGTCAGAACGACATGCTGAATTATTAGGTGGCGCTGCTGAAGTTATCAATGATAAATCAAGCGAGCGCTATCTCACAGAGACCATTCTAGGACTGTCCATGGATCACAGCATGGCGAGCAGTCATGATTTAGGAAACAAGGTGGTTGATGAGCTAAAGAAGGTGACAAGTCTTCATAAAAGAAAACCTCAGGCAGCCAGTTTTGCCGTGCTGACTGCGCCGGATATTCCATCTATCTTGGTTGAGTTAGGCTTTATTTCTAATCCTCAGGAAGAGAAAAACCTCAACTGGTCAAAGTATAGAGAGCGCTTGGCCAAAGCGGTGTTTACCGCAACGAAGCAATATTTTAAGCAAACGCCTCCAGATGGTACACTGTGGGCGCAAGAGAAAGCGAATAACAGAACGCATAAAGTACGTAGTGGTGAGTCACTTTCACTGCTAGCACAGCGCTATAACGTTAAAGTGAGCAGTATCAAAGCGGCGAACGACCTAAATAGCGATGTGGTTAGGGTGGGTCAGGTGTTGACTATTCCTAGAACCTAACGCGTTTTTATTTCGGTCAAAGTCATCTTCGTTTTACCAAAGTTCGTGTTCGTTTCAGTGCATTGCGTGCAAGACGGCGCGATTGCGTTGTATCAATTAAATCATATTTTAGGGTAAGCCATTGCCTATACAGCTTTTATCTCCGCAACTTGCCAACCAAATTGCCGCCGGAGAGGTGGTAGAGCGTCCTGCATCTGTTGTGAAAGAACTCTTAGAAAACAGCTTAGATGCTGGTGCAACAAAAATTGAAGTGGACATCGAAAAAGGAGGGCACAAACGAATACGCATTAAAGATAACGGCTCTGGTATAGTCAAAGACGAGTTGCAATTGGCGCTAAGCCGCCATGCAACAAGCAAGATCACTACCCTTGATGACTTAGAGCAAATATTGTCACTGGGTTTTCGCGGCGAAGCGTTGGCCAGTATTAGTTCGGTTAGCCGTCTTACCTTAACGTCGCGCACGCAAGCGCAAACAGAAGCTTGGCAAGCGTATTGTGAAGGCCGCGATATGGCAGTGAATGTGCAACCAGCGGCGCATCCCGTAGGCACAACAATTGATGTTGCCGATCTCTTCTATAACACGCCAGCAAGAAGAAAGTTCTTACGCACTGAAAAAACCGAGTTTCAGCATATTGAAGAGGTTATTAAGCGTATTGCACTGAGTTATCCGAGTGTTTCATTTATTCTAAAGCACAACGATAAGGTGATTAAGCGCTACATCGCTGACAAAGCGGGAAGCCTAGCCACGCGAATTGGCGCGGTTGTTGGGCAAAAGTTTATACAGAATGCCGTGCATATTAACACGCAATATGAAGGTATTAGTATTGATGCTTGGCTGGGTAATGAAACTATGCTGCGCAGCAGTAACGATTGCCAATTTAGCTTCGTTAACGGTCGAGGTATGCGCGATAAGCTGATTATGCACGCCATCCGTCAAGCCTATGAGAGTGTTTGGGGGGTTATAGAACAGCCTAGTTTTGTTGTGTATTTGTCGTTGAGTCCAAGAGATGTGGACGTGAATGTGCATCCCGCAAAGCATGAAGTGCGATTCCAGCAGGGCAGGCTTGTTCATGACTTTATTTGCAAAACGGTCAGTGAGGCGCTTCACGCGCTTACCGATGATTTACCGTTAACTGACGATTTACATCAGACAAGTAGACCAACACAAGGTGTATTGGCAGGAGATGTGGCTCACGACTACATAAGACCTCTTAAAACACAGTCGTCAGGCACGTCATCTCAAGGGGCAAATGCGCGTATAGGTTCGAGTCGTCCTATTTCTAGCGCCAAAGGGCCTACTGCGGCTTACCAAACGAATTATTCAGCATTAATGACGCCAAAAAGCGACATTTTGTCCCAAAGCACGGGGAAATTGGACGCTATTGAGTGTATCAACCTCACGCCGACATTACGTTTGTACTCACAAGAAGACAAACTTTTCCTAATTGGTGTGGAAAAACTTGCAAGTATCTGGTTGAGCGAACTATTTTTAAAAGCACAGCATGGACAACCGCTGCTAATGCCAGTTGCGTTGGAATATGATGGTGTAAAAGAAGAAAACTTAGCCCTATTGAAAGCACTGCATTTTGATATCAATAAGGTGGCTGGCAAGCTTCGTCTTCAACAAGTGCCCGCTGGCACACGTCACTTACCGTGGATTAAGTGGTTTAGCCATATGTTGTCTTTAGATGTGAATAGTGTTGAGACAGCTCACGCTCAGATTTCTTCGCTGATTTCCTTACCAGCACATGACATTGATGACGAGACTGCAATTCAAGTGTGGTACTGGTTGGAGCAGCAAAGCGAAGCGAAACAATGGGAATATATATCGCAATTTGCTAAAGTTCGCCCCATTAGTGAAGTGCTTGATGTATGGGGAGAATAATATGTCTAGTGGCATAAATTCTGCATCGCCTGTGATAGCAATTATGGGCCCTACCGCATCGGGTAAAACAGGTCTGGCACTAGATATTGCTAAGCAGGTAGACAGTGAGATTATTAGTGTCGATTCGGCCCTTGTTTATAAAGGTATGGATATCGGTACTGCGAAGCCGACAGTCGAGGAACAAGCTGGAGTTGTACATCATTTGATCGATATAATCGATCCTGCAGAGAGTTACTCTGTGTCGCAATTTGTCAACGATACCAATAAGTTAATTGGTGAAATCTTCGAAAGAGGAAGGCAACCAATCTTGGCGGGTGGCACAATGATGTACTTTAATGCCTTGATAAATGGAATTTCGCCACTACCTAAGTCGGATGAGGCATTGCGAGAAGCAATCAACGAGCAGGCATTACGCGAGGGATGGGACAAATTACATGACGAATTGTGTCGTGTTGACCCCGTTAGTGGTGAGAGAATTCACCCTAATGATCCACAGCGTATTACCCGAGCGCTTGAGGTGTTCCGCTCTACGGGTAAGACCTTGACCGACTGGCAACAGCAGCAAGGTGAAAGATGCCCGTATAATATCGCTCAATTTGCAATTGCACCGCAAGACAGAGCCGTATTGCATAAGCGTATTGCTGAGCGCTTCGACATTATGTTGAAGCAAGGGTTTGAGCAAGAAGTACAAAAACTCTACGAACGGAGTGATCTTCACCAAGATTTACCTTCTATACGTTCTGTGGGTTATAGACAAATGTGGCAGTACTTAGACGGAGAGTTGTCGTATGCAGAGATGCGTGAACGCGGCATTATTGCAACCCGCCAACTCGCGAAACGTCAGCTCACGTGGTTAAGGGGCTGGGAGAACGTTACTTGGCTAGACACATTTGCTAACGATAATTTGACTAAAATTACAGCGAAAGTCACACTTTAAATGTTGGAGTGTGGTATACATTAGACGTGCAGTGGTGGTGTAAGGGCCGCCGCGAATAATAAAAACTAAGGATATCAAATGGCTAAAGGGCAATCTTTACAAGACCCATTCTTAAACGCTTTGCGTAAGGAACGTATTCCAGTATCAATTTATCTGGTAAACGGTATTAAACTTCAGGGACAAGTTGAGTCTTTCGACCAATTCGTCATTCTACTGAAGAACACGGTAAGCCAAATGGTGTACAAGCATGCAATTTCTACAGTGGTACCAGCGCGCGCTATTACCATGCCAAGTGCAGGAGATTCTGAAAATACTAAAGGTGAATAAATTAAAAGGTAACGCGCTTGTTTGACCGTTATGAAGCCGGTGAACAGGCTGTACTTGTTCATGTAAATTTTTCCGACGAGAACAGTAAAGAAGACTTAAGTGAGCTTGAACTTCTTGTGTCTTCTGCTGGGGTTGATGCGGTTGAAGTGATTACTACGTCACGCAGTGCACCACATGCCAAGTTCTTTGTTGGTTCAGGTAAGGCAGAGGAAATAGCAGCTGCTGTAAAGGCACACGATGCCAATGTTGTTATTTTTAACCACGCGCTCTCTCCTTCGCAGGAGCGTAATCTAGAAGCCGTGTGTAAATGCCGAGTGTTAGATCGCACGGGGCTTATCTTAGACATTTTCGCTCAGCGAGCGAGAACGCATGAGGGTAAGCTTCAAGTCGAACTGGCTCAGTTGAGGCATATCTCAACGCGTCTCATCAGAGGATGGACCCACCTTGAGCGTCAAAAAGGGGGTATTGGTCTTCGTGGTCCTGGTGAAACGCAGCTAGAAACAGACCGTCGATTACTTCGAGGGCGTATCAAAGCCATTCTTCGTCGTTTGGAGAAGGTACAGAAGCAGCGCGAACAAGGTCGTCGTTCGCGTAAGCGTGCTGAAATTCCTACGGTATCCTTAGTTGGCTATACGAACGCGGGTAAATCAACGTTGTTTAACACCATTACCGATTCTCACGTTTATGCAGCTGATCAGTTGTTTGCAACTCTTGACCCTACATTACGCAAAATCGAATTAAAAGACGTTGGGCCAGCCATTTTGGCTGACACGGTAGGTTTTATTCGACATCTTCCTCATGATCTTGTGGCTGCTTTTAAGGCAACGCTTCAAGAAACGCAAGAGGCCGACCTTTTGCTACATGTTGTCGACATTGCAGATGCAAAATATCGCGAGACAATGGATGAAGTGAACGATGTTCTTGAAGAAATTGACGCTTCAGAGATACAACAATTACTAATCTGTAATAAGATTGATAAACTGGACGATGTTAATCCACGTATAGAAAGAAATGACGAGGGCGTGCCTGTTCGTGTGTGGCTATCTGCGCAAACAGGAGAAGGCACTGAGTTGTTGAGCCAAGCATTGACCGAATGTCTCGGTAAAAGCATGGTTAATTACACGTTGAAGATTCCGCCAGCCCAAAGTCGAATACGTGGTGTGTTATACGAGCTAAACTGTATAGCAAGTGAAGAATACGACAGTCAGGGCGACTGGGTAGTTGATGTCAGAATGCCTACAGCCGACTGGAACAGACTTGAAAAACGTCTGGAAAACGGAATATCAGAGTATGTTGTGCGACATTAATCTAGGTTAGATCTAGGTTATGGTTGCGTAATTCAAAAAATATAACAGTAATCTATGGAGTATCAGCATGGCTTGGAATGAGCCGGGTGGCAATAATAATGACCCGTGGAAAAATCGCGGTGGGAAAGAGCAAGGTCCCCCTGATTTAGACGATGTATTTAAAAACTTGTTTGGCAAGTTTGGTAAGTCTGGCGGTAACGGTAATGGCTCAGGTAAAAGCCTAAGCGGTATCGGGGCTGGTATTCTTGTAGTCTTGCTTATTGTCATTTGGGGTGTTAGTGGTTTTTACACCATTCGCGAAGCCGAGCGTGGCGTAGTATTGCGATTTGGCGAATACCACCAACAAGTTGAACCAGGCCTTCGTTGGGCTCCTACGTTTGTAGATACTGTGATTCCTGTGGATGTGCAGTCTATTCGCGATCAGTCTTCATCGGGGTCAATGCTTACCGAAGATGAAAACGTCGTTAGTGTGCAAATGGAAATGCAGTACCGTGTCGTTGATCCATACCGCTGGACATTTGCTGTAGAAAGCCCAGAGCAGAGCCTTAGCCAATCATTAGATAGTGCGATACGTTATGTAGTGGGTCATTCAAAAATGGATGACGTACTTACTGATGGACGTGAAGTGACCCGTCAACGTGTTTGGGAAGAGCTTCAAGCCATCATTGAACCATACGACATGGGGGTTTCTATCATCGACATGAACTTCCGTGACGCACGCCCACCTGAGCAGGTGAAAGACGCGTTTGATGATGCTATTGCTGCCCAAGAAGATGAGCAGCGATTTATCCGCGAAGCTGAAGCGTATGCCAGAGAGATTGAGCCGCGTGCACGTGGTCAGGTCAATCGCATGAACGAAGAAGCACAAGCGTATAAAGAGCGCGTAACACTTGAAGCGCAGGGTGAAGTAGCCCGCTTTGATGAACTTCTGCCACAGTATGAGAGAGCGCCGCAAGTAACTCGCGACCGTATTTACCTTGAGACAATGGAAGAAGTATTAGGCAGCACCAGCAAAATTTTGGTGGATAGCAAAGGCGGCAACAATATGATGTACCTTCCATTAGATAAGATAATGGAACGTCAACAATCAAATACGACTACCCGCTCTCGCAATACCCTAGAAGGGCTTCAAGACCCAGTGACTGACGTTTCTGGTCGAAGCCGTAATTCGTCACCATCATCGGGTCTGCGCGGTGATAGCTTCAGAGAGGGGAGATAATTAGCTATGAAGAATTTACTTATTGCAGCAGCAGTTCTTCTTGTTTTACTTGCTTCAGGCTCTTTGTTTGCAGTGAAAGAAGGTGAGCGTGCCATTGTTATTCAATTTGGTAAAGTGCAGCGTGATAACGAAACGGGCGACACGAAAGTGTTCACACCTGGTCTTCACTTTAAGTTGCCGTTTATTGATTCAGTACGTGTGTTAGATGCACGTATTCAGACGTTGGATGGAACTCCAGATCGCTTTGTTACCAGCGAGAAAAAAGACCTTATTGTCGATTCTTACGTAAAATGGCGTATAGATGATTTTGCGCGTTACTACTTGTCTACCGGCGGCAACAAACTTCAGGCCGAGGCCTTGTTAAAGCAGAAAGTGAACAATGGGTTGCGTTCAGAATTCGGTACACGCACCATTGCACAAATTGTATCTGGTGAGCGTTCTGCATTGATGAACCAAGCGATGGAACAAGCGGCGACCTCGTCTGATGAATTGGGTATTGAAATTGTAGACGTTCGCGTTAAGCAAATTAACTTACCAACAGAGGTGAGTAATTCAATATTCCAGCGTATGCGTGCAGAGCGCGCCGGTGTGGCACGTGAACACCGTTCAGAAGGCCAAGAGCAAGCAGAGGTTATTCGCGCAAATATCGATGCAAAAGTAACGGTTATGCTTGCTGATGCTGAGCGTAATGCTCGACAACTTCGCGGTGAAGGTGATGCACTTGCTGCACAGATATACGCAGATGCATACTCTAAAAACGCTGATTTTTATAGCTTCCTTCGCAGTATGGATGCCTACAAGAAGAGCTTTAATAGTAAGCAAGACGTGATGGTTATTGCACCTGACAGTGAATTCTTTAAGTATATGAATCAGTCAAAAGGCAATTAATTGCATTTGTGCACGTAAATTTCAAAAAGCCAGTCTTTATGACTGGCTTTTTTGTATCTATCATTTCTTGTTAAGTTACTGTTTTTATGAAAAAAAGAGAGGGTTAGGATAAGGAGGGGTAACAAGAGATACTGTTTCATTTCACCCTTTGACTGCCAAAATTGAATGAAATCGGGTAAAATACCATCGAATTTACGATAAAAGATGCACCACTGTTTGTACGAAGACACAGCCTTCCCAGCTAGTGAGTCGATGATGTAGGTGCTAAAAAAACGACAGAGGGAAAATTTTGACAACGGAAAACACAAATACAGTTTCTGCCGACAGTAACGGCGGAAAGGGTGGTTTATTCTCGCGATTTCTCGCTACGGTTGAATTTTTAGGGAACTTACTACCTCACCCAGTGACATTGTTTGCGCTATTAGCCGTGTTCATTGTAGTGCTAAGCGGTATTTTAGGTTACTTCGATATCGCGGTTGCAGATCCTCGTCCTGTAGGGGCAAAAGGCAGAGAAGCCGATGGCATGATTGAAGTTATTTCTTTGATGAGTGCTGAGGGCTTGCAACGGATAGTGACTGGTCTTGTGACTAACTTCACTGGGTTCGCACCTTTAGGGACCGTATTGGTTGCCTTATTAGGTGTGTCAGTCGCTGAGCATTCTGGTCTGTTATCTGCCGCTATGCGGGCATTAGTAATGAATGCCTCTCAGCGTGCTGTAACTTTTGCCATCGTATTTGCAGGTATTGTCTCTAATACCGCATCAGAACTCGGTTATGTGGTACTCATTCCACTGGCTGCAATGATCTTTCATTCGCTGGGTCGACATCCGTTAGCGGGTCTCGCAGCTGCCTTTGCCGGCGTATCAGCAGGTTACAGCGCAAACTTACTACTCGGAACTGTAGACCCATTGCTGTCGGGTATTACTGAAGCCGCTGCACACATGATAGACCCCGATTATGTAGTGGGTCCTGAGGTGAACTGGTATTTTATGTTTATCAGCACATTCGTAATTGCGACCATGGGAGCGCTGGTTACGGAGAAAGTGGTGGAACCGCGCCTCGGTAAATTCGACGCATCAGAAGCATCGGTCGATTTGGGTAATCAGTCAATGGATGCACCCACTGATGTCGAGAAAAAAGGGTTGCGCTGGGCAGGTATTTCTTTTGCACTAGTGTGTGCGGTACTAGCACTCACTGTGGTGCCAGAAAATGGTATTTTACGTCATCCAGAAACGGGTGAAGTTGCCGGCTCTCCTTTCTTGAAGGGGATTGTTGCGTTCATTTTCATCACGTTTGCTATTCCCGGTTTTGTTTACGGTAAAGTCACCGGTTCAATGAAGAACGATAAAGACATCATTAATGCCATGTCGAAAAGCATGGGCGCAATGGGTCTTTATATCACCTTGGTATTTTTTGCGGCGCAGTTCGTGGCGTTTTTCAAATGGACTAACCTAGGTACCGTGCTTGCGGTAAAAGGCGCTGCGTTACTACAAGCTGCCGGTCTAGATGGTCCAGCTGTGTTTATCTTGTTTATCTTGATGTGCGGCGTTGTCAATTTATCTTTAGGTAGTGCATCGGCACAGTGGGCAGTAACCGCACCAATTTTCGTGCCTATGCTTATGCTGATTGGTTATGCACCTGAGGTAATACAAGCTGCGTATCGTATTGGTGACTCAGTAACGAACGTAATTGCTCCTATGATGAGTTACTTCGGTCTTATCCTTGCCATGGCCGCCCGTTACAAAAAAGACTTGGGAATGGGCACCTTAATCGCAATGATGTTGCCGTACTCGATGGTCTTTATCGTCGGATGGACATTGTTGTTCTACATCTGGGTATTCCTGCTAGGCATGCCAGTTGGCCCAGGCGCGGCGACCTATTACCAGCCTTAATTACACAACACTTATAGTGACACGCGAAAGGCGGTGGTTGAGTAACCACCGCCTTTTTTCGTTTTTTGTGAAAGCACCCAGTGGCTAATCGCTTCATTTGTACGTTGCAATCGCTTTATTTTCGCCGTGTAAAAGATCATAAGTCGTGGTATTTCAGTATACTATTACTTATTAAAGCGTTACTTATAACAGATAAAGTAATAAAGCTAATTCACAGCGTAGTACTTCTCGGAATCAGTTTTCAATGAAATATAAATCTAACAAAGGGTTCTCCCACGGTCAGGCAGACAAAATAGGTGTATTGGTTACTAATTTGGGTACACCAGAGGCGCCAACTAAACAGGCATTGCGCCCGTATTTAAAAGAGTTTCTTTCTGATCCTCGGGTTGTTGAAGTACCAAGAGCAATTTGGTGGTTTGTGTTAAATATGATCATTCTCAATATACGTCCCAAGCGTTCTGCTCATGCTTATTCGACCGTCTGGACTGACGAGGGGTCGCCATTGATGGCAATTACCAAAGCGCAAGCCAGTGCAATCGCTGAGCGCTGCAAAGCCACTTATGGTGATGATGTGGTTGTTGACTTTGCTATGCGCTATGGCAAACCTGCCATTTCCGATGTTCTCGACAATATGCTATCTCAAGGCGTGCGTAAGTTAGTTGTATTACCTCTGTACCCCCAATACAGCGCTTCAACGACAGGCTCAACGTTCGATGCCATCGCCAAAGACTTTACGTCACGTCGCTGGCTACCAGAGCTTCGCTTTGTTAATCACTATAATGACAGAGAAAGCTTTATCAGCGCGCTGGCAAATAAAGTGAAAGCACATTGGGAAGCACATGGACGGGCTGATAAGCTTATTTTGTCTTACCACGGCATACCAAAACGCTACTTGATGAACGGCGACCCGTATCACTGTGAGTGCCACAAAACATCTCGCTTGCTAGCGGAAAAGTTAGGGCTAAGTCACGACGAGTACATGACAACATTCCAATCGCGCTTTGGGCGGGAAGAGTGGTTAAAACCTTATACCGATGAAACCCTAAAAGGGCTGCCTGAGAAAGGGGTCAAATCCATTCAGGTCATGTGCCCCGGTTTTTCTGCCGATTGCCTTGAAACCATTGAAGAAATTGGTGAAGAGAATCGCGAGTACTTTATGGAAGCAGGTGGGGAGCGCTACGAATACATTGAGGCGCTCAACAGCGACAAAGAACACATTGATGCACTGTTTGAAATTATCCAAGAAAACCTTAACGGTTGGACAGTTGAAACTGACAATGGATTACGCGCAGGTCTTGCAAGAGCACTGGGAGCCAGCAAGTAGCCATTGAACATTATGAAGGAAGAATGACATGGACGTTAAAGCGCCCAAAGCCCTGCTAAAGGCACAAAAAATGGCTAACTTACTCGATACGGCAGTAAAGCTACCGATTATACCCATTCGGGTGGGGTTAGACTCTCTCGTAGGCCTTATTCCCGGGGCAGGTGATGCGCTTATGTTGTTTGTGTCACTGAGAATTGTATGGCTTGGCAAGTCCATGGGAATGCCTAAAGCGCTCATTGCGCAAATGATTAAGAACTCAGCTATCGATTTTGGCTTGGGCTTCATACCTTTTATTGGCGATATTGCTGATATCTTTTACAAGGCTAATCAGAAAAACGTGCGGATTATGGAACGCTGGTGGATTAGCGAAAACAAGGCGAATGTCGACGCTGCTACGCAGGAAAAATTAGCGCAATGGGAGTCTGAGAACAGATAACCTCTGAATAAATGTCATAAAATTATCAATCGTTTTCTATACTGTAGGCGTAACAAAAGCGTGTTCACTTCTATCGAACTACCTCTCTACAAGGAGCGTGCAGTAAATGAAAGCGTCAGACCTATTTGTAAAAGCCCTAGAAGCAGAAGGTGTTGAATATGTATTTGGTATTCCAGGCGAAGAAAACCTCGACCTTCTAGAATCACTCCGTTCATCTTCTATAAAATTAGTACTTACACGCCATGAGCAGGGCGCAGGGTTTATGGCCGCCACTTACGGTAGGCTTACCGGTAAGGTGGGGGTATGCTTATCAACGCTAGGCCCAGGCGCAACAAACTTAGTTACTCCCGCAGCTTATGCACAATTAGGTGCAATGCCTATGCTGATGATAACGGGACAAAAGCCCATAAAGACCAGCAAACAAGGCCGCTTTCAAGTCATAGATATCGTCGATATGATGAGGCCGATTACGAAGTTTACGACGCAAGTAGTCAGTGGCGATCGCATTCCTTCTACGGTGAGAGAAGCATTTCGTTTAGCTCACGAGGAGCGACCTGGTGCAGTACATATTGAATTACCCGAAGATATAGCGGCAGAGCAGACGTCTGCCCATTTACTTGAGCCGAGCGTTTCCCGCAGGCCAATTGCAGAATATAAAGCTATTGCGCAAGCAATATCTATGATTGAAGAAGCTCAGTCGCCACTGCTACTTATTGGTGCAGGTGCAAATAGAAAGCTGACGGCAAAAATGCTGAGGGAGTTCGTTGATAAAACCTGTATTCCATTTATCACCACGCAGATGGGTAAAGGCGTATTAAACGAGAGCGACAAGCGCTTTGCTGGCAATACTGCACTATCGGATGGTGACTTCGTTCACCGCGCTATCGAACGCGCAGATCTTATTATTAACGTAGGCCACGATGTTGTCGAGAAGCCGCCTTTCTTTATGCATCACAACGACAAACAGGTAATTCATATAAATTTTGAGCCTGCTGCAGTTGACCCAGTTTACTTCCCGCAATTAGAAGTCGTCGGTGATATTGCCAATAGCATATGGCAAATTAAAGAAGGCATTACACCTCAAGAGGGCTGGAAACTCGACTTCTATCAAGATGTTCACGAAGCTTATGTCAATCACAGAGCCGAGGCTGAAGATGACAGTCGCTTTCCTATTTTACCTGAGCGCTTTGTGCGAGATATACGCAAGGTTATGCCCGACAACGGTATTGTGACACTTGATAATGGTGTGTATAAAATTTGGTTTGCTCGAAATTATCCCGCATATCACCCTAATACTCTGTTACTTGATAATGCGCTCGCAACTATGGGAGCAGGGCTGCCCTCAGCGATTGCGGCGAAATTAGTCAAACCTGATGTCCCTGTGGTAAGTGTATGCGGTGATGGTGGGTTTATGATGAACAGTCAGGAAATTGAAACAGCGGTGCGGCTTAAGCTCGACCTTGTTGTGATCATCTTGCGCGATGATGCGTACGGAATGATAAAGTGGAAACAAGCGAATATGCAGTTTGATGAATTTGGTTTGGATTATGGAAACCCGAATTTCGTTAAATATGCGCAGAGTTATGGTGCTCAAGGTTGGCGTGTTGATGATACTGATGTACTGATTCCAATGGTGGAAAAGTGTTTGAATACACCAGGTGTTCATATTATTGATTGCCCTGTTGACTACAGCATGAATGATGAAACCCTGAACCACACCATTAAAGCGCTCAGCGCTAAGCTGTGAAACGCAAATGCAAAGGCAGAGAAAAGGAGCCTAAACATGTTGAAGGACAGTTACCCGTATTACCTTGCGAGCGAAGCCCATTTCGCGAACACCGACTTAGACGTTACCAACAAATTTACCGGTGAAGTAGCGACGAAAGTCGCAATGGCTAACGCCGACACAATAGATAAAGCCATTGCGGCAGCAGAGCAAGCACAACCTGCAATGACGGCGATGGCACCCTACGAACGCCAAGCAGTACTAGAGCACTGTGTAAAGCGTTTTACAGAGCGAGCTGATGAGCTTGCACAAGCCTTGTGTATCGAAGCGGGTAAGCCTATTAAGGATGCTAAAGGAGAAGTGAGCCGTCTTATTGATACGTTTAAAATTGCGGCCGAAGAATCTGTCCGCATAAATGGTGAAGTGGTTAATTTGGAAATTTCAGCCCGCGCCAGGGGCTATCAGGGAATGACCAAGAAAGTACCTATCGGTCCCTGCTCGTTCATTTCTCCGTTTAACTTTCCTTTAAATTTGGCAGCACATAAAGTTGCTCCTGCAATTGCGGCCGGCTGCACCTTTGTTTTAAAACCTGCCTCTCGCACACCTATCGGCGCGCTGATTATCGGTGAAGTACTTGCTGAAACAGATTTACCTAAAGGTGCATTCTCAATTCTGCCATGTAGCCGCGACGGCGCGGACTTATTCACAACGGATGAACGCCTCAAACTGCTGAGTTTCACGGGGTCGCCAGATGTGGGTTGGGCACTAAAGGCGAAAGCGGGGAAGAAGCCAGTTGTACTTGAATTAGGTGGTAACGCAGCATGTATTGTCGATAAAGATGCCGATATTAAAGACGCCATAGAACGGGTAATCATTGGTGCATTTTACCAGTCTGGTCAAAGCTGCATTAGCGTTCAACGCTTACTTGTTCACAGCAGTATTTACGACGAGTTTAAACAGCAATTCGTAGAGCAAGTTAAAGCGCTGGTTTCCGGTGATCCATCCGACGAAGACACCTTCATTGGGCCAATGATTTCAGAAGGTGAAGCAAAACGCTTACACGGCTGGATAGAAGAGGCTAAAGATAAAGGTGCCACTATCCTGTGTGGAGGAACTCGGGATGGTGCGATGCTTGAGGCAACGGTTATGGAGAATGTACCAAAAGACTGTGATGCAAGCGCAGAAGAGGCATTTGGTCCACTCGCGATTTTAGTACCGTTTGATGATTTTGATGCGGCATTGGATGAAGTGAATAATAGCCGCTATGGTCTACAAGCAGGCGTATTTACGCGAGATTTATACAAAGCGCACAAAGCGTGGAACGTGTTAGATGTTGGCGGTGTAGTGATTGGCGATGTTCCTAGTTGGCGCGTAGATAATATGCCCTATGGCGGTGTCAAAGACTCGGGCTTGGGCCGAGAGGGCATCCGTTACGCGATAGAAGACATGACTGAAACTCGCCTAATGGTAATTCGAACCCCGCAATAACTCTCTTGCAGTAGGTGCTCAATGGATCACCTACTGCGCAGCGTACTCTTCTAATAGGGCTAACGGAATAATATCCAATGCCTTTTCATGCGTCGCTTCAAGACGCACTTTTGGCGCAACGCCCGCTTGGTAAGCTTGTAGCCATCTTGAAGCACATAAGCACCAACGATCACCGGCCAGCAGCCCTGGAAACTCCATACTTGGCCATGGCGTTATAAGATCGTTGCCTTGGCGTAATGAAAACTGCAAAAATTCATCAGTAACAACAGCGCATACACTGTGATTGCCTACATCAGCATCGGGCACGTAGCAGAACCCTTCACGTGTGAAGCCTGTGTTTCCGCAACACAGTTGCAATGGTCGACCGTAGACATTTTTTGCGTTTGCCAAATCAAATACTCCTTTCACAACGTATTACTAGCTTTAGAATAACATAGTACTTCATGTGAGCCACATGGTAGCGATTGTATAACGTGCCAAGGAATAATTGATATGCTGGATAAGAGTCAAAAAACGGGGAGCGAGAATTTTTCTCGTGAGGAAGTCGCACGATTTGACGCACTTGCTGAAAGCTGGTGGGATCCAAAAGGGCAGTACAAAACTGCACTGGCATTTAATCAAGCGCGGTTAGAAGTCATAAAAACACAGATTGAGCGTCATTTTGGAATAAACAGCGATGTTTCAGACTACAGCGCACTGTCAATTATTGATATTGGCAGTGGTGGTGGACTCATCAGTGAACCGCTAGCGAAACTCGGCGCCAAGGTCACCGGAATTGATGCAAGTGCGGTAAGTGTAGAAGTAGCTAAACGACATGCGGCTAAAGAAGGCGTAAAGGTGACCTACAAACATATGCTGTCAAGCGATGTTGTCAAAGAACAGTCTCAGTACGATGTAGTGATTAACGCTGAGGTGGTAGAGCACGTTCCGGATCAGCAACAACTTATCAGGGAATGTGCGAGTATGGTTAAACCCGGTGGGTTACTCATATTAGCTACCTTAAATAGAACTGTTAAAAGTTATATCATCGCCATAGTAGGTGCCGAGTACGTTATGCGCTATCTACCTATAGGCACCCATGCTTGGCGCAAGTTTGTTAAACCTGCAGAGTTGTCTAGTTGGGTAGGGGGGGCTTTCGAGCTTCATCATCAAATAGGCATGAAGTTGAATCCTTTTAAAGGTGAATGGACTACAACGTCGAGCCTCGCCGTCAATTACATTCAAACCTATCGTCACAGAAAGTAATACGTTTACATTAGTTGTGTTTATGCAGTCTATGCACAACAAAAATAGTATGGTTGAGCATACGCAGCGGATAGAGTTAACAAACTGATTTACAATGACTTTGAAAAAATAGGGGGCTAAAAATTTGAACAATACGACACCGCGCGTCTAATTAGTGTCGCATCAAATGTTGATCTTTACATTGTGTTTACATAATTATAACAAAGGTCTGACCACAGACCTCATGTCAATAGACAATATAATTATGGGACACACAATGAAACTAGTTAAAAAACTCGTTGTAACCGTGGCTATTGTTGCTGCGGCGCTTGTTAGCCAAGCTCACGCCAGTACGTACGCCAAAACCAAGTACCCAATAGTATTAGTGCACGGCCTATTTGGCTTTGATGACGTGCTCTTTGTTGATTACTTCTACAAAGTACCGCATAAACTTAGCCGCAATGGTGCCGAGGTATATGTTGCTCAAGTCTCTCCTGCCAATTCCTCGGAAGTACGTGGTGAACAGCTTTTAGCTTATATCGATGAAGTACTCGCATTATCAGGAGCGCAAAAAGTTAATCTTATTGGGCACAGTCACGGCGGTCCAACAGCGCGTTACGCCGCTAGTGTTGCTCCAGACAAAGTGGCATCAGTCTCCTCAGTTGCGGGTGTTAATTGGGGCAGTAAAGTCGCTGACCAACTTCGCAATGCGATAGCTGAAGATTCATTTCAAGAAGGCGCTGCAAGTGTAGTGGTTGATGCTTTTGCGAATATTATAGAGATTGCTTCAGGTTCTGACCCGCGTGACAAACCTACTGACTCTATTGCAGCAATGGACTCGCTCTCAACCACAGGCAGTATTGCTTTTAATCGCAAGTATCCAGAAGGTATGCCCTCTGCATACTGTCGCAACGATGGAAAGATGCTTGCAGAAAATGGTGTTTATTATTTTTCTTGGAGCGGGGCGAGAACGTTCACCAATGCACTGGATATTGCTGACCCGTTTCTTGCTATTACGGGCACCGCTTTTAATGAAGCTAACGATGGCCTTGTGTCTACTTGTAGCTCTCACTTAGGCAAAGTGCTGAAAGACAATTACAAGATGAACCATTTGGATGAAGTTAACCAAAGTTTTGGTATCACCCATTGGTTTGAAACAAACCCAGTTGATGTATTCGTTAATCAAGCCAATAGGCTGAAAAACTTAGGTTTGTAATGAAGGTTATTCTTATTTTCCTAGGAGGGCTTGCAGCCCTCCTTATCGGCACGTTGGCACTTAATAAACAGCAGTCTGCTGCTTCAGTAGAACAACATTTCGTTGCCGACACTCCAATGCCACCTTCTTCGCAAGTTGCACTACCGCAAACCTCGTCAGTAGAAAGTAATATAGGTAGCGTAACTCAGAACCAGAATGCCTTTTATTTGAGCTTCACCGTTAAGGACGATTTCGATAAATTTATTTTTGATAGGCAGGAATCCGCACCTGAGTTGGTGATAGCGCATTTCAATGTGTATGCGAGAGAAACGTTTAGCGATGATACCGAGAGTGTGGCGACAGATCTCTTTGAGCGTTATGTAACATACAAAGTGGCGTTGTCTGACGAAGACATCGAGGTAGATATGTCGCTCTCAAACCTACGCGATGTTGCGTACAAACTCGATGAGAGAGAACTATTAAGGCGTGACTATTTTTCCGACATTGAATATTACTACTTGTTTAGTCAAGACGCCCAAATTGATCAAGCCGCGTTAGATAGGCTACAGATAGCGCAAGAGAAAATGCTCGACAAATCACAGCGCCAAGCCTTGATCTTTGCGCAAATTGAAAATGCGAGCGACGCTGAAAAACACGCATTTAAGCCAACAGTAGACATGCACAAGATTCAGCAAATAAAGCGCGCACACACATCGCTAAATGCGCGTTACAACGCCGTGGCTGCCGAGTTTGGTCACGAGGTGGCCGAGCGATTCAGGAAAACCTGGCAAGCACAAAGCTCATGGGATGAGCGCGTTAAAGCGTATGAGAGCTACCGACAATCAATAGGGAATAAAGACCTAGAAAGTGATGTCGTGAAACAACAAATTGTCGACTATGAAAAGGCTCATTTTAGTGCCAACGAACTAAAACGGCTAAGAGTGATAACTTCTCTGCAAGCGGCAGCTTCGGCCGACTAAGCTTCAACGCATACACAGGTATAACCATAAAAGCGCTGAATAGTCATACTGTTAAGCAGAGTGATTTGAATGCCTACTCTCCACTGACTACATTAGCAATACACACCTCGCCCTACCGAGTTGCCTATGGAGAGTTTGACAGTATGAAAATATATGAAACGAAAACAGCACCCAATCCTCGCCGAGTACGCATGTTCCTCGCAGAAAAAGGAATAGACGTAGACTATGTTCAAGTCGATATTCAAAAAGGTGAGAATCTAACTGCTGAAATGCGTGCGAAAAACCCACTTGGGAAAATTCCAATTTTAGAACTCGACGATGGAACCTGCATCGCAGAAACCGACGCTATTTGTACATATTTTGAAGCACTGCAACCTGAGCCGCCATTAATGGGCACTACGCCGGTAGAAAAAGCAACGATTTCTATGTGGCAACGACAAGTTGAGTTTGCATTTATGCTTCAGGTTGGCATGTGCTTTCAACATACAACGGGCTATTTTAAAGACCGCATGGTGCCGGTACCTGAGTATGGAAAAGAAGCGGGTATTAATGCATCGAAGTACTTAAATATCTTGGAGCGTAGGCTTGGTGTGAAACCCTTTATAGCCGGTGATGCATTTAGTATTGCAGATATTACCGCATTGTGTGCCTTAGACTTCGCCCGCGTTGTCGATATTCGAATGAAAGAAGAGCAAACCAACTTGGCTCGCTGGTATGAGACAGTGAGTAGCAGAGCGAGTGCAAAAGCCTGATGATTGATTTATATACCGCAGCAACCCCCAATGGATGGAAAGCCTCTGTCGCCCTTGAAGAAATGGGGCTTCAGTATACTGCCCATAGCGTTAATTTAATGAAAGGCGAACAAAAAACACCTGAGTTTCTCGCCATGAACCCCAACGGACGTATTCCGGTGATTGTCGACCGTGATGAGCAGGGGCATGTTGTGTTTGAATCCGGGGCCATAATGCTCTATCTCGCTGAAAAAACGGGTATGTTTTTATCCCAATCAGCAAAAGGTAAGAGTCAGGTTACTCAGTGGCTTATGTTCCAAATGGGGGGGATTGGTCCCATGATGGGACAAGCCAACGTGTTTTATCGCTATCTAGAAGAAAAGATCCCAGTTGCTATCGACAGATACCAAAACGAAGTGCGACGACTTTTCACTGTTTTAGACGGTCGTTTAGCTGAACATGAGTACTTGGTTGACGACTACTCTATTGCAGACATGGCGAACTGGTGCTGGGTACGCACTTATGAGTGGTCTGGCGTTAGCATAGAGGGGCTGGACAATCTTATTCGCTGGAAAAATAGTATTGAAGCGAGACCAGCAGCGCGACGCGGTGTAGAAGTGCCTAATAAGATTGATAAAGAAGCCTTAATTAAAGGCGCAAAGAACGTGGTGACTCGCTAGAACATTAAACAAAGCGTGCTGTACTTTTTTAAATGCACGCTTTGTATTACACTGCGGGCGTGCAAAAACGCGCTAGAACTACGAAAAATAACGTTAAAGGTTTATCATGAAAGGGATTTTACTCTCACTAATGCTATTAGTTGTGAGCGCTGCGTCCTTCGCTTCGCAACAGCTGCCACTCGAATACTTCATTAAACACGGTGATTACCTCGATTTAAAACTGTCGCCTAACGGTAAACACATTGCCGCACGCGTGCGTGTGGATGGTCGAGTATTCCTGGCCATATTAAATGCTGCGGATATGCAGATTGTAGGCGGTATCAAACCAGGTAATAAAGACATTATTCACACGGTTAACTGGGTAAATGATGAGCGTCTGGTTTTCGAATACGCGGAAAAACAAAGTTACCTCGATAGTCCTATTCCGACAGGCGAGTTATTTGCCATGAATATCGATGGCTCGCAAAAAGAAATGCTTTATGGTTATCGGGCTAGCGACGAAAGAACGGGTTCGCGTTTATCAAGTAAAGAAAACACGTTAGCAAGCCAAGAGATCTTAAGTTATCTAGAAGATGATGAAGACCATATTCTTATTGCCGAATATCCATGGACAAAAGAGGGGACATTGTATTACGACTCTCGTGAAAGACCTCCCATTATTAGCCGTCTGAATATTTATAGTGGTAAAAAGCGCAAACTAGACGTATTACCTTATGGGCACAGCCGTGCACTAGCCACGAAAAAAGGCCAGGTTAACTTTATGACGTGGCGCGACGAAAATGGCAACGGACACTCTGCCTATCGCAAAAATAACGACGCAGAATGGGTGCCGTTGAACGAAGCTTTTGAAATTCAAGAAGGGCTATACCCACTAGGCCTTAGCGAAGATAATAAATCAATCTATCTGTCTGGCCGCACAGGGGAAGAAGAAGTGTACACACTGTACACGTTAAATCTTGAGACAGGTAAATACGCGCGCGCGTTCCCAGAGCATACAACCGATATTGAAAATGTGATTTTAGATACCAATGGAATGCCTGCAGTAGGTATTACTTATCCAAACAAGTCAGCGTTTGTTTATGCTAAAAATAACTCGAAGATTGGCAAGATCCACAAAATGCTAGCAGATGCATTTGAAGGGCAAACCGTTGATATAGCTAGTGCGACAAAAGATTGGAAAACGCTTCTAGTACACGTTTCTAGCGATGTAAATCCGGGGGAATACTACTTATTTGATAGTGAATCAATGGGGGCCGAATTTATTTGGGCGAACAGCTCATGGATAGACCCTGGTTACCTATCAGCAATGCAGCCTATCGACATTCCTACAGAAGATGGTGAAACCATTCACGGTTACCTTACCATGCCAAGTGTAAAGCTTAACGAAGGCAAGCCACCATTGGTTGTGATTATTCACGGTGGTCCGCATCAACAAGGAACTCGAGATTTTTGGCAGTATGATGCCGAAACTCAGTTGATTGCCAACCGTGGTTATGCCGTTTTACGCGTAAACTTTAGAGGCAGTGACGGCTACGGCAAACGCTTCGAGCGCTTGGGTTATCGAGAGTGGGGCGGCGCGATGATTAAAGACATTAACGACTCGGTTAAGTACGTTATTGATAAAGGCTACGTGGACGGAAACAAAGTATGTTCTTACGGCGCTAGCTACGGAGGTTACGCTGCCTTGATGTCAGTGGTTCGCGACCCAGATTTGTATAAGTGTACCATTGGCTATGTAGGCATTTACGACCTAGAGTACGTATATTCAGAAAGTGATATTCCAAATAGCTGGGGCGGTCAGGCTTATTTGCAGCGCGTACTGGGCACCGACAAACAAGTATTATCTGAGTTCTCGCCGATTAGTCATGCTAGTGAAATTAAGGCCAAAGTAATGCTTATCCATGGCTCTAAAGACCGTCGTGTACCTGAGATAAACTCAGAAGCCCTTGCTGAAAAGTTAGAAGAAGTAGGCAATGCGCCTCAATATCTTCAGTATTCACAAGCAGGCCACGGCGTGTTTGATGAAGGAGATAGACAAGAGTTGTATCAGGGATTACTCGATTTCCTAGATGCAAACCTTCATTAAAAACGTAAAATAAAACACGTTAGGGCCATCAAACAACTTATGAAATATACGTTGTTAAATGGCCCTTTTTTATTGAGCTATGTTCTTGAGAGTTGATGCTGTATTTTGAGACAGCGGATTTCGCACTATGAAAAAACTTTACGCTTAACGTACCTTCACGCGTAATTAGCCAATAAAGGTAAGTTGGCGCTGCCTATGGACTGCGCTTTGGCGCCAACATTGCCCGCTGTTATAGTCACAGGAGACAGTCCTCTCATATCTAAACGCGATAGTGCATTTTGCGTTGTGTCTACAAGCGCTTGCCTCACGTCGTTGGGCATTGCGCCGTCTATAATGATGCCATCGAGGTCGAGCAAACTCATTGCGCAGTGACTTGCATATGCGAGTCCTTGCGAGGCATTGCTTATCCACGTTGTTATTTCATGGGGAGAACACTGCCAATGGGAAGGATGCTCATACAAAAGGCCGCCATTCTCGCCATTCGCATTAAGTTGCTGCTCAAGTAGATAAAGAGAAGACTGTTTTATGAGTTGTTGTACTTCCTTTCCATTAAACAGTGACAGCGAGCCAATTGCTCCCGCCCTGCCGCTTTTGCCCTCTAAAAGAGAACCATTGAGCACTAACCCACCACCCACAAAAGTACCAACAAAAATATAGAGAAAGTTACGCCATTGGTGAGCGTTGCCAAACGATAGTTCGGCGCTACATGCTGCGGCGGCGTCATTTCGCACAAAAACTGGAAGGGCTAACAATGCGTTTAACTGGCTTGCGATATCACATTGCTGCCACTGTTTTAACACCTCTATTGGCGCTCCTGCTTCCTCTGCCCAGTGCCATATTTCAAAAGGCATGGCCACACCGATTCCGCGGATCCGGGTGGTAAGGCATTGGTCTAACGAGCTCGCTACAACATTAAATGCGCGCTGTGAAAAAGAGAGTAGGCTATCGACACTCGGAAAATCAACACGTTCGTGTAGTGAAGCAACTACATTGCCAACGAAATCGATGAGTGTCATATCATAACTGCGCCTGCCGATCTTAAGTCCTACACTGAAAGCGCCACGTTCGTTAAGTGCAAAAGGGATCTTGGGTTGGCCTTTCGCGCCTTTTAGGGGCGAAAGTCGCTTAACCAAATCATCGGCTTCGAGTTTTTTAATAATAACTGTTGCAGATTGAGCAGACAGGCCTGTCATCTTTGAGATAGTCGCTTTTGGGAGGGCACCGTGCTGACGTATAAGTGCAAGCACCTCTCGTTCGTTTTGTGAGCGATTATCTAACAGTTCAGGTGCATTGTTGTCGTTTAAGTCTAAAGGTGTATTCACTATCTATGTGCATCAGCATTATGACAAAAGTTACGCTAAGGTTATCACACAATTCTCATCACTTAATGGTGTAATCATAAGCACAGTGTAATTAAATCAATCTGGTTGATTTAATCGAGATGATGGTCAATACTACAGCATAAGGTTGCGCAGAGAATTGGCATTAGCGCATTAACGTTCGAACAGTCCCTAAAAGTGACTAGTGATTAATGACCTAGTAGTGAATAGTAAAAAATGTCGAGGTGGGTATGAAAATTTTATGTTTAGGTGAAGTGCTAATTGATATGTTAAGCCAGGGTGCTGCGCCAAAAGACAGTAGCACACCTGCAATGCTTCCCTTTCAACCCTACGCGGGTGGTGCACCTGCCAATGTTGCCGTGGCGGTCGCAAAGCTAGGCGGACAAAGTGCAATGGTTTCTAAAGTGGGCAACGACACCTTCGGCGAGTTTCTCAAAGCAATGCTAGCGCACTACCAAGTGAATACCGATTTTGTGTGGACCACTGACGCGGGCAAAACGGCCTTAGCATTCGTTAATTTAGACGACGATGGCGAGCGTTCATTTGATTTCTACGTTGATAATGCGGCGCACAAGCACATTTCAGAAGATGATCTGTCGTTAATTCAATGCGATGAAAACAGCGTTCTGCATTTTTGCTCTGGTTCTATTTCTACTCCAGAACTGCTTCCAAGTACCCAATACATGTTAGATAAAGCCAAACAGAATAATATGATGGTGTGTTTGGATATTAACTATCGCCCCGCATTTTGGGACGACACTTCAAACGCACCTACGCGCATTGATGAAGCGGCCAAAAAGGCGACCATTATCAAAGCAAGCCGAGAAGAGCTTGCTGCGCTTTATGGCGAGGACAATGCAGAAATCAAAGTTCAGCAATGGTTAAAAAGCGGCGTAAAGCTGGTGCTTGTTACCGATGGTGGCGAGCCCATTCACTATTACACTGCCATATTCAAAGGTACGCTTGCATCGCCAAAAGCTGATGTAAAAGACACTACGGCAGCAGGTGATTCCTTTATTGGCGGTTTCTTGTATTACATCACCACTTGCGTTGGCAACACGGTTGAGTTTAACCAATGGGTTGAACGCGCAGAACAGGTTAATGAGGCCACTGCGTTTGCTATTCGCTGCGGCGCCTACACGGTTACCCAGTTTGGGGCTTTCAGTGCACTTCCTACGCACGATGATATTGCCTAGCTATAACGACAATGTGGGCGCAAAGGCAAAAGCCCGCAGGTTAAAGTCCGCAGGTTTTAAGCGTTAACGTTCAATCAAGCTTTTTACTGTATCCAGTGTGTCTGCCTCGTTTGCTGGTTTATCCCAGCGAATGCGGTGGATACGCGGAAAGCGAAGGGCCACGCCCGATTTATGTCGGTTAGACGGATGCACAGCATCAAAGGCGACTTCTAGCACCAAGGCTTTTTCCACTTCCCTTACCGGGCCAAAACGGCCAACAGCATGCCGCCTCACCCAATTATCTAGTTTTTTTAGTTCTTCATCAGTAAACCCTGAATAGGCTTTGCCTATAGGTAATAGCTGCTCGCCTTCCCATGCGCCAAAGGTGTAGTCGGAGTAAAAACTGGAACGCTTACCGTGGCCGCGCTGGGCGTACATCATGACCGCGTCTACCAACAGTGGATCGCGTTTCCATTTAAACCACTGCCCTTTAGGCCGCCCCGGCACATACACACTGTCTAAGCGTTTAATCATTAATCCCTCGACAGCACGGTTTTCACACACACTGCTGTGAAGTGCTCTTAAATTCTGTGGTGAATCTGCATCTAGTACATCAGACAAAAACAACTGCGGATGTGGGTTGGCACTTAGGTAGTTGGCGAGTTTTTCTCTGCGGGCCTTCAAAGGTATTTGTGTTATCGATTTACCCTCAAGCATAAGTGCGTCATACACAATAAGGCCTACGGGTGACGATTGCATTAGCGCTTTACTGGGTTTCTTTTTGTTCAGTCGTTGCTGAAGTGCGTTGAAGGTATCTACATCAGGAAGTGCATTGTCTGTAGCTTGGTTGTGGATCACCAGCAACTCGCCGTCTAGCACCATGTGACCTGATATATCACTGAGTAAATCGGGAAATGAATGACTAATGTCATCGCCCGTGCGTGAATAGAGCGCTTTTTCTGGTTCTGCTTTCTGCGTATTTAGGCTTAATTGCACTCGTATACCGTCGTATTTGTTTTCAATTTGCCAGGTATTTGGCGCAAAGGCGTCGATATCCTTCTCTTCAATGGGGTGTGACAACATAACGGGGTGAAAGGTCACCACATCGTCAACGTTTGGCTTACTCGCTTTCCCTTCAAGCCATTGCAAAAGTTCGGTGTAGGGCGGTGAGACCGCATGCCATAGGGTTTCAATATCCTTAATGTCTTTATTGCCATAGTCAGCGAGAATGTGCTTAATGGAGCGTGCTGACACCCCAATGCGTAGCCCCCGTGTACCAAGCTTTAGTAACGCCCAGCGCTGCGAGGGAGTCATCATTGTCAGGTAGTCGGCCAAGGTCTCTGAAACGCGTTGCTTGCTAATACTGGCAAAGGTCTCAACAATGCTTCCTAACGAAGGCAGCGGGGAAACTGGCTCGTTTTCAGGCCAAAGGTGCGCCACAGTCTCACTCACCTCACCAACGTAATCATAACTCATGGCAAATAAGGCAGGGTCGGTACGCTCGGTTATCAATTTCTTAACCGTGTTGCGTTTAAAAAAATCAAATCGCAGAGTTCCCGCCATGGCTGCAATAGCCCATCCTCTGTCGGGGTCTGGTGTATTGGCAATGTAGTCAGCAATAAGCAGCGCTTTAGCTTTTGTACCAGCGGTGTAGTAAAGCTGCTCAAGTAAATGACTGAAGGCTTCCATCAGTCACCTCCTTGTTCTGCTTCATCATACCCAACAAGTGACAATGCACGCGCTTTGTAGCCCATCTTTTGGGCTTGGTACATTAGCGCATCTTCTCTTCCATGGGTTACCCATACTTCTTTGGGGTTTACCTCTTTAATAGTTTGAAGGAGTTCGGGCCAATCGCAATGATCGGAAATAATAAGTGGAAGTTCAGCATTGCGCTGTTTAGCGCGAGCGCGAATTTGCATCCAACCTGAGGCCATCACCGTGCGTACATTGGGTAAACTTCGAGACCAGCGGTCTGCCAGTGCCGATGGCGGTGCAATCACTATTTCGCCAGCCAGCGTAGCTTTGTCTGCAACGTCTGACACGGGAATTAAATTGCCTAAGTCAATATCGAATTGGCGATAGAGTTCGCAGAGTTTTACTTGTGCACCATGCAGGTAAATGGGCTTTTGATATCCTGCTCGGCGCAGCGCAATAATGAGACGCTGGCATTTACCCAACGCGTAAGCTCCTATCAAATGGCATCGCTGTGGAAATACTCGTAATGAATGCAGCAGCTTGTCGATTTCATTTTCTATGGGCGGGTGCGTAAAAACGGGTAAGCCAAAAGTTGCCTCGGTGATAAGTACATCACACGGAACGACTTGAAATGGCGGGCAGGTGGGGTCAGGCCGACGCTTGTAATCGCCTGATACCACAACGCGGTAGCCAGCATATTCAATCAGCAACTGGCAAGAGCCCAAAATATGTCCTGCAGGATAGTACGTGACTGAAACATCGTTGAAATAAAGCGGCTCGGCCAGAGTCACGGCATGTTGCTCTTTAGCCATGTCCTCGCCATAGCGGCTACGCATGATAGCTAGCGTCTCTGTGCTGGCGTAGACGCTATGATGCCCTGCACGTGCATGGTCTGCATGACCGTGAGTGATAAGTGCTGTGGCGACCTCTTTCATGGGGTCGATATAAAAGTCACCTGGTTCGCAATAAAGGCCAATGTCGTCTGTTTTTAACCATGTTTCAGGATGCACGCTGTTTAAATACCTATTTTGAACACAAACCTACCGATATATACGTAAAATCAGTAAGAAGGCGCAATCTCTTGCCACTTTTCATATAACTAAACCGTTCAGTGCAGCCTGCGTATAATGAAAGAAAACCACAACGAGCAAGAAATGACATCACTGCCTTCAGTATTCACTGACTGGTTCAAGCAAAAAGGCTGGCAGCTTCGCGACTATCAAAAGCGCATGTTGGTAGAGAAGGACCAACACAAAAGCACTCTGCTAATTGCGCCAACGGGCGCAGGCAAAACCCTGTCGGGGTTTCTTCCAAGCTTGGTGGAGCTTTATGAACACACTAAACAGGCAGAATTTAAAGGGTTGCATACGCTCTATATTTCCCCGCTTAAGGCCCTGACCCAAGATATCCATCGCAACCTTTTGCAACCTATAGAGGAGATGGGATTAAGTATTACCGCAGAGACGCGCACTGGCGATACCCCATCGCATAAGCGCCAGCGCCAGAGAAAAAAGCCGCCTCATATACTGTTAACCACGCCTGAGTCGCTCATGCTGATGTTAAGCTATGCTGACGCCGATAAGCTGTTTGGCAAATTACAGCGTGTAATTATTGATGAAACCCACAGCTTAATGGCCAATAAGCGAGGGGACTTCTTATCGCTAGCGTTAGCGCGGCTTAATGTGCTGTCACCACAGCTTAAACGCATAGGCTTGTCAGCCACGGTAGCCTTTCCTGAAACCTTAGGGGCGTGGTTGGCTGGAACTGACAGCCAGTCGCACATTGTTAAAGTAAAAGCCGGCGAGAAGCCCAATGTGGAGATGCTCCACTCGAAAGCGCGCATGCCTTTTGGTGGCTTTATGGCGCGCTACGCCATTGATGATATCTATCACGCCATTGAAAACGCCCAAACTACCCTTGTTTTTGTGAACACCCGTGCGCAGTCAGAGCTTCTGTTTCAAATGTTATGGGAGGCAAATAAAGCAGCGCTCCCGATAGCCTTGTATCACGGTAGTTTGAGTAAAGAGCAGCGTCGTAAAACGGAAGCTATGATGGCAAGCGGGCTATTGCGCGCTGTGGTGTGTACGTCTGCCCTTGAACTGGGCATCGATTGGGGGGACGTGGACAAGGTCATTCAAGTGGGGGCACCAAAAGGTGTTAGCCGTTTACTGCAGCGTATTGGGCGCGCCAATCACCGCTTGGACGAACCCAGTGAAGCATTGCTAGTGCCGGCCAACAGGTTTGAAGCGTTGGAATGTCAGGCGGCCATTGCGGCGATTGAAAAAGGAGAACTAGATGGTGAATCGCCACAACCGGGCGCGCTCGATATTGTTCCCCAGTTTATTCTAAATTGTTTGTGTAGTAACCCTGATACACCGGATACTCTTTATGCGCAGATACTTTCGGCAACGCCGTATCAGGGGTTAGACAAGGATGATTTCGATAAGCTATGGCAGTTTACCCAAGACGGCGGTAGTGCCCTAAATGCCTATGAGCGCTACCAGCGCCTGAGTCAAAACGAAGACGGCACCTATTCACCGGCCAATCGCCGTGTTATTCAGCGTCATCGACAAAATATCGGTACCATCGTTGAAGCTGGGCGGCTTAAGGTGAAGCGTATCCGCCGGGGTAATCAAGGCAAAATTATTGGTGAAGTAGAAGAGTATTTTGCACAACAGCTAACGCCTGGCGATACCTTTTATTTTGCTGGCGAGGTGCTCAAATTTGAGGCCATTCGCGATATGCAGCTACACGCAAAGCCCGCGAAAGCCAAAGAGCCTAAAATCCCCAGTTATGCGGGTGGACAAATGCCCCTATCGACGTATTTAGCAGACGGTGTACGCGCCATTTTGGCAACGCCGACAACGTGGAAGGCCCTGCCCGGGCAGGTGCAAGAGTGGCTAAACCTTCAAGCTGCCTTTTCTGAGCTACCTCAGCCTGGCAATGTATTGGTTGAACAGTTCCCTTTTAGGCAAGCTTACTACACCCTTTACTACACATTTGACGGTAGAAAAGCCAATCAAACACTTGGCATGCTGCTAACGCGACGCATGGAAAAAATGGGCATTAAACCGTTAAGTTTCAGTGTGACAGATTACGGGCTGTCGATAGCGTCAGTAAACACACTCTCCAAGGGGCAGCTTCAGCAACTGTTTCAACCTGATATCTTGGGTGATGAGTTAGAAGACTGGATGCTGCAAGCGCCTATGCTCAAGCGCTCGTTTCGACAAGTTGCGGTGGTAAGTGGTTTGACCGAGCAGCGTTATCACGCTAGTCAAAAGACCATGAAGCAGGTCACGTTTTCTACCGATTTAATATACGATACGCTGCGCGAACACGATGCAGACCATATACTGTTAAAGGTTGCGCGGGCAGATGCCGAGCGGGAGCTATTAGATTTAACGCGCTTGGCAAACCTACTTATTCGCTATGTGGATAGTGCGGTGCTAGTGAACTTAGAAAAACCGTCGCCTATGGCTATTCCAATAGTGCTTGATGTGCGCAGTGAACAAGTAAAAGGTGCCGGGGCACAAGCCATTATCGAGCAAGCTAATTTGTATGCCGAAGCAGAAAGTATGCTTGATGAAGTGCGTGCGCTGCTTTCCACTGCCGAGCGTAAGTAAGTGACGTGTATACGTTAATTGATGAAGTAGAAGGATTATTTTGGCTATCAGTGACACATGGCTGACACAGCAGTTAGGTCAGCGGCAGCTCAGCATTACAAAATTTGCTGATTATCTATGGATCCTCGATGCCCGTGGCGTTGCCTATTTACCAGCCTGTGATTGGCTAATAGTGTCTGACTTACACTTGGAAAAAGGCAGTTACCTAAGTAGTTATGCAAACCCGTTACCTAATCTAGATTCAAGGGCAACACTACTGCGATTAGACAAGATAATACGCGACTATAATCCTCGTCGCGTCATTAGCTTAGGCGATAGCTTTCATGACAAGCACAGTATGTCGCGCATGATAGAAGAAGACCGGATTTACTTGTGTGATTTGGTTCATCGCGTAGAAGAATGGTTTTGGGTGGAAGGAAATCACGACCCCGATTTACCCGATGGTATACCCGGAACGCCGTGTTTTGAAGTGCTGCTGGGTGATGCTGTGTTTCGTCATGAGCCACAGCAAACAGACGTTAAAGCACAAATAATAGGGCACTTTCACCCCAAGACGCGCACCGCTATTTCGCGGCGTCGCTTTACCGGTAAATGTTTCACCCATGACGAAAAGCTATTTATTATGCCTGCGTTTGGGCAGTTTACGGGCGGGCTTGATATTGATGAAGACGTTATGCTGGCGCTTTTACCTAAGAAAGCGCGGCACACTTTTATGATGTATGACGACATTCTTTTTAAGGTGTAGCGTTTAAAAGTGTAGCGCTAAAAGATGTTGGGCTTTAAGGTGAAACTATCTCAAAAGAAGGTGTTGTTGAGTGTTCTTTCAAACAGTCAATCAAGCATAAAAAAAGCGGTACAAACCTTTTAGTTTTGTGCCGCTTTTTCTTTAGCTGTTACTTTCGCCAGTGTGTATTAATCGCGCCAGCGCTTCGTCAAATCGTCGTAGGCGTCGATGCGGCGGTCGCGGAAGTAAGGCCAAATGCGTTTTACTTTTTCGGTGCGCTCCATATCCAGCTCAACAGCTAATGTTGTTTCGCCATCAGCGTCGGCTTTGGCCAAAATTTCACCCTGCGGGCCCGCAATAAAACTTTGCCCCCAGAACTGAATACCTGGGTCGCCTTCGACCGGAGAGGCCTCAAAGCCCGTGCGGTTAGCGACGATAACAGGCACTGAGTTTGCTACCGCGTGAGCACGTTGAATGGTTTCCCAGGCGCCATGCTGACGAGCGCGCTCGTCATCAGTGTCAGTTAGATCCCAGCCTATTGCCGTTGGGTAGAACAGCAAGTCAGCTCCTGCCATCGCCATAAGGCGTGCAGCTTCTGGATACCATTGGTCCCAGCATACCAATACGCCAAGTTTTCCAACGCTGGTTTCAATGGGTGTGAAACCCATATCGCCCGGGGTGAAGTAAAACTTCTCATAAAAGCCAGGGTCGTCAGGAATATGCATTTTGCGGTATTTACCGGCAATCTCTTTACTTCTGTCGAACACAACGGCGGTATTGTGATAAAGCCCAGAACCACGTTTTTCAAATAGTGAGGTGACCAACACAATGTTGTGTTTTTCCGCAAGCTCGCCGAAAAATTCCGTTGCCGGACCTGGAATTGGCTCTGCCAAATCAAAAGCGTCAGTATCTTCTTGCTGACAGAAGTACATGGTGCTGTGCAGTTCCTGAAGCAATATACATTCACAGCCTTCAGCGGCTAACTTGGCTATTTGCTCGGCACTTTTATTCCAGTTCGTTGCTTTGTTGTTATCGGCAACGGCCTGCTGTACCAGACCAACTTTTAGCTTAGTTGGGCGCATGTAGTGACACTCCTTTCTTTAAGGTGGCAATAATCGAATCTTTTAATGTATGTGTGGGTACTTGCATAGAAATACAATGCAAACTACCGTACTGCTTTACGAGTACACTGCAATCAATAGGTTCAACAATGTGCCCAGGATACGCTTTTTGTACCACGGCTATTGCTTCATCGTCTTCTGGCTGTCCGTACACGGGCAACAAGATAGCCTTGTTACAAATAAGGTAGTTGGCATAAGACGCAGGTAACCTGTCACCCTCTTCATTCTCGATATAAGGTAGCGGCAGGTGGAATTGCTCATGTTCTGGCAATTCTAACGCGCATTCGTCACACAATGCTTTTAGCCCCTCATAGTGACTGTCTTGCGGTCGGTTGTTACTCGCCTGAATGACCAAGCCTTTATCCGGAGTAAAACGCACAAGGGTATCTATGTGACCGTCAGTATCATCCCCCTCAAGATGACCGTGTTGCAAAACGGTAACCTTGCTACAGCCTAGCATATCTTTAAAGGCGTCTTCGTAGGCCGTTAGCGACATATCGCCATTGCGCTCAGGGTTTAACAAACACTGAGCGGTGCTAAGTAAATGACCGTCTTCATCAATTTCAAGTGCACCGCCTTCGGCAACGATTGGGCTGCTGCGCAGTGCCGCATTACACATAGACGCTAAATAACGCTGGTTTGCTAGGTTGTCTTCGCTTGCGTTGAATTTATTCCCCCAGCCATTGAAACGAAACTCCACTGGATAACCAATGCCCTCTGCATCTTTACAGGTAATAAAGCCGTAATCGCGCATCCAAGTATCATTAAAAACGGCGGGTACGATAAGTACACGAGCATCGTCAGGCAACTGACTCTTGAGACTATCCACATCGTCAGCAGCACAGAGCAGGATAACGCCCGCATTAAAACGGTTTACCGCAGCAATGACATTAAGATAAGTGCTTCTTGCTTCTTCAAGCCAAGGTGCCCAGTCGGTTTGCGCATGTGGCCACGCCAACATAACGGCATCAATATCATGCCATTCGGGCGCCATGGTGCGATTGCCTTGCATAGTAAATTCCAATTAAACAATAAAGCCGAGATTATAGCCCCACCAAGGCCTATGACCAAGGTGAGGGGTGATGAAATAAATTGGCGGTGACGATTCGTAAATACGTTGATTGAAATGAATTACTTTAGGTGCCGCCCACCGTTTAGGTGAACAGTTTGCCCTGTGATGTAATCGCTTTGCATGAGATAGTGCATGGCTTTTACCGCTTCTTTTGCGCCGGGAACAATTTCAAGCAAGGATTTTTTTATCGCCTTTTGCTTGTAGGTGTCGTCATCTCCTTCATTGAACATCAAAAGTGCTGGCGCAATACTGTTTACCTTCACGCGAGGTGCGAGCTTTTTAGCAAAAGACAGCGTAAGGTTGTGCAAGGCGGCTTTGCTAGCGGCATACGCCATATGTTTTTCGCTACCTGTTTCTTGCACATAATCAGTCATATGGATGATGTCGGTTTGTCCCTTATCGCTAGTTAGGTGTGATTCAAGCGCCAAATTAATACGATAGGGCGCAACGGCGTGCACCATCATCATGTGCTGGATTAGCGCATGTTTATCGTCACTGCCTTTTTCTTGTGCCCAATCTGAGGCATTGTGAATAATGGCTCGATAGCTTTTACTGATTGCTTTAATCTCATCAATTGCTCGATCAATAGCCGCCTCAGTGCTAAAATCCGCCTGTAAAACGGTGGCGCCCATCTCTTTGAGTGTGGTTATTGTTGGTTTAAATGTTCGATAGGTGATGACTACTGAGTAACCTGTCTCTAACAAACTTTCTGCCATGGCCAGCCCGAGTCTTTGGCTGGCCCCTGTAATTAAAATGGGTGAACTCAACGGGAATGCCTTATTAGTTGGGTAACGGTTTACCAAAAGTGTGCCACACACCCAATAGGATGCATTGGCATTAAATAAAAGTCATGTTTCCTTGTAATGGATCTGTAACGATTTGATTAACGTACAAGATCAAAAAAGAAGTAATAACGGATAAAGTAATGTTAGCAAAAGAAGCGGTAATTGTGCGTGATGCACTGGACCCCTCCATTTCAGAACCTGCGCAGCGCGTGCGAGAAGCCTTACAAGCCAAAGGGCTAGAAACCCCTATGGTTGAAAATGGCCTATCGGATGAACAAAAGCGTAAACGCATCGAAAGTGCAATGCGTGATGTAATGGAAACGCTTGGCTTGGATTTAACCGACGATAGCTTGTGCGATACTCCTAATCGCATTGCTAAAATGTACGTAAATGAAGTGTTCAGTGGGCTGGATTACCGCAAGTTTCCGAAAATCACTGCTATTGAAAACAAAATGAAGATTGATCAACCTGTACAAGTGTCAGACATTAGTTTGACAAGTACATGTGAGCATCACTTTGTGACCATTGATGGTACGGCGACGGTTTCTTATATACCGAAAGACACCGTTATTGGTTTGTCAAAATTGAACCGCTTGGTTGGCTTTTTTGCCCAGCGCCCTCAAGTGCAAGAGCGATTAACGCAACAAGTATTGGTTGCGGTTCAAACCCTAGCGAACACAGATGATGTTGCGGTAAGCATTAATGCAACACATTATTGCGTGAAAGCAAGGGGTATTCGAGACACCAGTTCTTATACCAAAACATCGGCCCTCGGTGGGCGTTTTTTAACTGATAACGAACTTAGACGGGAATTTTTCCGCTAACCACGAACATAAAAAAAGCCGCTCAATTGAGCGGCTTTTTACTTAACGTCAATTAAAATTATTTCATTGCCTTATCAGATTCGATAGCATCGATAACTAGATTAACACGTCCGCCTATACCATCGGCTGGGGTTAGACTTAACATTTTTTTACAACAGTCACAGGTTTCGTGCTGTTCGTGATACATATCACGCAGCGCTTCGCGTCTTAACTCATTAATTGTGCCGCAATGCGGGCACATGTATTCCAAAGCACTATCACTTTGCATAGCTTTTTCCGTCACCATTTTCACATATCCGTATGAAGTAAGGTCTACCCCGTATAGTGGCACCACATAAGTGATGATGCATTGCCGCAAGAGCAACGTTCACAACCATTATACGTAAAGCGAAAGCAATTCGATTTGCTTAACGGAAAGTATAGAACACATCGGCAAAATCACAGGGTGATTTTACACAAAAATGTTAAGTGTCTGGCGTATATAGGAATTAAACTTTTTGGGGGAAGTGTAGTGCAGCCACAACGGCGGTTGTGACTGCCTTGGTCGAGAAAATCTTAAGGATTTGCTAAGCCGCTAGTCGGCACTCAGCCATACTTGCTGAAATGGGCGAAGCGTAATAAGTGCCTCATTTCCATCAATGGTACTTCCTGTCAGTAAATCACTGCAGCGCTTGCGTTCAATGGTATTCAAAATATCCCCGCTTACCTGCTGAACATGTTCACTAAAGTTACAAATGACTAATAACTTTTGGTTGTCATGGCCTTCTCGTAAGAACGCGAAACAATGCTGATTGTCAGACTCAAGAATGTGTGTTGTCGCGTCGCCAAATACCGCATTCGCCTTTCTGATTTGCAGCATTTTTTGAAGCCCTTCAAAAACGGCTTTACTCGCAGATTGCTGCGGGCTTAGTGCTTTAGAAGGGGAAAGGGCTAAAGCGGTATCTTGCTCGGTAACTGCAATGCGATTTACCCAACGATCATCATGCTTTTTACTGTCGTCATTACGATAGCTATAGTCATTTAGCTTGGCTATTTCATCACTAGAGTAAAGTAGTGGAATACCACCAATACTAAAGGTAATACCGTAAAGCAGAAGCATACGTTTCACTGCATCATCTATTGCTTTTTGATCGCCGTGTTCTAACGCACCCTCTAGCCCACACAACGATGCCAATGAACCACATACCCGACAATCACCATTAGACGGATTTTCAGCAAAAGGCACACCATTGGCAAAACTGCCATCAAAACGACCGGTGTAAAATTGGTTTAAGAAGTAGCGATGATCAAACGGATTAATTCCTAGTTCCTGTGCGACCGCGTCATCAAAGGTCCACCCAATGTCATCGTGACACCTTACGTAGTTCACCCATGTACATTCGCTTGATATTGGAAAACTTTTTTGCATAGATCGCGTTAGCAAGCGTGTTTTGCGTGTTGCTAATGAATTCCACAACAACGCCATCAATAATGGGTTGTACGACAATTGACATTCATCTTTGTCGATATACTTAACCACTTCATCTGGGTGCACTATGGCTTCCGATTTAAACACTACTGCCGGTGCTGCTATTTGTAAGCAACTGTTGAACGCCTGTATGAGAACATGTGCTTTATCTTGGTTCTCACAGTTCGTTCCCATTTCCTTCCATATAAATGCCAATGCATCTAAGCGTAATGCGGCACAACCAATATTGGCCAAAAACAGCATTTCTGATGTTATGGCATTGAATACTTCTGGGTTGCTGTAATTTAGGTCCCATTGAAAGCTGTTGAACGTTGTCCACACCCACTTTTCCATCGTTTCGTTGTACGTAAAACTGCCGCGGCGCACTTGCGGAAATATTTCTCGTAATGTGGTTTCAAACTGATTGGGAATTGTTCGGTCGTCAAAAAGGTAATAATAGTTTTGGTATTGCTTATCGCCTGCTAGTGCAGCCTTTGCCCACTGATGTTCGTCAGACGTATGGTTGAAAACAAAATCTAGTACTAGGTTTATGCCTTCTTTTTGCAGTGCCGCTGCGAGCTTCTCTAAATCAGCCATTGTCCCTAAAGACGGGTTTACTTTTCGGTAATCGCTGACTGCATAGCCACCGTCGCTGTCACCTTTTGGCGCATCGTAAAGTGGCATTAGATGAAGGTAGGTAATACCAAGCGCTTTGTAGTAAGGAATGCGGTCGTGTAAGTCATTCAGTGTGGGGCCCATTAAGTCAACATAAGCGGCCATGCCAACCTGATTTTGGTCTCGATACCACAACGGGTTTTTTAAGCGATTTTCATCGAGTTTTTTTAGCGCTGCTTTTCGGTTCTTAACACCGTCTCTTAACGTTTCGACTAATTTTTGTAAATGAAAATAGCAATCGTACTGGTGCCCATACACATGCGTGTATTTTTCAAATAGCGTAGGGAAATGCGCCTTTAATCGTCGAGTGAACATAGCTGCATCTTTCTTTGTCAGGCCTGACAAATCAGTCGATGCCAAGATTCGGTCTAAACATAAACCACTGTCAGCTGCATAATTCATAAATGACTCCAACACATTACACATTTAGGCGCGACCACTTGTTGAATTGGCTTAGCCTAATTAACAAGTTTACAGCCTGTTTAAATTCTGTTAACTTTTATCTTAAACGATTAAGTGATTTTAGCAAATAAATTTGCGCAAGTATTTATTGTTTGCAATTAAGTGGCGAAAAGCGAAGTGTGTTACTGATGAAGCGGACCGCTTTCGTACAAACTTTTATGAGATGCTCTATGACCAATCAAGATCCTAACAGCAAAATTATCCGATGGTTGACCTACTTGATGTTTATGATGTTCGCGATGACATCAGACTCTGTTGGCGAGATAATTAAAGAAGTAAAAGTGGCGTTTTCTGTGTCCAATGCACAGGCCAGCTTAATGCACTCTCTACCTATGCTAGGTATCGCGCTTTCAGGTCTGTTTCTTGGCTTTCTAGCTGACAAGTTAGGGCGTAAGCCTACAATTATTATAGGTCTCGCCCTGTTCGGTGTGGCATGTTACAGCTTTCTTATTGCTAACGATTTCGTACTCATCGTGAGTTTGATGACCTTATCTGGTGTTGCTGTCGGTGTTTTTAAAACCGGCGCACTGGCGCTTATTGGTGATATTTCCACTTCGACTAAACAACATACCGCGACCATGAACGGTGCAGAAGCATTTTTTGGGGTGGGGGCTATTATCGGCCCGCTTATTGTTGCTTATTTAATTCATCAAGGTGTGGCGTGGCAATGGCTTTACGTAATTGCTGGTGGCGTGTGCACAGTCCTTATCGTTGGAGCGTTGTTGGTAAAGTATCCCAGCTATATGCGTGGCAACAGCGAGCAGGTTAAAAAAGTATCAGTAACCCAGAGCTTGGCACTGTTGAAAAACCCCTATGCCCTTGGCTTTTCTATCGGGGCATTTTTATACGTCGCGGCAGAAAGCGCCATTTATGTGTGGATGCCTAGCTATTTAGTGTGTGATGCAACATCGCTAAAGGCGACTTACGAGTGCTATACAGAAGGCTTTGCGCAAACGTTAGCTATCTACTCTGTTACTGCATTTTTCATTCTACGTGCCGCTGGGCGTTTTGTGGGTATTTGGATGATGTCCCATTTCAATTGGGCGTTGGTGTTAATGTTGTTCAGTGGCGCCATTGTGTTGTGCTTTAGTGCAGGGCTTTGGGGTGGAAAAAATGTAGCTTTGTTTCTATTTCCACTGACCGGCATATTTATGTCGGTGATTTATCCCACATTTAACTCAAAAGGCATTAGTTGTTTCCCTAAGCATCAGCATGGCACTGTCGCCGGCGTGATACTCTTCTTTACGGCGGCTGGGGCGGCGACTGGCCCATTTGTTATGGGGCTAGTAAGTGATGCGAATGGCGGCGATGCAAAATACGGATTTATGGTGGCCACCGTATTTGCAACAATCTTGTTCGTGGGTCTGGTATTCAACTACCTTTATAATCCTACACAAAGGAAACTGGCTGAGATAGAAGCCTCAGAGTACCATTAAATCAATTTTGTTGTGGTGCAAAACAACGAGTTTTGCGCCACAGCAAAAGATTGTGCTACCAACTATTGTTGTTTATGCTCAAAGCATATTTGTTACAACAAGCCTTTCTTATTATGGAAGAACTCAAACAAGCTCAAGTCCTTTACGACACACTCGTTGAATTCGCTGTTACCTATAGCTTCCAAATCTTTGGCGCAATTGTCATATTTCTTGTGGGCTGGTGGCTAGCTTCGAAAATAGGGGGAGCAGTAGAGCGTCTAATGGTAAAGCGTGATATTGATATTACGCTAAGTCGCTTTACTGGCGGGGCAAGTAAACTCGTTATTTTAGGTATTGTTATCATTATAGCACTGGGCAATGTGGGCATCAGTGTTACGCCGCTTATTGCTGCAGTCGGCGCAGTGGGTTTGGGTGCTGGCCTAGCAATACAGGGCATGCTTGCTAATTACGCTGCAGGGTTCACTATTATTATCACGCGACCATTTGTCGTGGGCGACACTATTCGGGTTCAAGGTGTTGCGGGTGTGGTCGACCAGGTTATGCTGCCTTACACTATCCTTATTGATGAAGACGATGTCCATATTCAAATCCCTAACAAGCTCATTGTGGGTGAAATTCTTCAAAATTCCGCAGAACAAATGCTTATCGAGCTTGAGATTGGCGTTGCCTATTCCAGTGATGTTGAACAAGTGACCCAAGTAATTACCGAGGCGGTAGCTAGTGTAGAAGGTGTGTCTAAAGAAAAGTCACCTGCAATAGGTATCGACAATTTTGGGGATAGTAGTATTAATTTCGGTGTGCGTGTGTGGGCACCCACCACACGACATTTTGAAACACGCTATGCGTTAAATCAGGCTATATTCAGCGCACTGCAAAACGCACATGTGGAAATTCCTTTTCCACAGCGCGAAGTGCGAATGCTTTAAAGTTCGTACAGCTCTAATGGCAGTCCATCTGGGTCTTGGAAAAATGTGAAGCGTTTGCCTGTGTATTCATCAACACGCACGGGCTCGCTTTCAACACCTTTGTCACTCAGGTGACTAACCACTTCATCAAGGTTATCTACCTTAAATGCGAGATGGCGAAGTCCCTGTGCTTCAGGTCTGGTTGGCCGCTCAGGTGCTCCAGGAAAGGAGAATAGCTCTATTTGGCTTCCGTCAGGTAGCCCAAGGTCGCATTTGTACGAGTCTCTTGCTTCGCGATAATTCTCATCAATCACGCTAAAACCCAACACATCGGTATAAAACGTTTTCGACGTCGGGTAGTCGCTACAAATAATAGCGACGTGATGGAAACCTTTTAGCATATGCGCTCCTTTTTTATGGCATTTCTTGACCACGGGCAGTTTCAAAAAGCAGATACCAATGTTCGCGGGTTAGCGTTACATCCATTGCGCGTTGACTCGCCTCAATACGCGATAGATTTGTGCTTCCCAAAACTGGCTGTATCTTCGCGGGGTGTTTCATTAACCACGCCAATACAATAGCTTCAGGTGTTGTTTCATACTGTGCTGCTAGCGACGCCACAAGCTTAGCCGTTGCTTTATCATGTGCACTTTCACTCTTAGCTCCAGTATAGCGCCCCTGCGCCAAACTGCCCCATGCTTGGAGTTGGACTTTATGTGACATGCAGTATTCCAACGTTCCTGGTGCGTAACCCATTTGCCTATTAGCTGCACTATTAGTAGTAATGCCGTCTTCTAACCAATCCCTGAATGCCAAGCTCATTTCTAATTGATTCGCCACTATAGGAGTATCGAGGGCAGATTGAAGGTACGCAATCTGGTGACCATGCATGTTAGATACACCCACATGCTTTATTTTTCCTTGCGTCTGCAATTGCTGTAAAACGCCTGCTACTTCTTCCAACTCCATAAGTGGGTCCGGGCGATGTAACAAAAGAATGTCTAATTGCTCGATATTAAGGCGCGATAAAATGCCCTCTACGGAAGATTGAATATACTGGGCAGAAAAATCGTAGCGTTTTGGTCCTAACGAGTCCTCAAAACGTATTGCACACTTAGATTGAATAAGCATGTTTTCTCTTAAGCTGGGCGCTTGTTTCAGCACTTGCCCAAACACGTATTCTGCTTTGCCAAACGTGTAGATATCGGCATGGTCAAATACATTGATGTTAAGCTCAAGAACCTTGTCTACGATGGCGCGGGCTTGGTCCACATCGTTTTGGGTGGCGGGGCTATCATTCCAGCCTCCTCCAAGGCCCATACAGCCGTAAATCAGTCGGCTTGCGTGTGGAAAGTATGCTTGCATGTGTATTCTCCCTCGTGAATAAGTGCGACATGAACGGCTCACATTAGAGCGCGACGGCGACTCAATGAAAACCGCGTATAGATGAATTTAACCCAATGGGCGACAGTTTACGTCCTGAATACGTATGAAGATAAGGATTAATTACATGATCAGAAGCACTGTATGGTTATCAAGTATTGTGGCATTGTTATTTGCTGTGTCAGGCTGCACGGGTGTACCGGACAACGTGAAGCCGGTCGATGACTTTGAGCTCTCGCGATACTTAGGGACGTGGTATGAAGTGGCGCGTTTTGATCATAGTTTTGAGGAAGGGCTAAGTGAGGTTACCGCTACCTACAGTATGCGAGAAGATGGCGGTGTTAATGTAATCAATAAAGGGTTTTCCAAAGAGGAAGGAAAATGGGATGAAGCGCAAGGGAAAGCCTTTTTTGTGGGGAGTGCGAATACAGGGCATTTGAAGGTTTCTTTTTTTGGTCCTTTCTATGCGAGTTACGTGATCATGGAATTAGATAAAGACAACTATCAATATGCGCTTGTTACTGGGCCTGATAGGGATTTTCTTTGGATACTGGCAAGAACGCCGACACTGCCACAAGATACACTCGACCAATTACTCAATAGTGCGCAGCAAGCGGGCTACAACACTGATAAACTCATCTGGGTCGAACATTCTTCAAAGTAACGTTAACGGATGGCTTGTGCTATTATTGCGCGAACCCGCCGTTTAAACACGTATTGAGAGAGTTAAAGCATGCAAACGCTTACCATTACCACCCCTGACGATTGGCATCTACATTTTCGCGATAACGAAATGCTAGCGGAAACAGTACCCGCTACTGCACGCTGTTTCCAACGAGCTATCGTAATGCCAAATTTGGTTCCACCAGTGGTGAATGCTGAGATGGCAATGGCCTATAAAGCACGAATTGAAGCGGCGCGTCCGGCGGGTAGCAGCTTTGAGCCTTTGATGACCTTATTCTTGACCAACCAAACAACGGCGCAAGATATCGTTGATGCCAAAAATGCAGGTGTGACAGCCTGTAAGCTTTATCCGGCTGGCGCAACCACTAACTCAGACGCAGCAGTTAAAGGCATTCAAGCGCTTTATCCTGTGTTTCAGGCCATGCAAGAGCAAGGCTTATTGCTACTTATTCATGGTGAAGTCACTGAGCATCACATTGATATCTTTGACCGCGAGAAAGTGTTTATCGATACGCACTTAGGCCCAATCGTTGAAGCATTCCCCCAGCTTAAAGTGGTCTTTGAGCATATCACTACCGCCGATGCTGCGAGTTTTGTCGCACAGGCGAGTGATTTTGTTGGCGCTACTATTACGCCTCAACATCTACTATTAAACCGCAACGACCTTCTCGTAGGCGGTGTACGCCCTCATAATTATTGCCTACCTGTACTAAAGCGTAATACCCATCAACAGGCACTTCGTGAGATGGTAGCAAGTGGAAACAAGAAGTTTTTCTTGGGTACAGACTCTGCACCTCACGCGAAACATAAGAAAGAAAACGCTTGTGGCTGTGCAGGCTGTTACAGTGCATGGTCAGCTATCGAGCTCTATGCTGAAGTATTTGAGCAATTGGGCGTTATTGAAAAGTTAGAAGGCTTCGCGAGCCATTATGGCGCTGATTTTTATGGGTTACCAAGAAATACGACTACAATGACGTTAGTAAAAGAAGAATGGACAGTGCCTGAAGAAGTAACCCTAGCAGATGGCACTGACATGGTACCATTTTATGCGGGGCAAACCTTAAGATGGAAATTGCACAAGGCATTTCAAGGCGCATAATTTTCGCGCTTTTCGCAGTAAGCTGCTTGTGGGGCTTTGCTCTACAAGCAAGCGCTGAGTCGTTATCGTATTCAATAGATACGATGCACTCATTGCCGCTAAATTCGCGCGATAAAGCAAAAATCCAAGGATACTCAAAAGTACTACTTGCTGAAAGCTTGAAAGAAAGCGGTATTGCTTTGATGGCCACCGAGAGTGATTCACGCCCTACTAGCACTTCCCATATACGGCTCGGCATATTAAGAACGCCCGATAATGAGCAGGACTTCTACTGGATTTCACCCCTGATAGCACTTGAATGTTCTGAATCAGGTGTGGTCTGCACACCAAATGCGGGCAGTCAGGCGATTAAAGTGGGCGTTACTTATATTGCATTAGAAAAGCGCCATGCTAATTCATTACTGGCTGAAAAACTTTCAGAAACCATTAGTGACTTTAAAACATCAGAGGCTTTTGCTGAATTAGCGAACCCGCTGGTTACATCGCTTAGCACTCATTATCCCAATGCGCTATTAACCTATGGCACAATCAGTTTACCAGGCGAACTTCACGCGAATACTTCGAACCTGTGGGTAATCGCTGATTTAGTGCCTTTGTTCTCAGAACTGGGCGAGCGTGGTGAATTGAAAGGCATTGTGGCTGATTTTGTGAGAGACATTCTTGAACAAATGGAAATGCCACCTGCTATTTTGTCTGCGCCTTGGAAGCGCATTGCAAAAGAGGCAATGAGTAAGTCTAACGTCATGGTGTTTTCTGTAGTGAGAACACAAGAGCGCGATAATGTATTTCATTGGGTAACACCTGTCTCCCGCAATCTTCACGGGTTATTTGGATTAAATAAGCCCTACTTTGCATCGCTTAAAGACGTGCCAAAAACGTATAGAATTGGGACATTACTAGAAGATTATCGGTATAATGTGGCAATTGATAACGGATTCGAAGTGCGGGGATTTGGTTCTTGGCAGGAACTCGTTGAAGCGCTGCTAAATGATGAAATAGATGTGGTGTTTGGTTCTCAGGGAGCTGTAGACTTTGGATGCACCGCAAAAAAAGATATTTGTAATAAAATCAAATTGGTAAGTGAATACGAAGTTACCACAGCATACGTTGCCCTTTCTCGAAAAAATATCTGCATTTTGGTACTCGAAAAACTCAAATTAGCAGCAGCAAGAGTAAGAAAAAGTAACACATTTAATGAGCAGTTATCTTCTTGGAGCCATATGGTCTCCAGCGATTACGGCATTGCTCATCACACCAAAAACGGTGTCATACACCTTTGGAACAAAAATTAATGACAGTTGAAACAGTAAAGCATTTAGACATTAATCCCGCCATTGTGAAAGCGCTAGATGCACAGGGTATTTATCAGTTATCCCCTATACAAGCACAATCGCTGCCAGATGCTTTGCAAGGTAAAGATATAATCGGTCAAGCACAAACTGGTAGTGGCAAAACCTTATGTTTTGTTATTCCCGCATTACAAAGCATTGAAGTAAATGAGTTCACGACGCAAGTAGTAGTGCTTTGCCCTACTCGAGAGCTTGCCGACCAAGTTGCCGATCAGTTCAGAATGGCAGCGAAGAACATTGGTAATGTAAAAGTGACGACCTTGTGCGGCGGCCAACCGATGGGGCCACAAATCCAATCGCTTAAACACAGCCCTCATATCATAGTCGGCACGCCAGGGCGTGTTATGGACCACGTTGAAAAGCGCAGAGTAGACTTAAGCAACGTGAAGCTTCGAGTATTGGATGAAGCCGATCGTATGCTAGATATGGGGTTTGAAGATGACTTGCGTGTGATTTTTGGGCAAGTGCCACCTCAAGTACAAACGCTACTTTTCTCAGCAACTTATACAGAGCAAATTGAACGCGTTGCCACGCAATACCTCAGTGATCCAGTGACGTGTAAAGTAGAGTCTCAGGACAGCAAGCCTGCTATTACGCAATTGGGTTACAACGTGTTAGCACACACGCGTACTCAGGCTTTAAAAGCTGTGTTAACGCACTATCAGCCGAAAAACGCTATCGTGTTTTGCAATCGCAAGGTACAGGTGACAGAAGTGGTTGAAGAATTAGTGGAAGAAGGCTTTAGCGCCGCTGGCCTTCAAGGAGATATGGAACAACACGCCCGCACTGCGGTACTCATGCAGTTTGCCAGTGATGCGCTGCAAGTATTAGTGGCAACCGATGTGGCAGCGCGAGGACTCGATATCGATGATGTAGCCTGCGTTATTAATTACACGGTTAGTGAAGAGCCTGAAACCCATGTTCACCGCATTGGTAGAACTGCAAGGGCAGGTGCTCAGGGTATGGCAATTACCTTAGTGAGTGATGAGGAAGAGCACTTCTTACGCAAGATAGAAGTGCTGCAAGAAAGCGATATACCCCTTAAAGGCGCGCAGAGTTTACGCTTTCATAAAAACAAAATTACCCAACCTGAATTTACCTGTATTTCATTAAGTGCTGGCAAGAAGCAGAAGTTGCGCCCGGGTGATCTTGTTGGTGCATTAACGAAAGATGCCGGTATACCTGGAGATGATGTAGGTAAAATTGCAGTACAAAATAGCATGAGTTTTGTTGCGGTAAAGGCCCGCAGTGTAAAACGCGCGATGACGCAATTTCGCGAGGGCAAAATCAAGGGTAAACGCATAAGAGCACGAAAACTCTAACGAGGTTGAAAGAGAACAATGGTTGGCGAAACAGAACTGAGTACATTGCTGCGTAACTTGTCACCAGTGGCAAGCGAAGATACCTATGCGTTTGTTTCTGTCGCCCCTGAAAAGGTAACGGCTGCCTTGTTACAGCGTGCTAAAGGAATGTTCAAAGAGCGAGAAGGTGTCACCTTTATTTTAAAAGCGCACTTAGCGCGAGATATGGGGTTGACCTTTAGTGGCGAATACCGCTGTATTACTTGTGAGGTGCATTCTAGCCTAGATGCCGTTGGCATGACTGCTGCCATGTCTACAGCGCTTGCCAATGCGGGCATGAGTGCGAATGTCGTGGCAGCCTATTATCACGACCATATATTTATTCAGTCAGATAAGGTGTCAGCAGCGCTCAACGTGTTGAAGTCTCTCGCCGATTCGCCCCAATAAGTCCTCTTGTAAGCAAGTATTGCGCAACGTAGTACGTTAGCATAACGGCAAATCCAGATAGCGTGATAGGCTCTCTAAACACGGATTGCGCTAAAATGGCGTCTGAAATGACAAAAATAAGCGCGCCTGCCGCTATCCACCACGAACGCGTGAGTAGCACAGCGGTTACTCCCATTATGGTTATTACACACAAGTATGCGAGAACGGGATAATAAAGTTGTTGCGCCACAGGTAAGATATGCCCTGCCATTAATACAGCGAAACAAATGACTACAAAGCTTAGAAAGAGCTGTATTGAGGTGACGCGTTTTTTCTGCGGCGCGTTTGAAACTTTACTCGCACGCAAATGAATAAAGCTCACAATGTAAGCTAAGTGCGCTATGAAAAAGCAGGCTAGCCCATAAATAAAGCTTTTCGAAACAGGTAGGGCCAAGAACACATCACCCGCTAAACTCGCGATAAGGGCAAAGCAAACAATCAACCTAGCGTTGCCTTTGAGGCGCAGAAAGGTGAAAAGCACCAGTAGTCCTATGGGCAAGGCTTTTACAATAAATTGCCCATTGTAAGGCGTGTAGCTCAAACTGCCTAAATAGAGAAATGCAAATGCTGCATAAATCAACGACATGTAATTTGGCATTAACCCTCCCAGTAAAAATAGCGACTAGGTTTATAAAAAAGGGCAGCGAAATGTCATCCATTTTGCCGCCCTCTATTTAGCGCTAGATTCGCGCTAACGTGTTTTCACAAAGCGCTAGCGAGTTACCAGATTTTTACGCGCTCTTCTGGAGGAAGATAAAGTGCATCTTCAGGTGTTACGTCAAATGCTTCGTAAAACTCTGGTACGTTGCGCACTGCGCCATTAGTACGGAACTTAGTAGGCGAGTGCGTATCAGTTTGTACTTGGCTACGAAGCGCTTCTTCACGGTATTTACTGGCCCAAACCTGTCCGTAACCTATAAATACACGTTGATCACCTGTAAAGCCATCAAGTACTGGTGCTTCTTCACCGTCTAATGATAGATGATAGGCTTTCAGCGCAATGCTAATACCACCTAAATCACCAATATTTTCACCTAGCGTGTATTCGCCGTTGACATGAAGGTCTGGTAATACTTCAAACTGGTTGTACTGCTCAATCAGATTCGCCGTCCGTGCTTCAAATTCACCGCGGTCGGTATCGGTCCACCAGTTGCGCAGCACACCGTCGCCGTCGAATGTCGAACCTGAATCATCGAAACCGTGGCCAATTTCGTGCCCGATAACGGCGCCAATTCCACCATAGTTAACGGCGTCTTCTGCGTTCATGTCGAAAAATGGCGGTTGCAGAATAGCGGCAGGGAATACAATCTCATTTAGCGGTGGATTGTAGTAGGCATTAACCGTTTGTGGTGTCATACCCCACTCATGTGTCCATACCGGGCCGCCTTGCTTTTTCAGCATCTCTTCATAAACAACGTCTGATGAACGCTTTAAGTTACCAAACAAATCACCTGCATCAACCGTGAGTGCAGTGTAGTCACGCCACTCGTCAGGGTAACCAATTTTAACGGTAAACTTCGATAACTTGTCGAGGGCTTGAGCGCGTGTTTCATCGGTCATCCACTCAAGGTTTTCAATACTCTCTTTATAGGCAAGTAGTAGGTTATTCACCATTTCCATCATGCGTTCTTTGGCTTCTGGTGGGAAATGTTGTTTTACATAAACCTTACCAATAAGTTCGCCAACGTGCGCATTCGATAGACTAACCGCACGACGCCATTGTGGCTCTTGCTCTTCAACGCCACGCAATACCTTGCTGTAGAAATTGAAGTTTGCTTCGTCTAATTGTGCAGACAGGCGGCTAGCAGAGGCGTTTAACAAGCCCCACTTTAAGAATGTCTTCCAGTTGTCCAGCGATGTTTCACTAATAACGCCATCAATGTTCTGCATAAAGTCTTTTTGCAGAATACCTAGGGCAGCGATATCACTGATTTCTGCTTTATCTAGGTAGGCATCCCAGTCGAAGTTGGGCATTAATGCTTTTAACTCTTCAATGGTTAGCTTGTTGTAGTTTGCTGCAAAATTACGAGCCTGCTCTTTCTTCATATGCAGCTCTGCAATTTTAGTTTCAAGGTCGAATAGCATTTTGGCGCTTTCTGCTGGCGCTTCAAAGTTGGCGAGTTCAAACATAGTTTGGATATGCTTTACGTACGCGTCGCGAATAGTCTGAGAGGCTTCGTCGTCTTTGAAATAGTACTCGCGCTCTGGAAGACCAAGGCCAGCTTGCCATGTGTACATCAAATACTCTTTGGGCGATTTTAAATCTGGGTACTGAGTAAGACTGAATGGTGTACCGTATCCATAGCGCGCTGCATAAGCAAAGTAGGCAGCAAGATCTGAGTAATTTTCTATACTATCAATTTTTGCAATCTCAGGTTTTAGTGGCGCTACACCTAAGGTATTACGCGTTTCCATGTCCATGTAAGCGCGGTAAAAATCACCCACTTTCTGCTCGTCACTACCGGCTTTAAAATCACCTTCTGCAGACGATTTAATAATGTCCATCACGTGATCTTGCGCTTCATCTCGCAGAATCACGAAAGCGCCATAGCTTGACTTGTCAGCCGGAATTTCAAAGTTGTCGAACCATTTACCATTTACGTAACGGAAAAAGTCGTCACCCGGAGAAACAGACAAATCCATATTGTCTTTCATAATACCCGAGCTTAGCGTTTGTGTTTGTGCTGACTCTACTGGGGCTTGTGTTTGTTGTTCTGGGGCTGAGTTTTGCGGGCTACAGGCAGTAAGGGCCAGCGCAACACTCAAACTTAAAACGCTTCGTAACATGGTGTTTTCCTTTTTCTCAATATTCGGCGACCTTGGATATAACCAAGGTTTATTATTTTAAGAGGGGGCGCGTGCATCAAGCAGGCATGGTCACTTTTTTAGCATGTGCGCAGTGATAGAAAAAGCGTTTATAGTGAAAATACACAGCTTGTAACAACTTGTAATACACAATTGGCTATAGTGGAAGCAGTTTGGATGCAGGTTATTCAGTTAAAAGGAGTGGTGTATGAAAACCAATGAAATTCCGTTTGATAGTGTTTCCCCGTGCGAGTATGCCGATGCGTTGCCCAAAGAGCAGTTTATTGATTATGCCATAAAGCCTCTGTGGCCAGGTATTCCGCGGATTGCCGGGCCAGCCTTTACCGTTAAGTGCGACCCAGGCGACCATCTCATGCTACATGCAGCTATTTATCGAGCGAATGCTGGCGACATAATCGTGGTTGAAGCCGATGATAAGTATGCCGTTGCTGGAGGCAATGTATGTGCAATTGCTCAATCACGCGGTATTAAGGGGTTCGTGATTGACGGCGTTATTCGCGATATTGCAGAAACTAGAGAAAATCAATTTCCTGTGTTTGCACGTGGTGTCGTGCCAAAACCCGGCGCAAAAAAATGTATTTCTCCACTCAATCAGCCAGTGCGTTGTGGCGGTGTCACCGTTAGTGCAGGGGATATTATTGTGGCTGATGAAGAGGGTATAGCGGTTATTCCTCGAGAACAAGCGCAGCGTGCATTTGAGATCGCCAAGGCAAGAGGTGATAAAGATGCGGCAATGTCACTCAGTGAATGGCAAGCGCAGCATCAAGATAAAGTAGAGGCTACGCTCGCAAAATTAGGGTTCACTGATTAAAAATAGATGTTTTAGTAAAGCCACGCATAGCTGAACTTCATAAAGACGGCTTGCTCGGTGCGCAATAGGCCTGGGTTTTCATCATCGGCAAACGCTGAATCGCCATAGCCAATGAATAGGCGCGAAAGTGGGTTTATCATGTAAGAATACACCACTTGCGTGCCTAGACTTCTATCTCGTGCATCTACGCGCATTAAGTAATTATCGGTATTGCGCTTGATATCGGCGTAAACCAGTGCAACGCGGATAAACTGTTTTGCACTAAACTGATAACTTAGTCGCAAATCCGATAGATTGGCTGTAAAGAGCATTTCATCGTTTACATCTATACGATTGTATTCGTGACTCAGCGACGCTTCCAAATGCTGCCCCAAATTAAGGGTAATTGAAGGCTCTAGTAACACCTGATCGCCCAACCGGTCGTTTCTTAAGTCGATTCTGTCACCAATACGGGCAAAATTTTCAAAGTAGAGGGTACGGCTTGGCTGGACTTCAAAATAGAAGGAATATTGTTCTTCGGTAAAGCGCGTGGCATTGCCATCTATGGCTAAACTAGCGCCATTGTGGCGTAAACCAACAGTATCTCTTTTAATCCACTGAAAATTGAAATAAGACTGATAAGCAGCACTTAACTCCACTTGTGCCTGCATTTCGCGTTCAATAAGTTCACCGTCATCGTTGTGGGTGATATCCCAATCACCGCCGAACTCAAAGCGATTCCACCATGCATCTTCATTCCACCAGATATAGCCGCCGCCCAGCACACTTTTATGTCTATCTACGGTGCTTTCAAAGCCCAAGTCAGCACGAAAATCAGCTTGAGTACTTGTGCGATTGGCATAAACATACCAGTCACGAACCTCGTGACGGTAGTCAACCTTGTAGGTACTGCCCGAGAAAGCATCGTTTTTGCGCGTTCGTAGCGTGATCTCGTTAATATCATCATCGGCACTACAGTCATTACTGCAAAAGTCAGAGAACAATGTTTCTGGGTATTGCGTTTGTGAGCGAAGTACTTGCACACGTAACGTATCGCTTGGCGTTATTTGATAACGGCTATCTAGGCCGGTAACAATGTTGTGGTAATCCTCTGAGTGACGACCAGTAATTATTGCGCCTACGGAAAGGTCCTCTGAAATATCATATCGGTATCGGGCGGCTATATTCGTACTTTCTTCGTTAAGCCTTGCTACACTAGAGCCCAGATTTCCAGGCACTAAAAACGTGGTGCTTTCGTCGTTAGCAGCCAAAATACCAAATGTATGGTTATTCACTCGCCCAGTTAGTTTTGTGCCAATGTCAGGTGCGCCGATATTGCGGGTATACACAAGATCGTATTGGGTACTGAAAAAATCAGCGTTTTCAAGAAAGAAGGGGCGCTGTTCAGGGAAAAATAGTGCAAACGGGTTGTTGATGCCGAGTTGTCCAGCGTCGGCTTCAACTTGAGAAAAGTCAGGGTTAACTGTGGCTTGTAGTAGCATGTCAGATGATATACCCCAGTTTATATCGACACCTATTTCTTGGTTATCTTGATACTGCCAGTCTGTCGCATTTTGCGAAGGTACAGCTTCACGGTTACGAGCATAACCCGCTACCGCATAGGGCGTAATGGATAGGTTTTGACCTTGCTTTGCCGTGGCGAAGCCCTCCATATCTCCCATTTGGCATAACCCGCATGCGTTATTCCTATCAACGGGCCTATTAGAAATTCGAAGGTTATTTTCTCGTGGGTAGAAACGTACAAACTCAGCTCGCCATCTTTTTGGACCATCACTGTCGAGAAAGTTCATGATGCGAAAAGGCAACGCAATCTCAACGGTATAGCCGTCTTGTGTTATTTGTGCTTGTGCGTCCCAAATTGCATTCCAACTATCGCTTTCACTCAACGTCATTTGGTTTTCGATGGCATCAGACTGTATGCCGCGTGGATTAACAAAGAACTGATACGACAGACGGCTGTCGCCAAACGTATCTATTTTTATTCCAACTAAGTCGTTATCCCATACGTTATCTCTATCTCGAAATAAGGCGCGTAATTGCGATGGGTCATCGTCTTGCGCAGTAAACGCAATATATATGTTTTCGCCGTTTTCAAATATGCGTGCCGTTGTGAGCACGGGAGGCGTGGTATTCTCAAAAGGACGGGTAACAAAAGTAAGCGGTACTTTAGTTGCTTCTTCCCACACAGCCTCGTCGATAATGCCATCAAGTTCTACTGTGCCTGCGATGAAAGGAACAACCAGCGAATCGCCGATATTGTCATTAGACGTTTCTGTAATCGTATTTTCCGACCGCTCTGTAACGATAGTGGGAGGTGTGGAAGTTTCGGTTGCTTGAGGTTGCTCGTGTGGTGTTTCTTGGAGTGGTGTTGCAAAGGCAGAGCCCGCAGACAAACAACCCGCAAAGGCAAATGACGCAAAGATTGTGCATACGCGCTTAAGCACAGCATCGCCGCGCTTTACTAAAAAATTATCCATAATAATGTGTGTGATGTCGTTATTATTTTTTCCCGCGCAAAGTATGAATAAAAGCCAATGCGACAAAAAGCGGCTTAATCGCAAATAAACGGATGCTTAACGTGTTTTGCATTTTTACTTAAGTGAAGATGCGGCGAAAAAGGACGATGAAACGGGGCGATAATCTACAGCGAGTAAACGGCATAAAACAAACCAAGGTATCACCGACAAGGCGTGAACATTTAGTGTAGAATTGCGTACTAAATCAGAGCCCGTTGACCTTTGTATCAAAAACATACCGCAATGGTAAACGCGCTCAAGCCACGTTATTGCTATCTAGCGTTGGCAACACGCACTAGTCATCTGTTAACAAACGAGTATTACATGTTTTCATTTTTTGAAAGGCTCACACAGCCCTTTCCTGATGCACAACCTACCCAGCCTCCTACGGGCATTATTGCGTTTTGTAAGTACTACACTAAAGGTATGTGGGGCGTCATACTCACTGTTTCTGTATTAAGTGCCATTGTTGCCATCTTAGAAGTTGCCCTATTTGGATTTTTAGGACAGTTAGTCGACTGGTTTTCAGAGCAAGATAGAAGTACGTTTTTAGCAGATCAAAAATTTACCCTTATCGGTATGGGTTTAACCGTACTGGTGTTTATTCCGCTCTTCATACTATTGCGTTCGCTGTTTTCTCGTCAGTCGCTGATGGGCAATTATCCCATGCGCATCAGGTGGCAAGCACACCGCTATTTGCTTGGACAAAGCCTGACGTTTTTTCACAATGAGTTTGCCGGTCGTGTTGCAACTAAAGTTATGCAAACAGCACTTTCAGTGAGAGAAACGGTTACTAAAGTACTCGACTTATTGGTGTATATCAGCGTGTACTTTATTTCCATGGTGGTCCTTATTTTCAGTACAGATTGGCGTTTAGCCATGCCACTCATCGTTTGGTTTTTTGTCTACATTGGTATTTTGCGCGTATTGGTCCCCAAGCTCAAAGACGTGTCGCAACGACAGGCTGATGCGCGTTCGCTAATGACAGGAAGAATTGTTGATAGCTATACCAATATTACAACGGTGAAATTATTTTCTCACAGCCGTCGCGAAGCTGATTACGCGAAAGAGAGTATGGACGGCTTTCTCCAAACCGTTTATCCGCAAATGCGCTTGGTCACAGTGCTAGAGTTTTGCGTAGAAATGGCAAATGCCATTCTTATTTTTACCATAGGGGCGCTGTCGGTTTACCTATGGATGGAAAACATAGCAACCCCAGGAGATATCGCAATTGCCATCAGTTTATGTTTGCGATTGAACGGTATGTCACATTGGGTAATGTGGGAAGTGTCAGGTTTATTCGAAAACCTTGGCACGGTGCAAGACGGCATGAACACATTGGCTCAACCCATCGCGGTCAAAGATAAACCCAAAGCTAATGCGCTTGAAGTAAGCGGTGGCGGGATAGATTTTAAACGCGTTAATTTCTCGTATTCGGGGGCGGACAATAAACCTATCGATGTATTCACCAACTTAGACTTGGCCATTAAACCCGGCGAGAAAGTAGGGCTAGTGGGACGTTCTGGCGCAGGGAAATCTACCTTGGTTAATTTGCTTATGCGCTTTTACGATACCCAAAGCGGCAAAATAATTATCGATGGGCAAGATATTACCGAAGTAGGACAGGAAACCTTGCGTGCCAAAATCAGTATGGTGACCCAAGACACTTCGTTAATGCATCGCTCTGTGCGAGACAACATACTGTACGGGCGAACTGATGCAACAGAACAAGACATGATCCGCGCCGCTAAGCAAGCTGAAGCCCATGAGTTCATTTTGACGCTGACCGATAGCCATGGACGCACAGGATATGACGCTCACGTCGGTGAGCGTGGCGTAAAGTTATCTGGTGGTCAAAGACAACGTATCGCCATTGCGCGTGTTTTGCTAAAAGACGCACCAGTACTTGTACTCGATGAGGCAACATCAGCACTTGACTCAGAAGTAGAGGCTGCCATTCAAGCTTGCCTAGATAAAGTGATGGAAGGAAAGACGGTATTGGCGATTGCGCACAGACTATCAACTATCGCGCAAATGGACCGTTTACTTGTGCTCGACAAAGGTAAAATCGTAGAGCAAGGAACGCACGCAGAACTGATTGCCTATGACGGAATTTACGCCAAACTATGGGCGCATCAGACGGGTGGCTTTATCGGTATAGAATAGGGCGAGGATATTGTATTTGACATTCTTTACCGATACGAGATAAAGCGCTTGTATCTTAAAGGTGGTTAAGTATAATACGCGTCCCTCCCTTGCGATACCGCACTTTCCTAAGAAAAGACGCACCATTGACAAGGGTAGTGTAAGTAAAATTTGTCATTTGACACCACAGGGGTGTAGTTCGAATTGGTAGAACAGCGGTCTCCAAAACCGATGGTTGGGGGTTCGAGTCCCTCCACCCCTGCCATTTTACTTAACAACAAATTTTTTATTGCGCCCTCTTTGAGCGCGTAAGACAACGACGCTGTAGTGCTAGGATCGTAACATGAGCGAAAAGACGGAAAATCAGTCCAATGCATTGGACATGTTTAAATGGGTAGTGATTTTTGCACTACTTGCCGGTTTGGTAACCGCGAACACGGTTTACGGTGAGATTTCGGTACTATACCGTGCCATCGCTGCTGTTGTAGTAGTTGTTATTGCTGGTTTTATCGCAGCTTCAACTGAGAAAGGCAGCACTTTCTTGAGCTTTGCTAAAGAATCGCGCACAGAAGTTCGCAAGGTAGTTTGGCCAACGCGTCAAGAAGCAAACCAGACTACGCTTATCGTGCTAGCGGCAACGTTGATCATGGCACTGATTTTATGGGGACTAGACGGCATCATCGTTCGTGTAGTTGGCTTTATTACTGGAATAGGAGCATAACGTATGTCTGAAGAAGAAGCAGTAAAGAAAAGATGGTACGTAGTTCAAGCCTATTCGCAATACGAGTCTCGCGTTAAGAAGACCCTGCTTGAATACATCAAAATGCACAACATGGAAGACTACTTCGGTCAGGTGCTAGTGCCGACTGAAGAAGTTGTTGAAATGCGTGCAGGTCAAAAGCGTAAATCTGAGCGCAAATTTTACCCAGGTTACGTATTGGTTGAAATGGCGATGACAGAAGAGTCATGGCACTTAGTAAAAAGCGTTCCTCGTGTACTTGGCTTTATCGGTGGTACGTCTGACCGTCCTATGCCAATTACACAGAAAGAAGCTGACGCTATCTTGAATCGACTTGAAGAGAACGTTGATAAGCCAAGACCAAAAACACTGTTCGAGCCAGGCGAAGTTATTCGCGTTATCGACGGCCCGTTTGCAGACTTCAACGGTGTGGTGGAAGAAGTGGATTACGAAAAAAGCCGCGTAAAAGTGTCGGTACTTATTTTCGGTCGCTCTACACCAGTAGACCTAGAGTTTGGTCAGGTAGAAAAAGGCTAAGCCTTTATAAGTATATAAAAAAGACGGTTTATCCGTCTTTTTTTATATGTGAAATTTAAGAAACACTGAGGTAATACATAGAAAGTTAAATACAAATGAGTTCTAAGTTTCTCAATATACGAAGATAAAAAGCGATAAAAAGGAACCTGCAACGAATAATGCGTTTAGTAAAAAAGCACACGCTTTACTAATCTTGGTCGAATCACTAACCGCAGAGAAAAAACTAACGCCTATAGCGCGCTTAAGTAACCAGTTAACGATACATATAACCGCAAGCCATATTACTATTTTCATGCAAGACTCTTTAATTCCTTAAAAACCTAAACGGAATGACTTTATCCACGAGCACGTTGAGATCACAACGCATCAACCTAGCTAATCTGCCAATTCGAGAAAACTGGCCGTTAGACCGTTTTTTATTCTAATTAGCCCTTGCATAGTAATTAGTCACCTTATATAATGCGCGCCCTTTTAAATGGAAACGGGAAGCCGATTGAGCAAATAAACTCTGTATTTGCGAGGCGTTAGACCCAAACAAGAGAGCATGTAAAATGGCTAAAAAAGTAAGCGGTATTATCAAGCTTCAGGTTGCAGCTGGCGCTGCTAACCCAAGTCCACCGGTTGGTCCTGCACTAGGTCAGCACGGTGTAAACATCATGGAATTCTGTAAGGCTTTCAATGCGAAAACTGATAGCCTTGAGAAAGGTGCTCCGGTACCAGTAGAAATTACTGTATACGAAGACCGTTCTTTCACATTCGAAACTAAGACTCCTCCTGCGTCTTACCTGCTTAAGAAAGCAGCGGGCATCAAGAGTGGTTCTGGCCGTCCTAACACTGAAAAAGTGGGTAAAGTTACTCGCGCTCAGTTGGAAGAGATTGCTAAAACAAAAGAGCCAGATCTTACTGCAGCTGACCTAGATGCAGCGGTACGCACTATCGCGGGTTCTGCTCGCTCAATGGGCTTGAACGTAGAGGACTAATCGAATGGCTAAATTAACTAAACGCGCTCGCCTAATCCGCGAAAAAGTAGACTCGGGCAAAGAGTACGAAATCAACGAAGCTGTTGCGCTTCTTAAAGAACTAGCGACTGCTAAGTTCGCAGAGAGCGTTGACGTAGCAGTTAACCTTGGTATCGATGCGAAGAAATCTGACCAAAACGTTCGTGGTGCAACTGTACTACCTAACGGTACTGGTAAAGACGTTCGCGTTGCAGTATTCACTCAAGGTGCAAACGCTGACGCAGCTAAAGAAGCTGGTGCTGACATCGTTGGTATGGAAGACCTAGCTGAGCAAGTTAAGAAAGGTGAAATGGACTTTGACGTTGTAGTTGCTAGCCCAGACGCGATGCGCGTTGTTGGTCAACTAGGTCAAATCCTAGGTCCACGTGGCCTTATGCCTAACCCTAAAACTGGTACTGTAACGCCTGACGTTGCAACAGCAGTTAAGAACGCGAAAGCTGGTCAGGTACGCTACCGTAACGATAAGAACGGTATCATCCACGCTAGCATCGGTAAGATTGCGTTCGAAGCGAACCAAATTCAAGAAAACCTTGAAGCGCTACTTGAAGCATTGAAGAAAGCTAAGCCTTCTTCTGCTAAAGGTACATACATCAAGAAGATCAGCCTAAGCACTACAATGGGTGCTGGCGTATCTCTAGATAAGGCTTCTGTAGGTCTTTAATTCCTTTGAGCGAAAGCTCGATGGAATCTCTTAAAGGTTATGGGTTGGAGCTGTTCATTTAGCAGTGCTAATAAGCAGCTCCCGTCCTAGACCGCAGGTGCGGTGTGGTGAAAGAGGTAAGAGAACTTTCACAATCAACATACTGCTTAATACAACAACCTGCGCAGACGGTGGTTTGACTCAGACTCTCTGGGGTAACAAACACCGTAGAGCGGTATCAATCATGAGGATTGGTATCAATCTGTGAACCCTGACGGCGTAAGTAGGCGACTACATACTAAGTCAGATACAAAGAGGTGAACTCAGTGGCACTAGGTTTAGCAGCAAAAAAAGAGATCGTAGCAGAAATTTCTGATGTTGCGTCTCGCGCTCTATCCGTAGCCGTTGCTGAATACCGTGGGATGGAAGTTGGTGAACTGACTGAACTACGTGTTAAAGCTCGTGAGCAAGGCGTATACCTAAAGGTTGTACGTAACACTCTTGCAAAACGTGCTCTAGCAGACAGTCAATTTGCAGACTTAGACAGCGCCTTAACTGGTCCGCTTATCTATGGTTTCTCTATCGACGCACCAGGCGGTGCGGCACGTCTTTTCAAAGACTTCGGTAAGACTAACGATAAGCTTAAAGTTACTGCACTTTCAATTGGTAGCGGTCTTCTTGGTCCAGAGAAATTGGACGCAGTTGCAGCACTACCTACCCGCGACGAAGCGCTTGCGAAACTACTTGCAACCTTCAAAGCACCAGTTGGGAAATTCGTTCAAACAATCAACGAAGTTCCTGGCAAGTTTGTGCGCGTATTGGCGGCGGTCAAAGACACCAAGTAATTGGCGTTTTTGGCATATTGATTTTTTTAACATTTTATACCCAGGAGTTTAGAGAAAATGGCTCTAACTAAAGAAGATATCTTAAACGCAATCGCTGAAATGCCAGTAATGGAACTGGTTGAACTAATCGAAGCGGCTGAAGAGAAATTCAACGTATCTGCTGCAGCTGCTGTTGCTGTTGCTGGTCCAGCTGCTGGCGGTGACGCTGCTGCTGCAGAAGAAAAGACTGAATTCGACGTTGTTATGACTTCATTCGGTGGCAACAAAGTTGCAGTTATCAAAGCAGTTCGCGGCGCGACTGGCCTAGGTCTTAAAGAAGCTAAAGAAGTAGTTGAGTCTGCTCCTAAAGCTATCAAAGAAGGCGTAAGCAAAGATGAAGCTGAAGCACTTAAGAAAGAGCTTGAAGAAGCTGGTGCAGAAGTAGAAATCAAGTAATTTGACATAGTCAAATTATTGCCTGAGACGGCAAGGCTGGTGGTTTTTTGAACCACCAGCCTTTTTGCGCTGTATAGCGTGTAGAATCTAACCCTTGGCTACACGACAAAAGGCGCCATTCGGACATACCCATAAAAAGCATAAAAATCCAACAAGTTAACTAATAATTGGTTAAATTTTGTTGTATGCTGGTGTATCTGCCCGAAAAAGGGTTGTGGAAGTTTGTTGCTTAGTGCGCCATTTGAAACGCAGCTTTTAGCCCATAGCACGCGTTTTAAAGCATTTTGCAGCAGGTTGGGTCAAAAATCAGCAGGCTGAGGAACCCATGGTTTACTCTTATAGCGAAAAGAAACGTATCCGTAAGGATTTTGGCAAACGCCCACAGGTATTGGAAATTCCATACCTTCTTTCAATTCAGCTTGATTCTTTCAAAAAGTTTATTGAGATCGATGCAGATGCTCAATACGGTTTGGAAGCAGCATTTCGTTCCGTTTTTCCAATTAAAAGCTACTCAGGTAGTTCAGAGCTTCAGTATGTAAGCTATCGCCTGGGAGAGCCGGTTTTCGACGTTAAAGAATGTCAAATTCGTGGCGTCACATTCTCTGCTCCGTTAAGAGTAAAACTACGGTTAGTGTTGTTCGATAAAGACGCTGCGCCAGGTACAGTAAAAGATATTAAAGAACAAGAAGTGTACATGGGCGAGATCCCGTTGATGACAGAGAACGGTACGTTCGTTATCAATGGTACTGAGCGTGTTATCGTGTCACAGCTACACCGTTCACCTGGTGTATTCTTTGATCACGACAAAGGTAAAACCCACTCGTCAGGTAAAGTGCTATATAACGCACGTGTAATTCCTTACCGTGGTTCGTGGTTAGACTTTGAGTTTGACCCGAAAGATAACCTGTTCGTACGTATCGACCGTCGTCGTAAGTTGCCTGCAACTATTATCTTACGCGCGCTTGAAATGTCGTCTGAAGAAATCCTAGATACCTTCTTCGACAAAGTAGCGATCCGTATCGACAAAGACAAATTAATGATGGAAGTTGTGCCAGACCGCCTTCGTGGTGAAACTGCGCAATTCGACATCATTGACGGTGAAGGCAACGTAGTTGTTGAAACCGGTCGTCGTATTTCTGCGCGTCACACGCGTGCACTAGAGAAAGCCGGTCTTACTGAGCTTGAAGTGCCAGCTGATTACCTAATCGGCCGTGTTTATGCTGCAACTTACGTCAATGAAGATACAGGCGAAGTTATTGTTACAGCGAACGACGAGTTAACGCTTGAAAACCTAGCGGCGCTAAGCCAAGCGGGAATCAAAGAGTTCGAAACGCTTTACATTAACGAGCTAGATCACGGTTCATACATTTCAGATACACTACGTATCGATTCTTCAACTAACCGCCTTGAAGCACTAGTTGAAATTTACCGTATGATGCGTCCTGGTGAGCCACCAACAAAAGATGCAGCTGAAACCTTGTTCGATAACTTGTTCTTCTCTGATGAGCGTTACGATCTATCTTCTGTTGGTCGTATGAAGTTCAACCGCCGTCTAGGCCGTGAAGAACTTATTGGTGCGGGCACGCTAGATAAAGACGACATTATTTCTGTTATGAAGCAGCTAATAATGATTCGTGACGGTAAAGACGAAGTAGATGATATCGATCACCTAGGCAACCGTCGTATCCGTTCTGTTGGTGAAATGGCAGAGAACCAATTCCGCGTTGGTCTTGTACGTGTTGAGCGTGCAGTTAAAGAGCGTCTAAGCTTAGGCGACCTAGACAACGTAATGCCACAAGATCTTATTAACGCTAAGCCTATCTCGGCAGCGGTTAAAGAGTTCTTCGGTTCATCACAGCTTTCTCAGTTCATGGACCAAAACAACCCGCTATCAGAAGTAACGCACAAGCGTCGTATTTCTGCATTAGGCCCGGGTGGTCTTACACGTGAACGTGCTGGCTTCGAAGTTCGAGACGTACACCCGACGCACTACGGTCGTCTATGTCCAATCGAAACGCCGGAAGGCCCGAACATCGGTCTTATTAACTCATTGGCAAGCTTTGCGCGCACCAATGACTTCGGTTTCCTAGAAACACCGTTCCGTCGCATTGTTGACGGCGTAGTTACAGACGAAATCGATTACTTATCTGCAATTGAAGAAGGTCAATTTGCAATCGCTCAGGCTAACATCGCGTTAACTGAAGCTGGCGAGTTGGTTGACGACCTAATTCCATGTCGTCACCGCGGTGAAACAACCTTGATGCCTAAAGAAGACATCAAGTACATGGACGTTTCACCTCAGCAAATCGTTTCAATTGCTGCAAGCATTATCCCATTCCTAGAGCACGATGATGCGAACCGTGCACTAATGGGTGCGAACATGCAACGTCAGGCAGTACCTACACTACGCGCTGATAAGCCGCTAGTTGGTACCGGTATGGAAAGAACTATCGCGGTTGACTCAGGTGTTACTGTAGTTGCTAAGCGCGGTGGTGTGGTTGATTACGTAGATGCCAGCCGTATCGTTATTAAAGTAGACGAAGATGAAATGCTTCCAGGTGAAGCAGGTATCGATATCTACAACCTGACTAAGTACACACGTTCTAACCAAAACACATGTATCAATCAGAAGCCTACTTGTAGTGTTGGCGACCCGATTGTTGCAGGTGACGTGCTAGCTGATGGTCCTTCAACAGACCTAGGTGACCTTGCACTTGGTCAGAACATGCGTATCGCGTTCATGCCGTGGAATGGTTACAACTTTGAGGATTCAATCCTTATTTCTGAGCGTGTAGCGCAGGAAGACCGTTTTACGACTATCCACATTCAAGAGCTTAGCTGTATCGCTCGTGATACTAAGCTTGGGCCAGAAGAAATTTCTTCTGATATCCCGAACGTGGGTGAGTCTGCACTGAGCAAGCTTGATGAATCAGGCGTTGTTTACATTGGTGCAGAAGTGAAAGGCGGTGACATCCTTGTAGGTAAAGTAACGCCTAAAGGTGAAACGCAGCTTACGCCAGAAGAGAAACTACTACGTGCAATCTTCGGTGAAAAAGCGTCTGACGTTAAAGACACGTCTCTACGTGTACCTAACTCTGTTCACGGTACAGTAATCGACGTTCAAGTATTTACCCGTGACGGTGTAGAGAAAGACAAGCGCGCGCTAGAAATTGAAGATATGCAACTACGTCAGGTTAAGAAAGACCTTACTGACGAGTTCGAAATTCTTGCAGACGGTATCTTTGCTCGTGCACAAACTGCACTTATCCGTGCTGGTGTTGACCAAGCTAAGCTTGACAGCCTACCGCGTGAAAAGTGGTTTGAAATTGCACTTAACAGCGAAGACGCACAGCTAGAGTTAGACCAAATTGCTGATCAGCACGCTGAAATCAAATTAGACTTCGATAAGAAGTTTGAAGCGAAGCGTCGCAAGATCACACAAGGCGATGACCTAGCACCAGGCGTACTTAAGATCGTTAAGGTTTACCTTGCGGTTAAGCGTCACATCCAACCGGGTGACAAGATGGCCGGTCGTCACGGTAACAAAGGTGTTATCTCGACTATCCAGCCTGTAGAAGACATGCCATACGATGCTAACGGTACGCCGGTAGATATCGTACTTAACCCACTAGGTGTACCGTCTCGTATGAACATCGGTCAGATCCTAGAAACGCACTTGGGTATGGCTGCACACGGTCTTGGTGTGAAAATTGATCGCATGATTAAAGAGCAGCGTGAGCTGGCTGAACTACGTGACTTCTTGAAGAAGGTGTACGAGCTTGGTGAGAATCACCAAGAAGTTGACATCGATAGCTTCACAGATCACGAAGTTCGTCGTCTAGCTGAAAACCTTCGTAAGGGTGTTCCAGTAGCAACACCTGTATTCGACGGTGCACGTGAATCTGAAATCAAAGAAATGCTGAAGCTTGCTGATATTCCAGAAAGCGGTCAGATTTCATTGTTCGACGGTCGTACCGGTCGCGAGTTTGAGCGTCCAGTTACGGTTGGTTACATGTACATGCTGAAACTGAACCACTTAGTAGACGACAAAATGCACGCGCGTTCTACTGGTTCTTACAGCCTTGTTACACAGCAGCCTCTTGGTGGTAAAGCACAGTTCGGTGGTCAGCGCTTCGGTGAGATGGAAGTGTGGGCACTTGAAGCATACGGTGCTGCATATACCCTTCAGGAAATGCTTACTGTTAAGTCAGATGACGTTAACGGCCGTACCAAGATGTACAAGAACATCGTCGATGGCGACCACAGAATGGAGCCTGGCATGCCAGAGTCATTCAACGTACTACTTAAAGAAATTCGCTCGTTGGGTATCAACATCGAGCTTGAAGAAAAGTAATACGGCAATCGCCGCGTAATGTTATGAGATGGCCCGGTGCTTGCGCCGGGCTCTAGAGACTGACTCCGCTGGGAGAGTAATGTGAAAGACTTATTAAAGTTTCTAAAGCAACAAAACAAGACTGAAGAATTCGATAATATTCGAATCGGTCTGTCTTCACCTGACATGATCCGTTCATGGTCATTCGGTGAAGTTAAAAAGCCTGAAACAATCAACTACCGTACGTTCAAGCCTGAGCGCGACGGTCTGTTCTGTGCGCGTATCTTTGGTCCGGTTAAAGACTATGAGTGTCTTTGCGGTAAGTACAAGCGCCTTAAGCACCGTGGTGTTATCTGTGAGAAGTGTGGCGTTGAAGTTACACTGACTAAAGTACGTCGTGAGCGTATGGGTCACATCGAGCTAGCTAGCCCGGTTGCACACATTTGGTTCCTTAAATCACTTCCGTCTCGTATCGGCCTAATGCTAGATATGACACTTCGTGATATTGAACGTGTACTTTACTTTGAATCATACGTGGTTACTGAGCCAGGTATGACTACGCTTGAGCGCAGCCAACTTCTTAACGAAGAAGAGTACTTGGATGCACTTGAAGAGCACGGTGATGAGTTTGAAGCGAAGATGGGTGCTGAAGCAGTATTCGATCTTCTTACTGCACTTAACGTAGACGCAGACGTTGCGGCTATGCGTGAAGAGCTGCCTTCAATCAACTCTGAAACTAAGCGTAAGAAAATTACTAAGCGTCTTAAGTTGCTTGAGTCATTCCAACAGTCTGGTAACAAGCCAGAGTGGATGATCATGACGGTACTTCCGGTACTTCCACCAGACCTACGTCCTCTAGTACCACTAGATGGCGGCCGTTTTGCAACGTCTGACCTTAACGACCTATACCGTCGTGTAATTAACCGTAACAACCGTCTTAAGCGTCTTCTAGACCTAGCTGCTCCAGACATTATCGTACGCAACGAAAAGCGTATGCTTCAAGAGTCTGTTGATGCGCTTCTAGATAACGGACGTCGTGGTCGTGCGATTACCGGTTCTAACAAGCGTCCACTTAAGTCGCTTGCAGACATGATTAAAGGTAAGCAAGGTCGTTTCCGTCAAAACCTTCTTGGTAAGCGTGTTGACTACTCAGGCCGTTCTGTAATTACCGTTGGTCCTACACTACGTCTTCACCAGTGTGGTCTTCCTAAGAAGATGGCACTTGAGCTATTTAAGCCGTTTATCTACGGTAAGCTTGAAGGTCGTGGTCTTGCCACTACAATCAAAGCAGCTAAGAAGCTAGTAGAGCGCGAAGCACCAGAGGTTTGGGACGTACTAGACGACGTTATCCGTGAACACCCGGTACTACTTAACCGTGCACCTACACTTCACCGTTTGGGTATCCAAGCATTCGAACCAACACTAATCGAAGGTAAAGCGATTCAGCTTCACCCGCTAGTGTGTGCGGCGTACAACGCCGACTTCGATGGTGACCAAATGGCGGTACACGTTCCGTTGACAATCGAAGCACAGCTAGAAGCACGTGCACTTATGATGTCGACGAACAACATTCTGTCACCTGCGAATGGTGAGCCAATCATCGTACCTTCACAGGACGTTGTATTGGGTCTTTACTACCTAACGCGTGACAAAGTAAACGGCCTAGGCGAAGGCATGGTATTTACCAGCCCGAATGAAGCAGAAAAAGCATACCGCACAGGTAATGCTGAGCTTCACTCTCGCGTTAAAGTACGTATTACTGAATATGACATCGATGAAGATGGCAACAAAACTGAGAAAGTAACACTAACTGACACTACTGTTGGTCGTGCAATTTTCTCACTGATCCTTCCAAAGGGTCTGCCGTTTGAAATCATCAACCAAGCGATGGGCAAGAAGCAAATTTCAAAACTATTGAATGCTTGTTACCGTACGCTAGGTCTGAAAGACACAGTAATTGCTGCTGACCAAATCATGTATACCGGTTTCCACTACGCGATGATCGCGGGTGCGTCTGTTGGTATCGACGATATGGTTATCCCTGCTGCTAAGAAAGACATCATCGACGCAGCGGAAGCAGAAGTTATCGAAATTCAGGAACAGTTCCAAAACGGTCTTGTTACCGCGGGTGAGCGTTACAACAAAGTTATCGATATCTGGTCAAATGCTAACGAAAAAGTTGCTAAGGCCATGATGGATAACCTTAAGACTGACATCGTAATTAACCGCGATGGCGAAGAAGAAGAGCAATCATCATTTAACTCTGTTTACATGATGGCCGACTCGGGTGCTCGTGGTAGTGCCGCTCAGATTCGTCAGCTAGCAGGTATGCGTGGTCTGATGGCTAAGCCAGATGGCTCAATCATCGAAACCCCAATTACGGCGAACTTCCGTGAAGGTCTGAACGTACTACAGTACTTCATCTCGACTCACGGTGCTCGTAAAGGTCTAGCGGATACCGCACTTAAGACAGCTAACTCGGGTTACCTAACGCGTCGTCTAGTAGACGTTGCACAAGACTTGGTAATCACTAACGACGACTGTGGCACATTCGAAGGTGTTCAAATGACACCACTAATCGAAGGTGGTGACGTTGTTGAGCCACTACGCGAGCGTGTACTAGGTCGTGTGGTAGCAGAAGATGTACTTAAGCCAGGTACTAACGAAGTACTAGTAGAGCGTAACGTTCTTCTAGATGAAGCGTTAGTAGACATGCTTGAAGCTAACTCAGTTGACCAAATCATGGTTCGCTCGGTAATCACTTGTGACAATGACTTCGGTGTTTGTGCTAAGTGTTACGGTCGTGACCTTGCACGTGGTCACATGGTGGGTAGCGGTGAATCGGTTGGTGTTATTGCAGCACAGTCAATCGGTGAGCCAGGTACACAGCTTACCATGCGTACGTTCCACATCGGTGGTGCGGCATCAAGAGCGTCTGCTGAGAACAGCGTACAAGTTAAGACTGCGGGTAGCCTTAAGCTACACAATGCGAAATTCGTACGTAACTCTGACGGCAAAGTGGTTATCGTTTCTCGTTCAACAGAACTTACTGTTATCGACGAGCAAGGCCGTGAGAAAGAGCGCTATAAAGTACCTTATGGTGCTGTACTTAGCGTGGATGACGGCGCAACGATTGCAGCTGGCGACATTGTTGCTAACTGGGATCCGCATAGTCACCCAATCATCACTGAACGTGCAGCTAAGATTAGCTTCGCAGACATTGATGACTCTAACACTGAAATGCAGCAAGACGAGCTTACTGGTCTAACACGTATCGTTGTTAAAGACCTTGCGAAAGTAAACGCTAAAGAGCCTAAGCTAATTCTTGAAAGCGACGAGTTCGGTCTTCAAGAAATTCGTCTTCCAAGCTTCACCACTATTGAAGCGAAAGAAGGCAAAGTGGCTAACGAAGGTGACGTGCTAGCACGTATTCCTCAGGAAAGCTCGAAGACTCGTGATATCACGGGTGGTCTACCGCGCGTTGCGGACCTATTTGAAGCTCGTAAGCCTAAAGAGCCTGCAATCCTTGCAGAAATCTCAGGTACTATCGGCTTCGGTAAAGAGACCAAAGGTAAGAAGCGTCTTGTAATTACACCTGCTGAGGGTGACGCGTACGAAGAGATGATTCCTAAGTGGCGTCAGCTTAACGTGTTCGAAGGTGAGAAAGTGGAAAAAGGCGAAGTTATCGCTGATGGTCCAGAGTCTCCGCACGATATCCTACGTCTACGTGGTATCTCAGCTGTAGCAAATTACATCGTGAACGAAGTTCAGGAAGTTTACCGTCTACAGGGTGTTAAGATTAACGATAAGCACATCGAAGTAGTTATCCGTCAGATGCTACGTAAGTGTATTATCACTAACCCAGGCGATACGCAGTTCCTAGAAGGCGAACAGGTTGAAGTATCGAACGTTAAAGTGGCTAACCGTGAAATTGAAAAACACGGCAAGATCCCAGCGCAGTACGAAACACAGCTGCTTGGTATCACTAAAGCGTCACTGTCTACTGAGTCATTTATCTCAGCGGCATCGTTCCAAGAAACAACACGTGTTCTAACTGAAGCTGCGGTTCAAGGTAAAGAAGATGACCTACGCGGTCTGAAAGAAAACGTAATCGTTGGTCGTCTAATTCCAGCGGGTACAGGTTTCGCTTACCACGAACGCCGCGCACAGCGTCGCAAAGAGCAAATCGAAGAAATGTCAGTTTCTGCTGCTGAAGCAGAACAGGCACTAACCGAAGCACTTAACGCTGGTGCAGACGAAGATACTGCCGAATAAGGCATGATCATAGGAGTGCGTTAACGTACTCCTAACAAATTGGCAGGCAAGGCGTACAAAAAGCAGGAAAACTTCCTGTCTAACCTTTGTACACCTTGACAGTCAGGGCGATGATCATTAATATTCCGCGACCCGATTTTTGATAGCCTAAAAAAGGTACTAAAAACGGTCGCGGTTTTTTGTATTAGCGCTCAGTGAATATTGACGAGCACAATGTTCACATGAAAAGGGCGACGAATTTTAAAAGTCGCATAAATAGGACCCAATCATAGTGATTGGGTTTTCGTAGTTTTTAATCAGGAGCTAGTTAATGGCAACAGTTAACCAGTTAGTGCGCAAGCCGCGTAGAAAGCCCGTTGAAAAAAGCAACGTAGCTGCTCTACAAGCTTGTCCACAAAGACGTGGTGTATGTACTCGTGTATATACAACTACGCCTAAGAAACCAAACTCTGCACTACGTAAAGTATGTCGTGTACGTCTAACTAACGGTTTTGAAGTTTCTTCATACATCGGTGGTGAAGGTCACAACCTACAAGAGCACAGTGTAGTACTTATCCGTGGTGGTCGTGTTAAAGATCTACCAGGTGTTCGTTATCACACAGTTCGCGGTACTCTTGACTGCGCAGGTGTAAACGATCGTAAACAAGCCCGTTCTAAGTACGGCGCGAAGAAGCCTAAGTCTTAACGGTTCTCCGTTAGTAAGGCCAAACTGAAGTTTAAGAGTTTTGGGTTTTCCCTGAATTCATACGGAGAATAGAAAATGCCAAGAAGAAGAGTCGTAGGTCAACGTAAAATCCTACCAGAGCCAAAATTTGGTTCACAACTGCTTGCGAAATTCATGAATGTCGTAATGCTCGACGGCAAAAAGTCAGTCGCTGAAAAAATCGTTTACGGTGCGCTTGATATTGTTGCTGAAAAAACCGGCAAAGCACACCTAGATATCTTCGAGGAAGCGCTTGATAACATCCGCCCAACAGTAGAGGTTAAGTCTCGTCGTGTTGGTGGTTCAACTTATCAGGTTCCAGTTGAAGTACGTCCAGTTCGTCGTAACGCGCTAGGTATGCGTTGGATGGTTGAAGCTGCACGTAAACGTGGCGAAAAGTCTATGGCACAACGCCTAGCGGCTGAAATGCTAGACGCAGCAGATAACAAAGGTTCAGCGGTTAAGAAACGTGAAGACGTTCACCGTATGGCCGAAGCAAACAAAGCGTTTGCTCACTACCGTTGGTAATCAACGTTATTTAACTGAGAGAGATTTATGCCTCGTAAGACCTCGATTGAGCGTTATCGCAATATTGGTATTGTGGCTCACGTGGACGCGGGTAAAACCACGACCACAGAGCGTGTTCTGTTTTATACAGGACTGTCTCACAAAATCGGTGAAGTGCACGATGGTGCTGCTACCATGGACTGGATGGAGCAAGAGCAGGAGCGTGGTATTACTATCACGTCTGCTGCAACGACTTGTTTCTGGTCTGGTATGGAGCAACAGTTCGATCAACACAGGATCAACATCATCGACACCCCTGGACACGTAGACTTTACTATTGAAGTAGAGCGTTCATTACGTGTGCTAGACGGTGCGGTAGTGGTTTTCTGTGGGTCTTCTGGGGTAGAACCTCAATCAGAGACAGTCTGGCGACAGGCTGACAAATATCAAGTGCCACGCCTAGTGTTCGTTAATAAAATGGACCGGGCTGGCGCTGATTTTGAACGTGTTGTGGGTCAAATCCGCAAGCGTTTAGGCGCAAACTGTGTTCCGATTCAAATCAACATGGGCGCTGAAGAGAATTTCCATGGCGTCATCGACCTCGTGAAGATGAAAGCCATCAACTGGAATGAAGACGACATGGGTATGACATTTACCTATGAAGACATTCCGGCTGAATATTTAGATACCGCTGAGCAGTACCGCACCGAAATGATCGAAGCGGCTGCTGAAGCATCAGACGAGCTAATGGACAAGTACTTGGAAGGCGAAGAGCTGACCGAGGAAGAAATCCGTTTAGGCCTTCGTAAGCGTACACTGAACAACGAAATTGTTCTTGCCACTTGTGGCAGTGCCTTCAAAAACAAAGGTGTTCAGGCTGTACTAGACGCTGTTATTCAATATCTTCCTTCTCCTACTGAAGTTAAAGCCATTACAGGTGTGCTTGACGATAAAGATGAGACGGAAGCAGAGCGTCATTCAAGCGACGATGAGCCGTTCTCGGCACTTGCATTCAAAATAGCGACCGACCCGTTTGTAGGTACGTTAACGTTTTTCCGTTGTTATTCTGGTGTGGTTAACACCGGTGATACGGTTTATAACCCTGTTAAAGGCAAGCGTGAACGTTTTGGTCGTATCGTGCAAATGCACGCGAAAGACCGTGAAGAAATTAAAGAAGTACGCGCAGGTGACATCGCTGCGGCCATTGGCCTTAAAGATGTTACTACCGGTGATACGCTTTGTGATCCAAATCACGTTATCACATTGGAACGTATGGAATTCCCAGAGCCGGTAATTTCAATTGCGGTTGAGCCTAAGTCTCAAGCTGACCAAGAGAAAATGGGCATTGCCCTAAGCAAGCTTGCGGCAGAAGATCCGTCGTTTAAAGTGAAAACTGACGACGAGACTGGTCAAACGATTATCTCTGGTATGGGTGAACTTCACCTTGATATCATTGTCGACCGCATGAAGCGCGAATTCAAAGTTGAATGTAACGTAGGTAACCCTCAGGTTGCCTATCGCGAAACCCTTCGTAAAAACGTTGAAGTTGAAGGGAAGTTCGTTCGTCAGTCTGGCGGCCGTGGCCAATTTGGTCATGTATGGTTACGCATTGAGCCTCAAGAAGAAGGGGCTGGCTACGAATTTGTGAACGAAATCGTCGGTGGTGTGGTACCAAAAGAGTTCATTCCAGCGGTCGATAAAGGAATTCAGGAGCAGATGCGAAGTGGTGTTCTTGCAGGGTATCCGGTACTTGATGTTAAGGTTACGTTGTTTGATGGTTCATACCACGATGTTGACTCTTCTGAAATGGCGTTTAAGATCGCCGGCTCTATGGGTTTCAAAAAAGGCGCCGCAGAAGCAAATCCGGTGTTACTTGAACCCACAATGAAAGTTGAAGTGACTACTCCAGAGGATTGGATGGGTGACGTTGTTGGTGACCTTAACCGTCGTCGCGGCATGATCGAAGGTATGGAAGATGGCGTAGCAGGTGTTAAAATAATACGTGCAAAAGTGCCGCTTTCAGAAATGTTTGGGTACGCAACTGATTTGCGTTCACAAACACAAGGTCGTGCTTCATACTCTATGGAGTTCTTCAATTATTCTGAGGCGCCTAACAATGTGGCGCAGGCTATTATTGAATCTAGAATTTAATCTAAATGAAGGTTCGGTCCGGTCTATTTGTGGGTCGGACTTTTAACTTAGGAAACGAGAAAAATGGCAAAAGAAAAGTTTGAACGTACGAAACCCCACGTAAACGTGGGTACAATCGGCCACGTTGACCACGGTAAAACTACCCTAACTGCAGCAATCACTACAGTTCTTTCTAAGACTTACGGTGGTAACGCACAGGCATTCGATCAAATCGATAACGCGCCTGAAGAAAAAGCACGTGGTATCACCATCTCTACTTCACACGTAGAATACGATACTCCTACTCGTCACTACGCACACGTAGACTGCCCAGGACACGCTGATTACGTTAAAAACATGATCACTGGTGCTGCTCAGATGGACGGTGGTATCCTAGTAGTTGCTGCGACTGATGGTCCTATGCCACAGACTCGTGAGCACATCCTACTTGGTCGTCAGGTTGGTATTCCTTACATCATCGTATTCATGAACAAGTGTGAC